>JAEXLC010000111.1 GCA_023445495.1 Pseudomonadota bacterium | reverse complement strand
GCTCGGTCTTGTTCGCTCGCAGGCGGCCGCCGACGCGACGCGGCCGGTGGCGCTCGTGCCCGGCGGGGCGCGCCAGATCACCGTGTCGGAAACCGCGGGCGAGTCTGAATATAAGGCGCTGATCCTGCAGCTCGCCAAGGCACGCGGCAGCGATGCTTACGCGTTCCGCTTATCTTATACCTTGTCGAAGCTCAGCAACGATACCGACGACATCAACTTCCGGGCCTCCAATTCCAACGATTTTTCGGCCGAATGGGGACCGTCGGCCAACGACCGCCGCCACGTTATCTCGGCGGTCGGCTATCTCTATCCGCTTGAGGGTCTGACGCTGAGCGTCGCCGGTCTTTTCCAGTCCGGCCAGCCGGTGAACCTCGTCCCCGACGCGCGGATCTTCGGGACGCAGGATCTCAATGGCGACGGCGCCTCGTTCGGCGAGAATTTCCTCGGCAATTCGGACCGTTATCCGGGCGCCGCGCGCAATTCGGCGCGGCTGCCCTGGTCGGCGACGGTCGATGTCGGGGTGCGTTATGCGGTTCCGGCCTTCGACGGCCGGATCGAGCTCAGCGCCGATGTCTTCAACCTCTTCAACGCCAACAATGAATCGGGCTTTGCGAATGCCGCGACAACGTCCAATCAGGTGCAGTTCGGAGGCGGGGCGCCCTTCGTGCAGCGCAATGCCGGGCCGCCGCGCCAGTTCCAATTCGGCGCGGCATGGAAATTCTAGGGGAGGAAAAGGCGGATGGCATGGCTTGCAAACCTGCAGGGGCTTGTCGGCCTGACGGTGATTCTACTGCTGGCCTGGCTGCTCTCCGAGGATCGCCGCGCGCGGCCCGGCTGGCGCTGGATCGGCGGCGCGCTGCTGCTCCAGCTCGCCATCGCCTTCGCGGTGACCCGTATCCCCTTCGTCTGGACCCTCGTCGGTTTTGCCAATAGCGCGGTGGCGGCGATCGAGAAGGCGACGCTTGTCGGATCGAGCTATATGTTCGGCTATACCGGCGGCGCCCCGATTCCCTTCCTGCTCAAGCCCGGCGCCGAGCCGCCGGTCGTCATCGCCTTCCAGATCCTGCCGCTGATCATCGTCTTTTCGGCGATCTCGGCGTTGCTCTGGCACTGGGGCGTGCTGCGCGCGCTGGTTAGCGGGCTATCATGGGCGCTCCGCAAGACGCTTGGCGTTAGCGGGGTCGTCGGCCTCGGCGGCGGCGCGACGATTTTCCTGGGCGTCGTCGAATCGCCGCTTGTGCTACGCGCCTGGTTCGATCGGATGAGCCGCGCCGAACTGTTCATGATCATGGTGATGATCATGGCCACGATCTCGGGCGCGATCCTCATCCTCTATGCCACCACCCTGGCGAAGACCGTGCCGAACGCGGTCGGCCACATGATCGTCGCCTCCCTCATTTCGCTTCCCGCCGCGGTGCTGGTCGCCCGGATCATGGTGCCGGGCGACGGATCGCCGGGCGCCGATGCCGCCGAGCCCGACCTTGCCTATGAGAGCAGCATCGACGCTGTCATTCGCGGCACCATGGAGGGCGTTCAGCTCGTCCTCGCGGTGATCGGCATCATCATCGTCGTCTTCGCGCTCGTCAATCTCGCTGACCAGCTGCTCGCGCTGCTGCCGCCGGCCAATGGGGCGCCGCTGACGCTCCAGCGCCTGTTCGGCTGGCTGTTCGCCCCCGTGATGTGGGCGATCGGCATTCCCTGGGAGCAGGCGCCCGCTGCGGGCGGGCTGATGGGGACCAAGGCGATCCTCAACGAATATGTGGCTTATCTCGGCCTTGCCGCCATGCCCGCGGGAACGCTCGATCCGCGCAGCCTGCTGATCACGACCTACGCACTGAGCGGGGTCGCCAATCTCGCGAGTGTCGGCCTCCTCGTCTCGACCGTCGCGACGCTGGCGCCGGCGCGCCGCCGCGATGTCGCCGAGCTCGGGATGAAGAGCTGGGTCGCAGGCAATATGGCATCGGCGATGACCGGCGCGGTCATCGGGCTCGTGACCTGGGCCTAGGACGATGTTCGACGCCCGCCTTCGTCCGCTTATCGACCCGCCGCTCAATGCGATGGGCCGATGGCTTGCGCGTCGCGGCATCGGCGCCGACGCGATAAGTCTCATGGGTATCCTGCTTGGCCTTGCGGCCGCGGCAGCGATTGCGCTTGCCGACTATCATGCAGGCCTCGCGCTGATCCTCGCCAATCGCCTTCTTGATGGCCTTGACGGCGCGGTCGCAAGGGCGACGAGGCTGACCGACTTTGGCGGCTTTCTCGATATTGTGGGCGACTTCATCTTCTATGTCGCAGTTCCGGTGGGCTTCGGAATCGCCGACCCCGACAATCTCTTGCCGGCGCTGGTGCTAGTCGCGGCCTTTGCCGTCACTGGGACCAGCTTTCTCGCCTATGCGACGCTTGCGGCGAAACAGGGCCTTGAAACCCAGGCCCATGGCCGGAAAAGCTTCTTCTACAACAGCGGCCTGGCCGAAGGCAGCGAGACGATCCTGTGCTTCATCCTCATGGCCATTTTCCCCTCCTATTTCGTACCGCTCGCCTGGGGTTTTGCAGCTTTGTGCCTCCTGACCGTAATACAACGAACCTGGATAGCGCGGCAGGTTTTTGGCTCGCCTGACAAGGAGAAATAGCATGCCTGTCTTTCCATCGATCGAAGGCGAGCCAGCGCTCGACAAGCTCTTTCGCCGCTTTCCGCACGCGGTCCTGCCTTTGCTCGAATATCACGACAGGGTGCTGCGCGACCCCTCGCCGCTGACGGTCGCGGAACGCGAACTGATCGCTGCCTATGTATCGGGTCTCAACGCCTGCACCTATTGCCATGGCGCGCATGTCGTCGCGGCGCGCGCCTTTGGCATCGACTCAGAAATTTTCGAGGATCTGATGGCCGACGCTGCGTCGAGCAAGATCGACGAGCGGCTGAAGCCCTTGCTGGCCTATGTCGCCAAGCTCACGCGCAATCCCAGCCAGATGTGCGACGCCGACGCCGAGCCGGTTTACGCGGCTGGCTGGAGCGAGGAGGCGCTATTCGACGCGATCAGCATCTGCGCGCTGTTCAACTTCATGAACCGCATCGTCGAAGGCGCAGGGATCAAGGGCAACCCGCTCGCCGCAGACCGCGCGGAAATCGAGGCCCGCATGGAGCGTATGGGCGGAGCGACCAGTGATCCGCATCGCGGCGAACCCATCTATGCGCGCCTTGCCGCGCGGTGGGGCATCGAGCCGGGGCGCAAGGATTGAGCCATCGCTCCCGCTTATTCGGGACCACCGCCCGGTGACGCTTCCCTCTTCCCCAGACAGGATCGTGCCGTAATCCCGGATTTATCGGTCGACGCAGGACCTGACGGCTCGGCTTCAGATTGGCTCTTGCCCCTCAGCGCGTCGATGTCGGGGGTTGAGTAGCAACGGAACAGAAAACCTACATAAGGCGCGGCTTCAGGCATCGTCGATGCCCGTGACGCTGGGATCACGGAGCGGCCGCAGCTCGCCGCGCGCGACCATGTCGGGGATGGTGA
>JAEXLC010000051.1 GCA_023445495.1 Pseudomonadota bacterium | reverse complement strand
GGGTGAGCGTGGAGGCAAGGCTGACCGCGACGCAGGCGAGCGTGCCCGCCACCGTCTCCAGCACCCGCGTCTCGACGAAGCTGGCGAGCGTGACGTTCGGATGGGCGAGCTTGTCGAGCACCACCATCGCGAAGGTGAGCCCGAAGAACAGCCAGGCATAAGAGCGCTTGGCGGTGATCGCGCCATAGAGCGCGGTGCCGCCGACCAGGAACAGCGCAGCGGCGGCCGCCGGCCACCAGCCGAGGAACGGCGCGGCGGCAAGCGCGAGCAGCCCGCCCGCGCACGTGCCGGCGATCCGCAGCAGCCCGCGCACCAGCGTCTCGCCGGCATGGCCGCGCATCACCATATAGCCGGCAAAGGCCGCCCAATAGACGTTCGCCGCGCCCAGCCAGTGCGCCACCGCGATCGCCAGCATCACCGAGGCGACGACTTCCACCTCGTCGATCGTCCGGGACGTGACGCGGTCCAGCAGCTTGGGGCGGGGTGGCGGCGCCTGCGTCATCGGCTCAGGCGAACACCTCTTCGAGGAAGTTGGTCATTGCCTGCCAGCTGCGGCGATCGGCTTTCGGTTCATAGACGACGCCGGGAACCTTGGACTCCTTTCGATCCTGATCGGTGAAGGCGTGGCCGGCATGGCCATAGGCGTGGATCTGCCAGTCGGCGCCCGATTCGGTCAGCTCCTGCGCCAGCGCCAAGGTCTTCTCGGGCGGGGCGATCGGATCTTCCCAGCCATGGCAGACCAGCAGCTTCGCCCGGATCGGCGAGACGCTGGCGTAATCCGGCCGGTCATAGACGCCGTGGAAGGAGACGCCGCCCAGGATCGGCAGGCCGCTGCGCGCCATGTCGAGCACGCATTTGCCGCCGAAGCAGAAGCCGATCGCCGCCAGCCGGTTGGCATCGACGGGACCGAAGCCGGCCAGCGCCTCGAGCGCGGCCGCCAGCCGGTCGCGCAGCAGCGCGCGATCGGCGTTGAGCTGGTTCATGTAGATGCCGGCATCGGGGCCGTGCTGGGTGCGCTTGCCCTGGCCATAGATGTCCGCCGCCAGCGCGACATAGCCGAGCTTGGCGAGATTCTCGGCATGGACATTGTCGGCTTCCTTCTGGCCGAGCACATTGGGCAGCACGAGCACGCCGGGGCGCGCGGTCGTCACTTCGTCCTCCCAGGCGATCACGCCCTCGAACGGGCCGCCAGGGCCTTGGTACACCAGAGTTTGCCGAACGATCGCCATCTTGCGACTCCCTTGCGCTTGTCCCTGTCGCTGCTGCCGCTAAGAGCGCCCTCAACCGGTTGCAAGGAGTTCCCCGATGCCCACGCTTGTCCTGATCCGCCACGGCCAGTCGGCCTGGAACCTCGAGAACCGCTTCACCGGCTGGTGGGACGTCGACCTGACCGAGCAGGGCGTTGCGGAAGCGACCGCCGCCGGCACGCTGATGAAGGAGAAGGGGCTCGACTTCGACCTGTGCTTCACCAGCTTCCAGAGCCGCGCGATCAAGACGCTGCACCTCGCGCTCGAAGCGATGGGCCGGCTGTGGCTGCCCGAGGAGAAGAGCTGGAAGCTCAACGAGCGCCATTATGGCGGCCTGACCGGGCTCAACAAGGCGGAGACCGCGGCCAAGCATGGCGACGAGCAGGTGAAGATCTGGCGCCGCAGCTTCGACGTGCCGCCGCCGCTGCCGGAAGAAGGCTCGCCCTGGGATCTCGCCAAGGACGAGCGCTATCACGGCGTGCCGATCCCGCAGACCGAATCGCTCAAGGACACGATCGCGCGCGTGCTGCCCTATTGGGAAGAGACGATCGCCCCCGAGCTCAAGGCCGGCAAGCGCGTGCTGATCGCGGCGCACGGCAATTCGCTGCGCGCGCTGGTCAAGCACCTGTCGGGCATTCCCGACGAGGAGATCGTCAACCTCGAGATCCCGACCGGCGCACCGATCGTCTATGAGCTGGACGACGCGCTGAACGCGCTGGACCGCTATTATCTGAGCGAGCGCTGAGTTTCAGCGATCGACAATCACGGTGCGGCGCGTGCGCAGGATGCGGACGCGCTGCATGTGGCCCGGAATATATTTCGCCCGGGCACAGACATAGAATTCACCCCATAGCTCCTGCTCAAAGGGATGGCCCTTCCAGAACCGCTTGATCGTTGGCGGCACCTCCGTGTCGCTGTCATTGTCGTGCAGGTTGAGCAGATGGTTGGTGCCTCGCACCCAAAGCCGATTGATGCCGCTGCCGTTATAGACAGCGAAACGCCCGCGTACCCATTGGCATTGGCCGACCCGCGTCGGAAAGAGCTTGGGTGTCGGGGCCGGCGAGACAACGGCCAAGGCAAGCGCGAGCAGCATGGTTGGATGCTAATATAGCGGCCTTCGCACTTCCAGCGGCAGGAGTGATAGTGGCGCTCACCCAGTTCCTCCCCAGCTTGCTGGGGGAGGATTTGATTAGCCGTTGCCCTCCCCCGCCCTTCGCTCTAGTCAGCGCGCTTCCAACAGCTTGGGGTAAGACGTGGCACCTCTGGTCGGCATCATCATGGGCAGCACCTCCGATTGGGAGACGATGCACCACGCCGCCAAAGTGCTCGAAAAGCTTGGCGTGGCGCACGAGACCAAGGTCGTCTCGGCGCACCGCACCCCGCAGCGGCTCTATGACTATGCCACCGGCGCGGCGGAGCGCGGACTCAAGGTCATCATCGCCGGGGCCGGCGGCGCGGCGCACCTGCCGGGCATGGCGGCTTCGATGACGCATCTGCCGGTGCTCGGCGTGCCGGTCGAATCCAAGGCGCTGAAGGGCATGGACAGCCTGCTCTCGATTGCCCAGATGCCCGGCGGGATCCCGGTGGGCACCCTCGCCATCGGCAAGGCGGGCGCGATCAATGCGGGGCTGCTCGCGGCCGCGATCCTGGCGACTTCGGACGAAGCCTTGAGCGAACGCCTGCAGGCATGGCGCGCGGCGCAGACCGACAGCGTGGCGATCGACCCCGAATGAGCGAGATGCTGCCTCCCGGTTCGACCATAGGCATCCTGGGCGGCGGCCAGCTTGGCCGCATGCTCGCGGTCGCCGCCGCGCAGTTGGGCTATCGCACCCATGTGCTGGCGCCGGACGAGGAAAGCGTCGCCGCGCAGACCGCTTCCAGCTACACCCGCGCCGATTATCACAGCCGCATCGTCCTCGATGAGCTCGCCGCCCAGTGCGACGTCATCACCTATGAGTTCGAGAATATCGCGGTCGGCCCGGTCGAGCATCTCGCGAACAAGGTGCCGGTGCGCCCCGGCGCGCAGAGCCTGTCGATCGCGCAGGACCGCGCGCGGGAGAAGGCGTTCGTCGCCGCGCTGGGCGGGCGGACCGCACCCTGGGCGCTGGTCGAGACGCGCGAGCAGCTGGAAGACGCCATCGCCAAGATCGGCGCGCCGTCGATCCTGAAGACGCTGCGGCTCGGCTATGACGGCAAGGGCCAGGTGCGCATCCGCGACGTCGCCGAAGCGGCGAGCGCCTGGGAAGAGATTGGCGAGCGGCCGGCGATCCTCGAGGGCTTCGTGACGTTCAGCCACGAATTCTCGATCATCACGGTGCGCGGCGTCGACGGTTCCCTGGCGAGCTATCCGCCGCCCTGGAACGAGCACAAGGACGGGATCCTCGACAAGTCGACCGTCCCGGCCCCCGCCGAGATCGCGCGCCACTGGACCGAAGCCGCCGCGCTGGCCGGACGGGTCGCCGAGGCGCTGGGCCATGTCGGGGTGCTGACGCTGGAATTCTTCGCGACCGAGGACGGCCCGGTGTTCAACGAGATGGCGCCGCGCGTGCACAACTCCGGGCACTGGACCATCGAAGGCGCCGAATGCTCGCAGTTCGAGAACCATATCCGCGCGATCTGCGGCCTGCCGCTCGGCTCGACCGCGCTGACCGGCGCGGGGGTCGAGATGGAAAACCTGATCGGCGAGGACGCGCATCGCTGGGCCGAGCTGCTCGCCGAGCCGGGCACGCATCTGCACCTCTACGGCAAGGGCGATGTCCGCCCCGGGCGGAAGATGGGGCATGTCACGCGGGTGAAGCGGGGCTGACCCTGCTCTCCCTCTAATTCGTCATCCCGGCCTTGAGCCGGGATCCCGCTTCTTCTTCAAACGTCCAGAGTTAGCGGGACCCCGGCTCAAGGC
>JAEXLC010000323.1 GCA_023445495.1 Pseudomonadota bacterium | reverse complement strand
CGCCGCGACGGCGTTGCCGCGCGCGGCGAGCGCCTCGCCGAGCAGCAATCGCGGGGCGGGCGCGGCGGGCACGGTATCCGCTGCCTTCATCAGTCCCTCGATCGCGACATCGGGCGCGGCCTCGCCGGCATCGGCGAAGCTGCGATAATAAGCGAGGAGCGGCAGCGGGTTCTCGCTGTCGGCGCGATTGGCGCGGGCGATGGCGACGCGCGCGCGCTTCAGCATTGCGCCTCTGTCCGCCGCCGGCGCCACGAGGGCGATTCGCGTCTGGGCGATGCCCTGCCAGGCGAGCGCGTCGCCATTGCCCGGGGCGATCGCCAGCGCCTTGCCGGCGACGGTCGCGCATTCGGCGCCGTTGCCGCTGCTGCATTCGGCTTCGGCAAGCAGCAGCTGCGCGTCGAGGTTCGCCGGATAGCGCGCGGCGTCGCGGCGCAGCCCGCGCAGCCAGTCGTCGCGCCGTGCGATCGCATCCCGCCGCGCCTTGTCGAGCTTCGGATCGCTGGAGGCGGGCGGCAGCTCGACTCGCGAGCCGAGCTCCAGCCGCCCCTTGACGAAGGCGGCCTCGCCCTCGGTCAGCCGCCGCACGATCGGCTCGCCGGCGCGATCGGCGGGATAGGACATCTGCTCGAAGGGCAGCTTGCCATTGTCATAGGCGGCCAGCTCGGCCTGCAGCTTGCCGAGATCGCCGAATGCCGCCGCCGCCCGTTCCATCGAGTCGCCGGCCGCGATCGACGCGAGATAGGCGTGGAGCTGGCCCCGCCGCGTGTTCGAGAAGAACAGCATATGGGTGAGCGCCCAGGCGTGGAGCGGGGTCCAGCGCTCGGCGGCCTTGCGATCGCCCAGATAGCGGCCGGTGAGGATATCGGCGACGGGGGTGCGGGGGTAGCGGTCGAGCACCTTGCGCAGCCCCTCGGGCGCGCGGCCATATTCGATCTTCGCATCGCCCTCGGCCGCCATCGTCGCGAACAGCTCGCCAAAGCCGTCGACATACCAGCGGGGATAGGCATGCGGGAAATAGGTGACCAGGAAATGGCGGGCATAACCGGCATAGATGCGGCCTTCCGCCGAGATCGGCACTGCCAGCTCGTTCACCGAAAGCGCGAGCGGATCCTCCCGCCCGAACCGTGCGATCGAGCCGGCATAGCTGGACGCCAGCGCGGCGGCGGTGCCGGGATTCTCGCCCGATGCGCCGGCGGCCGGATCGGCGGCGGGGGTCGTCGCGCGAACCAGGTCGGGCAGGATGTTGGCGAGCGACTGGCCCTGCTCGAGAATCGCCTTCTGGTCGAAGCGACTCGCGGCGAGCACCGCGCCGTCCTCGCGCGGGTCGTAATAGGCCGGCTCTGGGAAGGCGCGGGCATAGGGGCCGGGCGAATAGCGGAGATTCGCGAGGTCCATCGCGTCGAACTCGGCGCCGTTGCCGACCAGGGTGATGCGCAGCTTGCGGGTGTTGTCCGGCCGGTCGACTCGGTTGAGCAGCACCGAAAGCAGGAAGTGGAGTCGCTCCAGATTATGGGCGATCCGGATCAGTTCCTTCTCGCTGCCGTCGCTGATCACCACCACATGATCGGTCTCGGCCTGGCGCCAGCCGCTCGGGCGGTCGCGCTGCCCCTGCACCACGATGGCGGCGTCCTGTCCGGGCTGAGTCGCTTCCTGCGCCATGGCATTTGTGGCGGTGCCGAGCAGGCCCAGTACCAAAATCGCGCGCATGCTTCGCATATCGCCTCTCCCGCTTCGTTGTGAGTGCGTTACTATGCGCGCTACGTCGGGGGGGAGGAAGCGCACGATGGCGGTTCGGCCGGGCCCGGATATGCAGGTGTTTCTGGCGGAAGGGGGAAGGCCGATTCGGCTGGATTCCCATTCGCATGTGATCCGTTTTTCCCAACGCGATTCTGCGCTGAATCTCACACGCTTTCACACCAACTCGGTTGGATTCCCCCGCGCGATGGCTAAAAGCTGGCAGCGATGGTGACCGGGACGATCGAGCAACTCACTGCGCGCGAACGCGATTGCCTGCGGCTTGTCGCGCGCGGCATGTCGTCCAAGGAAATCGCCTTGGCGCTGGGCCTCTCGCCGCTCACGGTCGACGGGTATCTGAAGGAGGCGGCCCGCACGCTTGGCGTATCCAGCCGGCGCGAGGCCGCGCGGATTCTCACGGCTCATGAAGATGCCTCTCCGCAGCCCCCGGAAACGCCCCCCCAAAATTTGGGGGCCGAGCCGGTGGACCTTGCCGAAACGGTGCATTCGGGAGTTCCATTGCCACCGAAACGGTCCGAAGGCGAACCACGCTTCCGGGTCCCGTTTCTGAGGCAAGGGAGGCAAATCAATGATCTGGACCCGCTCAAGCGCCTGATGTGGATATTCGGCCTCTCGATCCTGATGCTGATCGCGGTGGCCAACTTCCTCAACGGGCTGGGCGCGCTCTGGCGCATCACCAGCTGACCTAAGCTCTTCAAAGCCAAACCATCAACCACGTCGCAGCATTGTGGCTGCGCGAAGGAGGACTCATGCCTTCTGCCAAGATGATCGCTTCCCTGCGTATCGCCCGTTCGCTCCAGCCCGCGGAACTCGCGGTCAACCAGGCGGCGCTAAAGGTTCTTGCCATGGGCACCGCGGTGCTCACCGCGCGGGCCGACGGTACCTTCCATCCGCTCGAGGCCCAGGAAGCCGTCGACTATGTCGGCGCCGCCACGGCCAAGGTCTTCGGCGCGCTTTCGGACATCAAGAAGGCCCATGGCGAGCTGCGCAGCGTCGGCATCCGCCACCAGGTGATCGGCGAGGGCGACATCTACGAAACGCCTCCGCACGGCGCCAGCGAGCAGCCGGCTTTCGTCAAAATCGCGGCCGCAGCGTGATGGAGGCGTTGACTTGGAACCGCTTCACTGGTGCGATCATGCCGCATGAGCAAGTCAATCTACCTCATTCTGCTGGTAAGCTGCTGCCTCTACGCGCTCGCGCGGGGCGGCACGCCGGAGCGTACGGCCGTCGGGATCCTGGTCTCGGCGGTCGTGGCCTCGGCCTTCACGCCACCAACTGGCGCGCATCGCTTCTTCCAGCTCGAAATGGGCATGCTCACGGTCGATACGTGCCTGTTCCTGGCGATGACCGCGCTCGCGCTGAAGGCGCAGCGCTACTGGCCGATGTGGCTTGCCGCGGTGAAGCTCAACACCGTGATGACGCATCTGCTGATCCTGTCACCGTCGCTGATGCCCTGGTCCTATGCCGTGGCGAACGCGGCGTGGAGCTATCCCAGTCCGTTGCTGATCGCGATCGGCGCGGTGCGGCATCGCCAGCGGCTGAAACGCTATGGCGTGGATCCAGCCTGGTCCTGACCGGGGAGGTGCGTCATGGCTGACGCGGACAATGCCCTGTACCGCCTGCAGGAGCGCCCGGCGCTTCCCAGCAAGGCAGCGGCAGGCGGGGTGGCCTTTACCGGCAAGGCGGCGGATCTGGTGGAGGGCATCTACCGTGCCCGACGGCTGCGGGACGATGCCTTCGGGCCGATCGCGGGCCAGTTCCGCGAACCGACCTGGGACATCCTGCTCGATCTCTACCTGGCGGCCGCCAAGGGGCGCCCGGTATCGGTGAGCAGCGCCTGTATCGGCAGCGGTGCGCCGCAGACCACGGCGATTCGCCATCTTGCCCTGCTTGAGAGCGCCGGGCTGGTGGTCCGCTCGCCCAACCCGATGGACAATCGGGCGGGCATCGTGACGCTGACCGAGGAAGCGATCCGCCGGGTCGATGACTGGGCACGGCGCGTGCGCGGGGCCTGGAAGGCGGAAACGGCGTTGCCGGGCGAGGCGGTGGTCTGAGACCATCCTGTAGGCTTTGTGGGGCGAAGAGGGCCGGGGCGATGCTCCGGCCCTTTTTCTGTCCAGGGGCGGGCGCGGCCTCGCGGGCTCTCCCCCGGAGCCGCTGAACGCGCAGATCCCGCGATTGGCGACACGCCGGACGGGCGCGGCAGGCACAAAAAGGGCCGGAAGGATCGCTCCTTCCAGCCCCTTTCTGTTTCAGTGGTTCGCTGAGATCAGGCGGTCGCGACTTCGGCGACGTCGACCTTCACGCCCGGGCCCATCGACGAGCTCAGGGCGACCTTGCGGACATACTTGCCCTTGGCGCCCGACGGCTTGGCCTTGACCACCGCGTCGACCAGCGCGTCGAAGTTCGCGCGCAGGTCTTCGGCCGGGAACGACGCCTTGCCGATGCCCGAGTGGATGATGCCGGCCTTCTCGACGCGGTACTCGACCTGACCGCCCTTGGCAGCCTTGACGGCTTCGGCGACGTTCATGGTCACGGTGCCGAGCTTCGGGTTCGGCATCAGGCCCTTCGGGCCCAGCACCTTACCGAGGCGGCCGACCAGGCCCATCATGTCCGGGGTCGCGATGCAGCGATCGAACTCGATCTTGCCGCCCTGAACGATCTCGAGCAGGTCTTCGGCGCCAACGACGTCCGCACCAGCTTCGCGAGCCTCATCGGCCTTCGCGCCCTTGGCGAACACGCCGACGCGCACGGTCTTGCCGGTGCCCTTCGGCAGCGTGACGACGCCGCGGACCATCTGGTCTGCGTGACGCGGATCGACGCCGAGGTTCAGCGCGACTTCGATCGACTCGTCGAACTTGGCGGTGGCATTGGCCTTAACGATCGCGATCGCTTCGTCCACGCCGTGCAGCTTCTCGCTGTCGACGGTCCATGCCTTCTGCTTCTTGGTCAGCTTTGCCATGTTCTTAGCCCTCCACAACCTGGAGGCCCATCGCGCGGGCCGAGCCCTCGATGATGCGGGTGGCCGCCTCGATATCGTTAGCGTTGAGGTCCTTCATCTTGACCTCGGCGATCTTGCTCAGCTCCGAACGAGCGATCTTTCCGGCGGAAACCTTGCCCGGCTCCTTCGAGCCCGACTTCAGGTTCGCGGCCTTCTTGATCAGATAGGTCGCCGGGGGAGTCTTGGTCTCGAACGAGAACGAACGGTCCGCATAGACGGTGATGACGGTGGGGAGCGGGGTGCCCTTTTCCACGTCGCCGGTCTGGGCGTTGAACGCCTTGCAGAATTCCATGATGTTCACGCCGCGCTGACCCAGAGCCGGGCCGATCGGGGGCGAGGGGTTTGCAGAGCCGGCCGGCACCTGCAGCTTGATATAGCCGGTAATCTTCTTTGCCATGTCACTCTCTTTCGCGGGCCCTTCGCGCGAAGCTCGGGGCCCAGATCAAGTCGAGCGGTTCAGCGGCCGTGCGAACACGGCCTCCCGCGGATTTCCGTAGCTGTTGCTTTGGAAGGGCGCGCGCCTAGCGCATCCGGGGGCGGAAGGCAAGGCACATGGCGCCGCCGCGCCGGTGCAATCGGGCCTTGCCAACTGGCCTGACAATTCGCAGGGTGCCGGCACCGGTGACACGGGCATCCGCTCGCACAGAAGCGCCGGGCAATCCAGGAGGCGCCTGGAGAAGATGCAATGTTCAAGCATAATCGCACCGCCCTGCTGGCGGCCACCTGCCTGATCCTCGCCACCGCCGGCGTCGCCTGGGCCTATACGACCGACACCGATTCGGGCGGCAGCATCACCAATATCAGCGGCGGCAAGCGCCACGTCATCCAGCAGCGGACCGACAGCACGCCGGGCAGGGCGGAGCTGCGCGGCACGTCCAGCACCACTGGCGTCTCGGCGAGCGGGCGGTTCAAGCTGGTCAGCGGCGGGAAGTATGTGAGCGTGATGCAGGTGCTCAACGTCGTTGCGGCGGGCGCCACCTCGGGCCCGTCCGAGCCGATCACCCAGCTTGCGGTACGGCCCAAATCGGGCGGCAATTTCGAGTTCTATGTGGTGCAGGGTGGCCAGGTGTGCAGCGGTGCGCCCACCGTGGTGATCGGCAGCGCCTATGATGTCAGCGTGTCGGTGAGTACCGGTCAGAGCCCGGAATACCGGATCAACGGCGTCGTCTGCAAAAAGTCCAATCCGGATGGGGACAGGGCCGGCACCGTCTATGACGGCAGCCTCAAGAGCGGGCGCTATTTCTACCCGAAGATGGGCGCCTACAACACGAGCAGCAACCAGACGAACAATGGCGGCGGCTCGACGATCGAATGGACTGAGATCTCGATCTGACCGGCATCGGGGCCGGTCGCGGGCGCGGCCGGCTCCAGGCTGGGCAATCGATTCCGTGCCGCCTTCCGCTACGGAATTTCAAGAAAAACGCTCCGCAATTCATTGTTACAGCCTTGTTTCATGACTGATTGACAATATTGCTGTTTCACGTAGCTTTTGTTTCAGGACGGGGTGCCTCGAAAGGCGATTCAACATCGCAATCGAGGGGGCATCCAATGGGCGTTACCTGTTCATCAGTTCGTCGGCGTATCCTGTTTGCGTCTTCCGCCATTGTAACATCGCTGCTGTTGACTGATGTCGCGGCAGCTCAGGAGTCGACGACTACGTCGGAGCCGAGCGGCGAGATCGTCGTGATCGGCACGCGGCGCACCGACCGCACGCTCACCACTTCGGCGTCGCCGGTCGATGTCATCAGCTCCGCCGAACTCACCGCGCAGCCTGCCGCGAATATGATCGACGCGGTGAAGAATGTCGTGCCGTCCTTCTATGCCGGCCAGAACTCGATTTCGGACGCATCCACCTTCGTGCGCTCGCCGTCGCTGCGCGGCCTGCCGGGCGACCAGGTGCTCGTGATGCTCAACGGCAAGCGCTACAACCGTTCGGCGCTGGTCCAGGTCTATGCCGGCAGCGATACCGGCCTCGGCCGCGGCTCGCAGGGGCCGGACATCTCCGCCATCCCGTCGCTGGCGATCAGCAACCTGCAGGTGCTGCGCGAGGGCGCGACCGCGCAATACGGTTCGGACGCGATTGCTGGCGTGCTCAACTACGGGCTGAAGGAAGGCGCGGGGATCGAGCTCGTCGCGCGGGCCGGCCAATATTATGCAGGCGATGGAGAGAGTTACCAGATTGCCGGCAATGTCGGTCTTGCCGGCGCAATCGGTTTCATCAACCTGACCGGCGAATATGACGACGATGGGCAGACCAGCCGCGGCGTCACTCGGCCATCGGCTGCAAACTTTGCGATAAACTTCCCTTCACTGGCGTCGCAATTGCCCAATTATCCGCTGCCCGCGCAGATCTGGGGCACCTCGCCATCCCATGGTTACAAGCTGTTGCTCAATTCGGCGCTGAACGTCACCGATGAAAGCAAGCTCTACTTCTTCGCAAACTTTGCAAAGATCCACGCAAACCAGAGTTTCAATTATCGCCCCTCGGTCACCAGCACCGCGGTCGATAGTGCCGGCGTGGTCCGGAGCCAGGGCGCCAATGCGCTGTTCAACAACACTTTCTACCTGACGCCATGCCCCACCGGCAACGCGACCTGCCCGGCGGGCGGCTTCGTGGTCGACAGCAATGTCTTCCGGTTCAGCCAGCTCTACCCGGCCGGCTTCACCCCGCGCTTCGTCGGCGAGACCGAGGAAATCTACGGAACGCTGGGCTACAAGGGCGAGAGCGAGAGCGGCTTCCGCTACGACCTGTCCGGCTCCTGGGCCCGCAACACGCTGACCCTGTCGATGTACAGCTCGCTCAACGCCTCTTACGGCCCCAGGACCCAGACCAGCTTCGCCTTCGGCAAGCTGATCCAGGAAGAGGCCAATCTCAATGCGGACTTCAGCTATCCGGTGGATATCGGCCTGGCGAGTCCGCTGACCTTCTCCGCCGGCGGCGAATTCCGCAAGGAAACCTATGAGCAGACCGCGGGCGACGTGCAGTCCTATGGCGCTGGCCCCTATGCGGTGGCGCAGCGGCTCTACACCCAGACCGCGCCCGGCGTTTATAGCTTCACCGGCACCAGCAACGCCCAGGGCGTGGGGGCGAGCGGCTATGCCGGCACCAGCCCGGCGGCGGCGGGGCGGTTCAGCCAGAAGAGCTACGGCGCCTATGTCGATCTCGAAACCGACATCACCGATGCGCTGAGCGTCGGCGCCGCCGGCCGCTACGAGCATTACGACACGTTCGGCGATGCCTGGGTGTGGAAGATCAACGGCATCTACAAGTTCGCCGATGCCTTCTCGGTGCGCGGCAGCATCGGCACCGGCTTCCACGCGCCGTCGCCGGGCCAGTCGAACGATGCGATCATCACCACCTCGTTCGTCGCGGGCACCGCGGTGCAGGTCGGCACCTATCCGGTGAACACCGCGATCGCCCAATATTATGGCGCGACGACGCTCGATCCGGAAAAGTCGACCAATTACGGCCTCGGCTTCATCCTGACGCCCGACAAGGACCTGTCGCTCACCGTCGATGCCTATCAGATCGACGTGAAGAACCGGATCGGCATCACCCAGAACTACACCGTCACCGCGGCTGACGTCGCGGCGCAGCCTTCGCTGATCGCGGTGGGCGTGGGCGGCCAGGTCAACTTCTTCACCAATGGCTTCGACACCCGCACCCGCGGCATCGACGTGGTCGGCACCTGGAAAACCAGGCTCAGCGAGGCGGAGCTCAATTTCTCGCTCGCCTACAACTACAACAAGAGCGAGATCACCAAATACAATCCCAAGGTGATCGGGCCGAACCAGATCATCGATGCCGAGCATCTCGCGCCGAACCACCGCGTGGTGTTCGTCGCCAGCTGGTCGCTCGACGGGCTGAGCTTCAACGTTCGCGAGAATTATTACGGCAGCTGGAAGAGTGCCCAGGACTATGGGCCCGGCCAGACCTTCGGCGACAAGTTCGTCACCGATCTCGACATCAGCTACACCTTCGCCGAGCATTATACGCTCACCATCGGCGCGCAGAACTTCACCGACGAGCGCCCGGACCGGCTGACCCCGGCATCGGTGCCGATCTATCCGATCACCGGTGGCACGTCCGACGGCCAGGTCTATCCGCGCAACGGCGGCCCTTTCGGCTTCAACGGCGGCTTCTACTACGCCCGGGTGCGTATCAAATACTGACGCGGGATGCCCCTGACTCCCCGGGGGCATTCGCCTCCGGGGCCTTTCTTGCAATGGTTGAAACCTCTGTGCCCGGGCCGCTATCGGCAATGCCATGCCTGAGCTGACGCACCGCATCGCCCGCATCGAGGATCTGCCCGCGCTGCGGGCGCTGATGGGCCGTGCGATCGAGGCACTGCAGCAGGATTTCCTCACGCCCGCGCAGGTGCGTGCCAGCCACAAGGTGATGGGCCTCGACAGCCAGCTGGTTCGCGACGGCACCTATTTCCTGGTCGAGCGCGACGGACAGGTTGCCGGCTGTGGCGGCTGGAGCTGGCGGGCGACGCTGTTCGGCGGCGACGACAGTGTGATCGAGCGCGAACCGGCCCCGCTCGACCCGGAGACGGACGCCGCGCGGATCCGCGCCATGTACACCGATCCCGGCTTTGTGCGGCAAGGGGTGGGGCGGATGATCCTCTCCCTGTGCGAGCGGGCTGCCGCCGATCACGGCTTCCGCCGCGCCGAGATGATGGCGACGCTGTCGGGCGTGCCGCTCTACCGCGCCTGCGGCTATGCGCCGATCGAGCAGGTCTCGGTCGGCCCGATCGAGGGGGTGATGGTGCCGCTGGTGCGGATGGGCAAGGCGCTGACTGCCTAGCCTCCCAATGGAAAAGGCCGGAGCGTTTCCGCCCCGGCCCTTCAGATCCGCTTGTCGCGCGCCTTACTTGATGCGCTCGACGTCCTCGAAGCCCAGCTCCAGCGGCGTCGCGCGGCCGAAGATCGAGATCGAGACCTTCACGCGGCTCTTGTCATAGTCGAGCTCCTCGACCACGCCCGAGAAGGTCGCGAAGTTGCCGCTGATGACCTTGACGGTGTCGCCGATGTCGTAATCGACCTTGACCTTCGCCTTGGGCGCAGCGGTGGCCGCCTCGTCCTTGGTGTTGAGGATGCGCGCGGCTTCGGCCTCGCTGATCGGCTGGGGCTTGCCCGACGAGCCGAGGAAGCCGGTCACCTTCGGCGTGTTCTTCACCAGGTGATAGACGTCGTCGTTCATCTCGAGCTTGGCGAGGACATAGCCCGGGAAGAACTTCCGCTCGGACTGGATCTTCTTGCCGCGGCGGACTTCGGTGACGGTCTCGGTCGGGACCTCGACGGCCTCGACCAGCTGCTCGAGGCCCATGCGGGTCGCGTCGGCTAGGATCTGGTCGCGAACCTTGCCCTCGAAGCCCGAATAGGCGTGGATGATGTACCAGCGCGCCATGCGTTCGTTTTCCCTTTGGTGTTCTGGGTGCGGCTTACTGCGCGAGGCGCAGCAGCGAATTGACGATGAAATCGAAGATCGAGTCGATGCCCAGGAAGAACACGCCGAGCAGCGTGGTCATGATCATCACCATCACGCCGGTCATGATCGTCTCGCGGCCCGACGGCCACACGATCTTGCGGGCTTCGGTCTGCACCTGCTTCACGAATTCGGTCGGACTGGTCTTCGCCACTGGGGCATCCTCGCTTCAAAGTTCGCCGGCTGCGGGGCACGGGTCCGCTGCCCGGTCCTCTCTGGAGGAACCGGTGCTACCCACCACGCTGTCGGATTGGGGGCTGTATCTAGCGAGTCGCGAGCGAGCGTGCAAGCTGGGGCGGGCGGGAAAAGAAACGGGGTGTGTTTAGGCCCCTTGCTCTTCACCTTTTCGTCATCCCCGCGAAGGCGGGGATCCAGAGCCAAATGCAAGGCGCTTGCGGCGCGCCCAGGCGCTCTCGTCAAGCGGCATGCCAGATTGGCAGGCCTGTCCTCCGCTACCCTGGATCCCCGCCTTCGCGGGGATGACGGGGAGGGCGGAAATGAGAGGGGACGATGCCGGGATCAGGCTGCGATTAGAGCACCGCGACGGCGACGAAACCCAGCACGATCAGGCCGAGAAAGGCCCAGGCGAACAGATCCAGCCGCTTCTCGATGAACTCCTGCACCGGGGCGCCGTAGCGCTTGAGCAGCAGGGCGACGAGGAAGAAGCGCGCGCCGCGGGTGATGCAGCAGAGCAGCACGAACAGCGGGAAGTTGAAGCTGGCCGCGCCGCTGGCGATGGTCACCAGCTTGAACGGGATCGGGGTCAGGCCCTTCAGCAGGATGATCCAGGTGCCGTACTCGCTTTGATAGGCGTGGACCGCCTCGGCGAGCTTGGCCTCCAGGTGATAGGTGTGGACGATCCATTCGCCCACGGTCTGCATCAGGCCGTAGCCGATATAATAGCCGAGCATGCCGCCCAGCACCGAGGCGATGGTGCAGACCAGCGCGATGCGGAATGCCTGCTCCCGCCTTGCGATCACCATTGGGATCAGCATCGCATCGGGCGGGATCGGGAAGAAGCTGCTCTCCGCGAAGGAAACCAGGGCAAGGAGCCAGATCGCATGGCGGTGGTGCGCCATGCGCAGCACCCAGTCATACAGAGGTCGGAACATCGGTGCCGGGCAACTTTCCAAGCGGGAAGGGAGGGCCTGTCCTTTATGGGCGGTGCTCGCGCTTGTCCATGGCGACCGGCGGCGGAGCGGTTCGAGCCGTCGTTCCGGTGATCGGCCCGTTCCAAGAACAAAGAACCCGCGCAGTCCCCCGCGCGGGCTCTCGGCCATAAGAGGCCGCAGCGAGGTCCGGTAAGAAGCGGGTCTGCCCTTCAAACCGTGGCTTCGCTGATTGCCGATAGTGCGCCAGCGCGAACCGAGGGGTGTTCCTGGCGAATGCGCGTACGCCGGAAGCCCGATTGGCCTTCCCTTAGGGCAGGTCAGGCGATTCCGTGTTGAACCCTGGTGTCACCCGTTTGAACCGGTGTTGCGTGGCGAGGGCGAAGCGCCGGCGGAAGCAGCACGCGGCGCAGTCCCCAACCTGCAGAGTCAGGCATTTCTCACTCGCATGGGGGCGGTGGGTCACTCCCCCGGGTGTGGGCGGCTTTTCGATTTAATGGAACAATTGGAACGATCTTATCCGGCTGCATCGCAGTTCTTCGGCCGCCTACACCCTGTGCATCCGGAACGCTCCGGGCCGCCGACACCAACCGAAAAGAGGGAAAACACCATGACCGCCACCGCCACCCCGACCCCCGGCAAGACCCTGCTGAACCCGACCGATCACGCGCTGGTGCTGATCGATTTCCAGTCGCAGATGGCCTTCGCCACCAAGTCGATCGCCCCGGAGCTGTTGCGCAACAACGCCGCGCTGGTCGCCAATGCCGCTGCTGGCTTCGACGTGCCGACCATCCTCACCACCGTCGCCGAGAAGAGCTTCTCGGGCCCGATGTTCAGCGAAGTCACCGATCCGTTCCCGGGCCAGAAGCTGCTTGACCGCACGTCGATGAACACCTGGGAAGACGCCGCCGTGATCGACGAGGTCAACCGGATCGGCAAGCAGCGCCTGGTGTTTGCCGGCCTGTGGACCTCGGTCTGCATCGTCGGCCCCGTGCTCTCGGCGATCGACCAGGGCTTCGAGGCCTATGTCATCACCGACGCTTCGGGCGATATCTCCGAGGAAGCGCATGAGCGCGCCGTTGCCCGGATGATCCAGGCAGGTGCCCGCCCGATCACTTCGCTCCAGTATCTGCTCGAGCTGCAGCGCGACTGGGCGCGGACCGAGACCTACGACATGACCACCGGCGTCGCCCGCAAGTTCGGTGGCGGCTACGGCCTGGGCATCACCTACGCCAAGACCATGTTCAACGCTTCCGAGGGTGGTCACTGATCCCCGCGCGGCCGGGCCGTGCCCCCTTGGCC
>JAEXLC010000272.1 GCA_023445495.1 Pseudomonadota bacterium | reverse complement strand
GGGGAGGCGCGCCGGCCGTTCAGGTATTGCGGGTGCGGGCTGAAGAGGGTTGCCCGCACCCGCTGGCATCGCCGGTACAGGGAGAAGGGCGATGCCGGAGCGGTTGCTCAGTTCCTGGTTGCGACCCGTGGGGTGTGGTTCGACAGCCGTGCATCGGCGGTCGACCATGCAGCTGAGCCGGAGACGAGCGTGGCCAGCGCCAGAAGCGCGATTGCGATGCGGGGATTGGACATCCTCAGGCCTCCTGTTTCACCGGCCGCTCGCCGACCGTGAGACAGGTTTTGCCGGATTGCACGTGTCCCGGCCGTGTCGGGAAGGTTACAATTTGGAGAGGCGTCGGAGGCCGAGCCAGCCGGCCGTCCGCGGGGCGATTCGCCGGGCGGCCTGATCGAAGGCGACTGCCAGGGCGAGGGTGATGCCGAACAGGGGCATCAGCATGCCGAGCAGGACCGTGAGCCCCACCAGCGCCCAGCTGTGGCGGAGCGGATCCTTGGGCGCGGGGGCGCCCAAGCTGCCCTGCGGGCGGCGGCGCCACCACAGCACCGCGCTCGAGATCGCCAGCAGCACCAGCCCGACCAGGACGAGCAGATTGACCAGCTGGTTGAGCAGTCCCAGCCAGGCGCCTTCGTGCACCGCGACGCCGAAGCCGACCGCGCGATCGATCCAGTGGCGGTCGCCATAGCCCTGCGCGCCGATCACCGCGCCGTCGTCGCCGATCTCGACCGAGACGCGGCGGGTGCGGTCCTCGGCCTGGGACTGGACCAGCCAGCGGCCGCCCACCCTGGTCGGCGGGCTGACTTCGGCGGGGGCGGCGAGGCCGAGCGTCATCGCCCTGGCCACCACCCGGTCGAGCGCGGGCCCCTTGGGCGCGACATGCGCCATGGTCATGCCGTGATGCTCGGCATGCTCGTCGAGCATCGCGCGGACGCCCTTGTCGAGATCGGCGCGCGCCGCCGCATCGGCTTCGGCGCCGGCGGACCAGTCCTGGCGGACGGCGGCGGTGCCGGTCACCACGCGGACCTGCTTGAGATAGTCGCCCCAGTTCTTCGCCCAGGGCAGGCCGGAGACGATCAGGAAGAGCGCGCCGAGCGACACCCACAGCCCGATCACCGCGTGCATGTCGCGCCAGAAGATGCGCTTGCCACCCGTCAGGCGCGGCCAGAGGATGCCGCCAAACCCCTTGCCCTTGCGGCCGCGCGGCCACCAGAGGAACAGGCCGGTGAGGAGCATCACGATCGTCCAGCAGGCGGCGATCTCGACCAGCGCCGAGCCCCATTTGCCGGCAAGCAGCTCGCCGTGCAGGCGGAAGATCACGCGCATGAAGCGATCCTCCTCGGCCACGGCCTTGAGCACTTGGCCGGTCTGGGGATGCACCCAGACGCGCGTTTCCTCCGCACCGGAGCCGACGAGCAGCTGGACGGCGTCGCCGGGCGCTTCGGGCAGGACATATTTGTGCAGCACCGATCCGGGCACCGCCGCCGTCCCCGCCGCGACGATCTTCTCCGGCGCGAGCATCGACGCGCCGGGCGCTGCGACATCGGTATAGGGCGCGTAGAGCCAGCCCTCGATCTGCGGCTTGAACAGGTAGATGCCGCCGGTCACCGAGAGCCACAGGATGAAGGGCAGGCAGAACAGCCCGGCATAGAAATGCCAGCGCCAAACCGCGCGGAACCAGCGTTCGTGGCGGACGGTGCCTTCGCTCACAGCGTCCACCCGGCTTCGACCAGGAAGCTGCGCTGCGGATAGGGGTGGTACACCCAGGCCTTGTTGTTGGTGAGGTTGTCCACGCCCGCGCTCAGCCGGAAATTGTCGGTCATCTTCCAGTTCACCTTGGCATCGAGCGCGAACAGTTCCGAGGTATAGCCGAACGTGTCGCCGCGCTGGGTGCCGAACAGATCGGTATTGGGACGGCTGGCATAGCGCATGCCGAGCGAGGCGAGCAGGCGCGGGCTGATCTCGTAGCGGATATTGGCGTTGAGCCGCCAGCGCGGGATGCGCGGGAACTGCACGCCCTCCGCCGCCGGCGCGCTGTCGTTGCGCACCGTCTTCGAGTCGATCCAGGCGGCGTTCGCATCGATGTCCAGCCCGGGCACGCCGACATCGCGGGCCTCGGCGATCAGCTCGAGGCCATATTGGCGGGTGACGTCGATATTCTTGTAGTTCGACGTGGTGATCCCGTTCTGGTTGAAGCCGGTGAACGCGAAGATCGTGTCCTCCACCCGTTGCCAGAAGGCCGATCCGGTGAGCTTCAGCCGGCCGAAATCATGCGCGACCAGCAGATTGGCGTCGCGCGAGCGCTCGGGCTTGAGCTTGGGATCGAAGCTGTTCTGGTTGAAGCTGCCATCGCCGTTGAGGCTGCCCTGGAACAGCTCGCCCACTGTCGGAAAGCGCGTCGCTTCCGCGAGGCTGAGCTGCACGCTGGTATCGCCGCCCTGCCATTCGACCGAGAATTTCGGATCGAACGCGGTGTCGCCGCGCGCGGCATAGCGATTGGTGACCGGGGTGCCGCCGGTTCCGAGCCGGCCGAGCCCGCCGTCGAACGCGCGCCAGCTCTCGAACCGTGCGCCGAGCGTGAAGACCAGCGCGTCCGCACGCAGCCGCCCCTCGGCCCAGCCGGCGAGGAGCCGGGTCTTGCCGTAGGTGCGGGTGGAGAAAGCGCGTCCGCCATCGCCGCGCCACACCGGCAGCGTGTAGTTGGTCTGGTCGGTCTGGTAGAGATTGGCGCTCACGCCACCGGCGAGTGCAAACGGGCCGGCGCTGCCATCGATCGAGAGCGCGGCGGTGTACCAGCCGGTCGGCCCCTGGCGCGCCAGCGTGCCCGCGCCATTGCTCGCGCCGGCGGTCCAGCTGGCCGAGGTGAAGCCGTCCGAGCGGGCGACCTGGTAGGTCGAGAGGTTGAGCCTGGCGGTGACGTCCGGCGAGAGCGGCGCGGCGATCCTGCCGCCGGCGAGGAACTCGTCGCGCACCGTGCGCGACCAGCGCGCGCCCGAGGCCGTCCAGGTCTGGCCGAGCGTGGTGACCCGGCCTTCGCAGACCTTGTTGCCGGTGGCGTCGCGCAGATAGCAGTCGGGCGCATATTGCGCGTCGACATTGTGCCACCAGGCGAGCAGCGCTTCGCCGGTGATGCCCGAGGCGCCGTCATAGCCGATGCGCAGCTTGGCCTGGTCCTGCGTCGTCCGCGCCGGGCTCTGCGCCGCGAAGATCGGGCTGGTCGGCCGGCCCGGGGAGTTGGGGATCGCCTGGCCCGGATCGACGATCGCCCCGGTCACCACGGTGCCGGGCGCGCCGGTCGCCGGGGTCAGGCCGTACCAGCTCATCGGCTGGCCATCGTTCCGGAAGTGCCTGCCCGAAAGCCGCGCCGACCACGGCCCGTCCTTCTGGCGCCAACCAAGCCCCGCCTCGCCCGACCAGCCCCAATAGGTCGCATGGGTGCCGTACTGGTCATAGGGTTCGGCCAGGCCCTGCACGGTCGCGAAGGCTTCGGTCCTCTCCGGCGAGCGGGTGGTGATGTTGACGATGCCGCCCATCGAATTGCCCGCGTAGCGCGCCGAATAGGGGCCGTAGACCACGTCGAACTGCTCGACCTCGCCCGGGCCGACCACGCCCCATTTGGGCGCGAAGGCGAAGCTGTTACCGAGGAAGTTCGACACCACGAAGCCGTCGACCATCACCAGCGCGCGGGCGCTCTGCATCGAATGGGTGCCGCGAAAGCCGGGCACGCCGTTCGAGTCCCCGGCATAGCGTTTGCGCACGAAGAAATCGGGCGCGTATTTCATCAGGTCCTCGACATTCTGGGCGTTGACGCCGGCGAACTGCGCCTCGCCCAGGCTCACCGAGAGCCCGCGCGGATCGATGCTGATCGGCGCGTCCTTCTGGCCGATCACGAGGATGGAAGGTTCGTCCTGCGCCTGCTGGGCAAGGGCGGGGACGGAAATGCAAAGCAGCGGCAGCGCGGCAATGCGCGCGCGACGACAAGAAGACATGAAAACACACCTGAACGAGGAAAGACCAAGGGTTCAGGTGCGGGAAGGCGGTCCTTGCGAAGGCGGCT
The DNA here is from genome assembly GCA_023445495.1 of Pseudomonadota bacterium. GTDB lineage: Bacteria > Pseudomonadota > Alphaproteobacteria > Sphingomonadales > Sphingomonadaceae > Sphingomonas. The sequence continues at coordinate 6,472 of JAEXLC010000272.1, read as the reverse complement.
GGGCAAAGGCGCGGCGGCGCGGTGCCGGCGTGGCGGCAGGCGCGAAGCCGAGCGCGAGCAGGAAGGCGAGCGCGGCGAGCAGCAGCATCGGGTCGGCGCCGCCCAGCATCGCATGGCCGAGCCCCGACCAGGCGCAATCCTGCTTGCCGCTTTCCGGCGTCTTGGCGTGATCGGGGTCCATCGGGATGTCGACGGTCATGGTCGACGGGCCGCTGCCGTCGCAGATCACCATGGTCAGCGTCTTGCCGCTGGTTTCGCCGAGCATGTAGCCGGCGGGAACGAGCGCCTTCGCTGCCAGCGCCGCGGCGATCAGCCACAATGCCAGCCAGCGATGCTGCTTCAGGAAGACGCGCCATGCCCCCATCGACGACCGGGCTAAGCCCTTCGGGGCTGCGTGTCACCTGCGTAATCGCGCAGGCGGGCTGGGCATTTTGTCCAACCGCGCAGGTTTCCCCGGTGAGCGAACCGGCGTAAGGGGCGCGCATGACCCAGCAGCCCATTCTCGTGCTCACCACCGGCGGCACCATCGACAAGCAGTATTTCGACGCATCGAGCCAGTACACGATCGTCGGCACGATGGTGACGCGGCTGTTCGAGCTGGGCCGGGTGCTGCATCCCTTCGAGATCGAGGAAGTGATGCGCAAGGACAGCCTGGAGATGGACGACGCCGACCGCGCGGCGATCGCCGAACGGGTCGCCGCGTCTTCGGCCAGCCGCATCGTCATCACCCATGGCACCGACACGATGACCGAGACTGCCAGGGCACTTGCGGGGATCGAAGGGAAGACCGTTGTGCTGGTCGGCGCGCTGGCGCCCGCGCGCTTCGCCGAGAGCGATGCGACCTTCAACCTGGGCATGGCCTTCGCCACCGTCCAGGTCGCGCAGCCGGGGGTCTACATCACGATGAACGGTACCGTGTTCGAAGCGGGCAAGGTGGTGAAGGACCGCGAAGCCGGGCGCTTCGTGGAGATCTGAGAGCCAGCCTCTCCATTCCATCGTCACCCTGAACTTGTTTCAGGGTCCAATTCTCCACCAGCGAGGTCCCTCGCGGCTCCTTGGATGCTGAAACAAGTTCAGCATGACGGGGTTGCCAGAGGCGGACCGTGGTTGCAGCACGACCCGCCTCCAGTCTTTCCGTTTCCGGAAAGAAGGACCGCCTACAAGATACCGGGCAGTTTGAGCCTCTTCTCACGCGCACAGTCCAGGGCTTCGACGTAGCCGGCATCGGCATGCCGCATCACGCCGGTGGCGGGATCGTTCCACAGCACGCGCTCGAGCCGGGCGGCGGCCTCGGGCGTGCCGTCCGCGACGATCACCATCCCGGCATGCTGCGAATAGCCCATGCCGACGCCGCCGCCGTGATGGAGCGACACCCAGGTCGCGCCCGACGCGGTGTTGAGCAGCGCGTTGAGCAGCGGCCAGTCGGAGACGGCGTCCGACCCGTCCTGCATCGCCTCGGTCTCGCGATTGGGGCTGGCGACCGATCCGCTGTCGAGATGGTCGCGGCCGATCACGATCGGTGCCTTGAGCTCGCCCGATGCGACCATCTCATTGAAGGCGAGACCGAGCCGGTGGCGGTCGCCTAGGCCGACCCAGCAGATGCGCGCGGGCAGGCCCTGGAAGTGGATGCGCTCGGCGGCCATGTCGAGCCAGTTGTGGAGATGCGCATTGTCCGGCAGCAGCTCCTTCACCTTGGCGTCGGTGCGCGCAATGTCCTCGGGGTCGCCTGACAGCGCCGCCCAGCGGAACGGGCCGATCCCCCGGCAGAACAGCGGGCGGATATAGGCGGGGACGAAGCCGGGGAAGTCGAAGGCATTGGTCACGCCTTCGTCGAGCGCGACCTGGCGGATATTGTTGCCGTAATCGACCGTGGGCACCCCGGCTTCGTGGAAGTCGAGCATCGCCTTCACATGCTGCGCCATCGATGCCTTGGCCGCCTTTGCGGTGGCTTCGGGATCGCGCTCGCGCTTCTCGATCCATTCGGCGACGGTCCAGCCGACCGGGAGATAGCCGTTGATCGGATCGTGGGCGCTGGTCTGGTCGGTGAGCAGGTCGGGGCGGATGCCGCGCGCGAACATCTCGGGCAGCAGCTCCGCCGCATTGCCGAGCAGGCCGACCGAGACGGGCTTGTCGGCGCCGCGGATGATCTCCAGCGCTTCGTCGATGCTCTCGGCGGCGCGGTCGAGATAGCCGGTGCGCAGGCGCATCTCGATCCGGCTCGGCTGGCATTCGATGGCGAGGCAGGAGGCGCCGGCCATCACTGCGGCGAGCGGCTGGGCGCCGCCCATGCCGCCAAGGCCCGCGGTGAGCAGCCAGCGGCCCTTCAGATCGCCGCCATAATGCTGGCGGCCCATCTCGGCGAAAGTCTCATACGTGCCCTGCACGATGCCCTGGGTGCCGATATAGATCCACGAGCCGGCGGTCATCTGGCCGTACATCGCCAGCCCCTTGCGATCCAATTCGTTGAAATGCTCCCAGGTCGCCCAATGGGGGACGAGGTTCGAGTTGGCGAGGAGGACGCGGGGAGCGTCCGCGTGGGTGCGGAACACACCAACCGGCTTGCCCGACTGGATCAGCAGCGTCTCGTCGGCTTCCAGCGCCTGGAGCGCGGCGACGATCTTGTCGTAGCTCTCCCAGTCGCGTGCCGCCCGGCCGATGCCGCCATAGACGACCAGCTCCTCGGGCCGCTCGGCGACATCGGGATGGAGGTTGTTCATGAGCATGCGCAGCGGCGCTTCGGTGAGCCAGCTCTTGGCGGTCAGCTCGGTGCCGGTGGCGGGCTTGATGATGCGGCTATTGTCTAGGCGAGTCATTCCGGGGCTCCGGCGAATTCGAGGCAGGCGGTGAGGACGGCGGTGAGCGCCGCGCGCATCGGGGCGGCGCGAGTGTCGGTATAGGGCGTTGGCCAATGGGCTTCGTCGAAGACTTCGGGCTCGTCGATATAGCCGCGGCAGGCCAGTTCCATCTGGATGGCGTGGACGCCTTGCTCGGGGCGGCCATAGTGGCGCGTGGTCCAGCCGCCGCGGAAACGGCCGTCGGTGACCTGGCTCCAGTTTGTGGTGGCGCAGGCGGCTTCGACCGCGCGGGCGAGGGCAGGGGCGCAGGTGGTGCCGCCATTGGTGCCGATGTTGAACTGGGGCAGTTCGCCATCGAACAGCCGGGGGACATGGCTGCGGATCGAATGCGCGTCGTAGAGAACGACCCTGGGGTGGATCGCGCGGAGGCGGGCGATCTCGGCTTCGATCGCGGCGTGATAGGGATCGAAATAATGCTCGCGCCGCCAGGCGATGTTCGCGGCGTCGGGCACGTCATCACGGTACAGGGGAACGCCGTCGAAGGTGGTGGTCGGGCACAGCTCAGTCGTCGCCTGCCCCGGGTAGAGCGAGGCGCCCGAAGGGTCGCGGTTCACATCGATCACGCTGCGGGAGATGGTGGTGCGGATCGTCGTGGCGCCCAGCCCGGCGGCGAAGTCGTAGAGCTGGTGGATCCACCAGTCCGCATCCTTGGTCGCCAGCCAGGGCGAGACGAACCGGTTCTTCAGATCATGAAGGAGATCCGTCCCGGTATGCGGGAAAGCGACGATCAGCGGCGCCTCGCCGCGATGGATCTCCAGCCAGCTCATGCGACCCCCGGCAGCGCGATCGCCGCCGCCTCGGCCACCGCGCCGGCCCGGACCAGGGCGGTCGCGGCTTCGATATCGGGGTGGAAGTGCCGGTCATGGTCGAGCGTCGGCACATCCTGGCGAAGGCGTGCGCGGACGCGCTCGAGCGCTTCCGAGGAGGTGAGCCCGGCATGGAAGTCGCAACCTTGCGCGGCCGCTAACAGCTCGATGCCGATCACCCCGGCGCAGTTCGCCGCCATGTCGAGCAGGCGGCGGGCGCCGTGCGCGGCCATCGAGACATGGTCTTCCTGATTGGCCGAGGTCGGGATCGAATCGACGCTGGCCGGGGTGGCGCGCTGCTTGTTCTCGGAGACGAGCGCGGCGGCGGTCACCTGGGGGATCATGAAGCCCGAGTTGAGCCCGGGCCGTGGGGTGAGGAAGGCGGGCAGGTTCGACAAAGCGGGATCGACCAGCATCGCGATCCGGCGCTCGGCGATCGAGCCGATCTCGCAGATGGCCAGCGCGATCATGTCGGCTGCGAAGGCAACGGGCTCGGCGTGGAAGTTGCCGCCTGACAGCGCCTCGTCGGTCTCGGGGAAGATCAGCGGATTGTCGCTGACACCGTTCGCCTCGGTCTCCAACGTCGTGCCGGCCTGGCGGAGCAGGTCGAGCACCGCGCCCATCACCTGGGGCTGGCAGCGCAGGCAATAGGGGTCCTGGACGCGCGGATCGTCGTCGCGGTGCGAGGCGCGGATCGCGGAGCCGGCCATCAGCGTGCGCAGCGTCTCGCCCACGGCGATCTGGCCGGGATGGCGGCGCAGCTGGTGGATGCGCGGATCGAAGGGCGCGTCGGTACCCTTAGCTGCCTCGGTCGAGAGCGCACCGGTGACCAGCGCCGCCTGGAACAGGGTTTCGGTCTCGAACAGGCCGGCAAGGGCATTGGCGGTGGAGAATTGGGTGCCGTTGAGCAGCGCCAGCCCTTCCTTGGGGCCGAGCGTCACCGGGGCGAGTCCGGCTTCGGCGAGCGCCTGTTCGGCGGATAGCACGCGGCCATCCACTTCGATCGCGCCGACGCCGATCATCGTCGCGGCCATATGCGAGAGCGGAGCAAGGTCGCCGCTGGCACCGACCGAACCCTGGCTGGGTACGACCGGGGTGAGGCCCCTGGCGAGCATTGCTTCGAGCAGTTCGACGGTGGCGGGCTGCACGCCCGAGGCGCCCTGGGCGAGGCTGGCGAGCTTGAGCGCCATCATCAGCCGGACGACCGGGGCGGGCGAGGGCGCGCCGATGCCGGCGGCGTGGCTCAGCACGATGTTGCGCTGGAGCGTGGCGAGGTCCTCGGCCTCGATCTTGACGCTGGCGAGCTTCCCAAAGCCGGTGTTGATCCCATAGACCGGTTCGCCATGCGCGAGGATGCGCGCCACTGCGGCGGCACTCTCGGCGATGCGCGGGGCGCTGGCGGGATCGAGCCTGGGCATCGCGCCGCGCCAGATCGCGCGCCATTCGGCCAGCGGCACGTCGCCGGGGATCAGCAGGATTTCGGTCATACGCCCTTCCAGATACCTTTGAAGACTCGGGCATGGAGCGGGTTCAGCCCCATGCGATAGACAAGCTCGGCCGGTCGCTCGACGTCCCAGATCGCGAGATCGCAGGACTTGCCGGGCTCGATCGTGCCGATTTCGGTTTGAAGCCCCAGCGCCCGCGCCGCCTCACGGGTGACGCCGGCCAGGCATTCCTCGACCGTGAGGCGGAACAGCGTCGCGCCCATGTTCATCACGAGCAGCAGGCTGGTGAGCGGCGAGGTGCCGGGGTTGCAGTCGGTCGCCAGCGCGATTCCCACGCCGGCGTCGCGCAGTGCCTGGATCGGCGGCAATCTGGTCTCGCGGACGAAGTAATAGGCGCCCGGCAGCAGGGTCGCGACCGTGCCGGCGCGGGCCATCGCCGCGATGCCTGCGTCATCGAGGTATTCGAGATGATCGGCCGACAGTGCATCGTACGAAGCCGCCAGTGCCGCGCCGTGCTGGTTGGAAAGCTGCTCGGCATGGAGCTTCACGCGCAGGCCCTGTGCCTTGGCGGCCTCGAACACGCGGCGGGTTTCGTCGGGGGTGAAGCCGATCCCCTCGCAGAACGCATCGACCGCATCTGCAAGATCGCCCAGCGCCGGGATCATCGCGTCGCAGACCAGGTCGACATAGCCGGCGCGGTCGTCGGCATATTCAGGCGGCAGGGCATGCGCGCCGAGGAAGGTCGTCGCGATCCGTATCGGGCGTTCGCGGACCAGCCCCCGAGCGGCGCGGAGCATCTTCAGCTCGTCGCTGAGCGACAGGCCATAGCCCGACTTCACCTCGACCGTGGTCGCGCCCTCGGCGATCAGCGCGTCGAGCCGGGGCAGGGCGCTGGCGACCAGCTCCGCCTCGCTGGCTGCGCGGGTGGCGCGCATCGTCGAGACGATCCCGCCGCCGGCGCGGGCGATCGCCTCATAGCTGGCACCCTGCAGCCTTAGCTCGAACTCCTGCGCGCGGTCGCCGCCATGGACCAGATGCGTGTGGCAATCGATCAGCCCGGGAGTGATCCAGCGGCCTTCGCAATCGATCGTCTCGGCAGCGGCGGGGGCTTCGCTTGCCGGCCCGACCCAGGCGATCCGGCCGTTCCGGGCCGCCACCGCGCCCCGTTCGACCACGCCCATGCCGGGCTCGGCCATCGTCGCGATCCGTGCGTTGGTCCAGAGTCGATCCATGCGCGCATCCTTGCCTGTGGCTTGAGTTATGTCTAGACATAATGCGCGATCAATCGTCATCCCGGCGGAAGCCGGGATCTCGTGCGGTTCCTTTCCCGCCATCGCCTGAGATCCCGGCTGTCGCCGGGATGACG
>JAEXLC010000307.1 GCA_023445495.1 Pseudomonadota bacterium | reverse complement strand
GCGTCGCGCGGAAGACAATCGCCGCGCCGAGGAAGAGGCGCAGCGCGCCGCTGCCGAGGAAGCCGCTATTCGTGAAGCGGAGGCCATCGAGGCTGCCGCTGCAGCGCCCGCTGCCGATGCCGCTCCCCAGGCCGGCGCCGATGAAGCGCGTCCTGCCGGTTCCGCTGTGCCGCCGCCGCGCCGCTTCACGCCAGTTACGCCCGCACGTCGCCCCGAGCCGGCCAAGCCCGCGCGCGACCGCAAGGGCGACGATCGCCGCCAGTCGGGCAAGCTCACCGTCAACCGCGCCCTGGGTGGCGAGGATGGCGCGCGTGCCCGCTCGCTCGCCGCGCTGAAGCGCGCCCGCGAGAAGGAGCATCGTCGTTCCTATGGTGGCTCGTCGGCGCCGCGCGAGAAGCAGGTCCGCGACGTGGTCGTCCCCGAGGCGATCACCGTGCAGGAGCTCGCCAACCGCATGGCCGAAAAGGGCAGCGACCTGGTGAAGGCGCTGTTCAAGATGGGCATGCCGGTCACGATCACCCAGACGATCGACCAGGACACCGCCGAGCTGCTGGTGACCGAGTTCGGCCACAACCTGCAGCGCGTCAGCGAGAGCGACGTCGATCTGGACGTGGCCGAGGCCGATGCCGAGGACACGCTGCAGCCGCGCGCGCCGGTGGTGACGATCATGGGTCACGTCGACCACGGCAAGACCTCGCTGCTCGATGCCCTGCGCGGCACCGACGTGGTGAAGGGCGAAGCCGGCGGCATCACCCAGCATATCGGCGCCTATCAGGTCACGCTGAAGGACAAGTCGAAGATCACCTTCCTCGACACGCCGGGCCACGAAGCGTTCACCCAGATGCGCGCCCGCGGTGCCGACATCACCGACATCGTCGTGCTGGTGGTCGCCGCGAATGACGGCCTGATGCCGCAGACGATCGAGGCGATCAATCACACCAAGGCGGCCGGCGTGCCGATGATCGTGGCGATCAACAAGGTCGACCTCGACAGCGCCAATCCGCAGCGCGTGCGCGAGCGTCTGCTCGAGCATGAAGTGATCGTCGAGGAGATGGGCGGCGAGACCCAGGACGTCGAAGTCTCGGCGCTCAAGAAGATCGGCCTCGAGGACCTGATCGCCAAGATCCAGATCCAGGCCGAACTGCTCGATCTCAAGGCGAATCCGGATCGCGAGGCCGAAGGCACGGTGATCGAGGCGAAGCTCGACAAGGGTCGCGGCCCGGTCGCCACCGTCCTGGTCAATCGTGGTACCCTGAAGGTCGGCGACGTGTTCGTCGTCGGCGCCGAGAGCGGCAAGGTCCGCGCGCTGGTCAACGACAAGGGCCAGCAGGTCAAGGAAGCCGGTCCGTCGGTTCCGGTCGAGATCCTCGGTCTTTCCGGCGTGCCGATGGCGGGCGATCCGCTCCAGGTCGTCGAGAACGAGGCGCGTGCCCGCGAAGTCGCCGAATATCGCCAGGGCGTCGCGCTCCAGAAGCGCACCACCCAGGCGCCGGCCAGCCTCGAGAGCATGTTCTCGGCGCTCAAGGAAAAGCAGGCGATGGAATATCCGCTGGTCGTCAAGGCGGATACCCAGGGCACGGTCGAGGCGATCGTCGCGGCGATCAACAAGATCAGCACCGACGACATCAAGGCGCGCGTCCTCCATTCGGGCGTGGGCGGCATCACCGAGAGCGACGTGTCGCTCGCCGGCGCCGCCGGTGCCCCGATCATCGGCTTCAACGTGCGTCCGAATGCCAAGGCGCGCGAGATCGCCGAGCGCAACAAGGTCGCGTTCAAATATTATGACGTGATCTACGACCTGACCGACGAGATCCGCGCGGGCATGGCCGGCCAGCTTGGTCCGGAAGCCTTCGAAACCGTCGTCGGCCGCGCCGAGATCAAGGAAGTCTTCTCGGCGGGCAAGCACGGCAAGGCTGCCGGTCTGCTGGTCACCGAAGGCGCGATCCGCAAGGCGCTCAAGGCGCGCATCACCCGGGACGATGTCATCATCTACCAGGGCGAGATCGCGTCGCTGCGTCGCTTCAAGGACGATGTCGCCGAAGTGCGCGCCGGCCTGGAATGCGGTGTGACGTTCAGCCAGAACTTCACCGACATCAAGGCGGGCGACTATCTCGAAACCTTCGAAGTCGAGATGCGCGAGCGCACGCTGTAAGAATCTCCCTCTCCCCTTGTGGGAGAGGGAAGGGGCCCGCGCGCGAAGCGCGTGGGAAGGGTGAGGGGGGATGAACCTTCGAGCCTTGTCCCCCTCACCCATCCGCCGACTGCGTCGGCTCCCTCCCTCTCCCACAAGGGGAGAGGGAGAAGAGGTCGAGATATGAAGACCACGACCACCACCGAAGAACGTTCCGTCCGCCTGCTGCGCGTCGGCGAGCAGGTGCGTCATGTGCTGAGCGAGATTCTCCAGCGCGGCGACGTGCATGACGAGGTGCTGGCCAAGCACATGGTCTCGATCACCGAAGTGCGCATGTCGCCCGACCTGCGCCACGCGACGGTGTTCGTGAAGCCGCTGCTCGGCAAGGACGAGGACGTGGTGATCAAGGCGCTGCGCACCAACACCGCCTATCTCCAGCGCGAAGTCGCTCACCGGGTGAAGATGAAATATGCCGCCAAGCTCAAGTTCCTGGCGGACGAGAGCTTCGACGAGGGCAGCCATATCGACCAGCTGCTGCGCTCGCCCGAAGTGGCGCGCGACCTGGGCGAGGACGCGGACAGTGAGACCCCGGCGGGCTGATCCACAAGATTAGCCCAGGCGCCGATTGACCGCGCGCCGGCCCCGGGCGCAGACCGGGCCATGGCCAAGCTCTATTTCTACTATGCCTCGATGAACGCGGGCAAATCGACCACGCTGCTGCAGGCCGATTTCAACTATCGCGAGCGCGGCATGCGCACGCTGCTGTTCACCGCCGGCATCCATGATCGCGGCGGCAGGGGCGTGATCGATTCGCGGCTCGGCATCAGCGCCAGCGCGATCCCGTTCGAGGAAGATACCGACCTGCGCCGCATCGCCGAGGATGCGCATTACGAAGCGCCGCTCGCCTGCATCCTGGTCGATGAATCGCAGTTCCTCTCGCCCCTTCAGGTTCGCCAGCTCGCGCATCTCGCCGACGAAGTCGGCATCCCGGTACTCTGCTACGGCCTGCGCACCGATTTCCAGGGGGCGCTGTTCCCCGGATCGGCCGAGCTGCTCGCGCTTGCCGACTCGCTGGTCGAGATCAAGTCGGTCTGCGAATGCGGGCGCAAGGCGATCATGAACCTGCGTGTCGATGGCGATGGCAATGCCGTGCGCCAGGGCGAGCAGCGCGAAGTGGGCGGCAATGAGCGCTATGTCGCGCTGTGCCGCCGCCACTTCATGCAGCGTACAGCCTAAGTATTATACAAGGCGGGCAAGGAGTGCCCCATCTCGTTCTCCGAAAGGAGAAGACCCCATGTTTCGCAAGACAATTCTCGCCTGCGCCGTGCCGCTGATGTTCGCCGCCACCGCCGCCTCGGCCCAGCAATCGGGGCCCACGCCCGGGCCGAAATCGGGCGAGCAGGCCTCGATCCCGTTCTTCACCCGGAGCGACATCCGTACCTTCGACGCCACCGACAGCGGCGACGGCGTCTATATCCAGGATGCCCGGCGCAACTGGTATTATGTCTCGTTCTTCAGCCGCTGCAACAACCTGCCCTTTGCGATCGGCGTCGGCTTCAAGACCTTCCCCGGCGCCTCGGAGATCGATCGCGGCGACACGATCTTCGCCGGGCATGAGCGCTGTCAGATCGCCGATATCGTGCACAGCGGCCCGCCGCCGGTGAAGGCCAAGAAGGCGAAGAAGGCCGCCTGATGCTGGCCCCCTAATACTGGCTCAGTCATGCTGGCTCTATGCCCGCGGCTCCGCTAGGGCGCCGCGGATGCATGGCTGGATCATCCTCGACAAACCCCTGGGCCTGGGCTCGACCCAGGGTGTGAGCGCCGTCAAGCGCGCGCTTCGCGACGGCAAGTACGGCAAGTTCAAGGTCGGCCATGGCGGCACGCTCGATCCGCTGGCGACCGGGGTGCTGCCGATCGCGCTGGGCGAGGCGACCAAGCTGGCGGGCCGGATGCTCGACAGCGACAAGGTGTACGACTTCACGATTGGGTTCGGCGTGCAGACCGACACGCTCGATCTCGAAGGCAAGGCGATCGCGACGTCGGACGTTCGTCCCACGCTTGCCCAGGTCGAAGCGGTGCTGCCGCGTTTTACGGGTCCGATCGACCAGGTGCCGCCCGCCTATTCCGCGCTCAAGGTCGATGGCGAGCGCGCCTATGACCTGGCCCGTGCGGGGGAAGAGGTGACGCTGGCCTCGCGATCCGTCGTCATCCACAGCCTAACCCGTCACCCCGGCCTTGAGCCGGGGTCCC
>JAEXLC010000113.1 GCA_023445495.1 Pseudomonadota bacterium | reverse complement strand
GGCGACCCCCGTGCGATCGAAGGCGGCCAAACCCTTGTCGCATCCGCCGGTGGTCGGCTGATCCTGATCGAGGCGCCGTTCAGCCAGCTGGAAAGCGAGCTGGAGAGCCGTGGCCTCGTGCCGGTCGACGGCGTGACCATGGATATCGGCGTGTCGTCGATGCAGCTCGACCAGGCCGAGCGCGGCTTCTCGTTCCAGCAGGAAGGGCCGCTCGACATGCGGATGGCGGGCGAGGGGATGACCGCGGCGGAATGGCTGAACTCGGCCGACGAGAGCGAGATCGCCGACGTGATCTACCAGTTCGGCGAGGAGCCGCGCTCGCGCCGCGTCGCCAGCGCGATCGTCCGCGCGCGCCCGCTGACCACGACGACCGAGCTGGCCAATGTCGTCCGCAAGGCGCTGGGCCACAAGCCGCACGACAAGAAGGACCCGTCGACCCGGACCTTCCAGGCGGTGCGCATCTTCATCAACCGCGAGCTCGACGAGCTGGCGGAAGGGCTGGCCGCGGCCGAGCGCGTGCTCAAGCCCGGCGGCCGGCTGGCGGTGGTGACCTTCCACAGCCTGGAAGACCGGGTGGTGAAGCGTTTCCTGCGCGAGCGCAGCGGTAGCGAACCCAGCGGCTCGCGCCATCGTCCGGCGGTGGCAGCGGCCGCCGCACCCAGTTTCGAACCTCCCGCCAAGGCCGTGAAGCCGAGCGACGAGGAGGTTGCCCGTAATCCGCGTGCCCGTTCGGCGACGCTGCGCGTGGCGCGGCGGACCGCCGCGGCACCGTGGTCCAGTGAAGGAGTAGCGTAAGATGGCCGTTCAGAGCTTCAAGGGACTGGGGTGGCTCCTGTGCGCCGTTGTCGTGGCGCCGGCATGCTACATGGTCAATTCGCACGGCGCGGCCGAACAGGCCAGGCTCAACGCGATGAAGGTTGCGATCCTGCAGGCGCAGAAGGACATTCGCGGGCTGGAGACCGAGTTCCAGACGCGGGCGAACCTGGCGCAGATCGAGCGCTGGAACGGCGACGTGCTGGCGCTTGCCGCGCCGACGTCCGGCCAGTACCTGGCGAGCGAGACGGCGCTGGCCAGCCTCGACCAGCCCGCGCAGATGCAGAATGCCTCGCTGATCGTTCCGGCCGGCGCGCCGGCGGCTCAGTCTGCCGCAGCAGTGGCGACGGCATCGGCGGCTCCGGTGCAGGCGACGCCTGCGCCGACCCAGCCTGTGGGCGGCAAGAGCGTGGCGCAGCAGGACCGGGAACTTCACGACCTCATGAAGAAGGCTGACAAGCGGGTGGCGATGGCCGACAAGGGCGTGCTCAGCACCTCGACCATCGACGACCTGAAGAAGCTTGCACAGCGCGAGAAGCTGGCACTCCGTTGATCGTCGTCGTCGCCCCGCCGGCCCGTAAGGGCCGTACGGGCGATGCCCGTCAGGCGCTTGTCGCCACCGCCCAGCTTCGGCTGATGATCCTGTCGATCCTGTTCGCCTTCGGCATGCTGGTGGTCATCGGCAAGCTGGCCTTCCTGGCGGTATGGGCCGAGCCGGCGACGGCGCGCGAGATCCCGACCGCGCTGGTGCCGCCGCGGGGCGACATCACCGACCGGCGCGGCGCGCCGCTGGCCCGTTCGATCGACAGCTGGACGATTGCGATCCACCCGAACCAGGTGATCGGCGACAAGGCCGAGCTGGCGAAGCGGCTTGCCGAGCTGATCCCCGAACAGAGCGCAGCAAAATATTACGCGATCCTCAAGTCGAACAGCAGCTTCGCGTTCATCAAGCGCCGGGCGATGCCCGAGCTTGTGCATTCGGTGAACGAGCTGGGCCAGCCGGCGATCGAGTTCCAGCGCGAGAATGACCGGCTCTATCCGCAATCGACCCTGGCGGCGCATGTGCTCGGCTATATCGATAGCACCGGCCATGGCCGCTACGGCATGGAGCGGGTGCTCGATGCGCAGCTGAGCGATCCGGCGCGGCGCGGCCAGCCGGTGGCGCTGTCGCTCGACCTGCGCGTGCAGGCGGCGCTGGAGAATGAGCTCGGCACGGCGATGACGCAGCTGCAGGCACGCGGCGCCGCCGGCGTGATCCTGGACGTGCAGACTGGCGAAGTGATCGCGATGACGTCGCTGCCGGCCTTCAATCCCAATGCGATCGACGGCCCGCCGCCGCGCAACAACGTGACGCAGAGCGTCTATGAGCTGGGATCGACCTTCAAGCCGATCGCGGTGGCCGCGGCGATCGACAGCGGCACGATCACCTCGATGTCGCGCCGCTTCGATGCGACGGTGCCGCTGCAGGTGGGCCGTTTCAAGATCCATGACGATCCGGGCGACGAGCAGTTCCGCTGGCTCAACATCCCCGAGACGCTGATCTATTCGTCGAACATCGCCACCGCGCGCATCGCCGACGAGCTGGGTGCGGCGAAGATGCAGGAGATCTTCCGTCGCTTCGAATTCGACCAGCGCCCGAAGATCGAGCTGGACGCGAGCGCCAAGCCGCTCTGGCCGGCGAGCTGGGGGCGGATCACGGTGATGACGACGGCGTATGGGCACGGCATCGCGGTGACGCCGCTCCACCTCGCCACGGCCTATGCCGCGATGGTGAATGGCGGGATCCTGTACCCGGCGACGCTGCGCAAGGTGGATCCGGCGCATATGCCGCAGGGCAAGCGCGTGCTGAAGCAGGAGACCAGCGACCGGATGCGCCAGCTGTTGCGGCTGATCGTGCTCAAGGGCACCGGCCGCAAGGGCGAAGCGCCGGGCTTCCGCATCGGCGGCAAGACCGGCACTGCCGAAGCGGCCGCCGGCGGTGGTTATGACAAGAGTCGCAACGTTTCGACCTTCGCGGCTGCTTTCCCGATCGACGCACCGCGCTATGTCATGATTGCAATGCTCGATTCGCCCAAATCCAACCCCTCGATAGGCGTGTACCGCACGACCGCTGCCTGGACCGTGGCGCCCGTCGTCGCGCGGGTGGTGGGGCGTACCGGCTCGCTGCTGGGCGTGGTGCCGGACGCGAACCGCGATATTGACGAGCGCGAGTTGCTTCCGCTGATCTGGGCGGGGCCGGACGCCGACAAGAAGGATCCCGAATGAAACTGGGCGCGCTGACGGGGGGCGGGGAAGACGCCGTCGTCACCGGATTTGCCATCGACCATCGCAAGGTCGCTCCTGGAACCATATTCGGCGCGTTCGAAGGGGCGCGCTTCAACGGCGAGGACTTCATTGCGGATGCGGTGAAATCCGGCGCCGTCGCTGTGGTCGCCCGGCCGGGCGCGAAAGTGGAAGGCGCGCTGCATATCGCCGATGCGAATCCGCGCGAGAAGTTCGCCCGGCTGGCGGCGGCGTTTTTCGCGCCGTTTCCCGCGACAGCGGTGGCGGTGACGGGGACCAACGGCAAGACCTCGACGGTCGAGATGACGCGGCAGCTGTGGCGGATGCGCGGTTTCCACGCCGCCTCGATCGGAACGCTGGGCGTGACCACGGCGGACGACACGGTTTCGACCGGCCTGACCACGCCGGATATCGTGACTTTCCTCTCGAACGTTGCCGGGCTGGCGCGCGAGGGGGTGAGCCATGTCGCGTTCGAAGCGTCGTCGCACGGGCTCTCGCAATATCGCACCGAGGGGCTGCCGGTGAAGGCGGCGGCGTTCACCAACCTGAGCCGCGATCACCTCGATTATCATGGCGACATGGAAACCTATTTCCATGCCAAGATGCGGCTGTTCGCCGATGTGCTCGATGTTGATGGCGGCACGGCGGTGGTTTGGGCCGATGATCCCAATTCGCCGCGGATCGAAGACCTTGCGCGGCAGCGGGGCAACAAGCTGGTCACGGTGGGCGAGCATGGCTCGACGCTGCGGCTGATCGATCGCCAGCCGACGCTGCTCGGCCAGGGGCTGACGATCGAGGCCGGCGGGCAGAGCTACAAGGTGAACCTGCCGCTGATCGGCGCGTACCAGGCGGCGAATGCGCTGGTTGCGGCGGGGCTGGTGATCGCGACCGGCGGCGATGTCGCGCAGACGCTGAGCGACCTCAGCCGGTTGCAGCCGGTGCGCGGGCGGCTCGAGCGGGCGGTGATCACCAAGGTCGGCGCGCCGGTCTATGTCGATTATGCGCATACCCCGGATGCGCTGGAGGCGGCGATCGCGGCGCTCAAGCCGCATACCAAGGGGCGGCTGATCCTCGTGTTCGGCGCGGGCGGCGACCGCGACACCGGCAAGCGCGCGCCGATGGGGCAGGCAGCGACGGCAGGCGCGGACCTGGTGATCGTAACCGACGACAATCCGCGCTCGGAGGATGCGGTGGCGATCCGCGCCCAGGTGCTCGAAGGCGCGCCGGGGGCGATCGAAATCGGCGGGCGCCGCGAGGCGATCAAGGCGGCGATCGACATGGCCGCGAGCGAGGACATCGTGCTGGTCGCCGGCAAGGGACATGAGCAGGGCCAGATCGTCGGCGACATGGTGCTGCCGTTCGACGACGTCACCGTGGCGCGGGAGAGCGCGGCGTGAGCGTTCTCTTCTTCTTGTCCCCCTTCCGCTTGCGGGAGGGGTTAGGGGAGGGCCTGTCCCTCCCGACTTGCTTCGTCGCTTTGGACCACGCCCTCCCCCGACCCCTCCCG
>JAEXLC010000349.1 GCA_023445495.1 Pseudomonadota bacterium | reverse complement strand
TTTGCGGCAAAGAAAAAGGCCGGCCATCGAGCCCGGCCTTTTCTAACCCACCCCTTCCCCTCCCTGAGGGGAGGGGAAGGAGTTCGTCCTTAGTTCCGCTGGCTGCCGAACAGGCGGAGCAGGAACAGGAACATGTTGATGAAGTCGAGGTAGAGCGTCAGCGCGCCCATCACCACGGCCTTGCCCATCATGTCCGTGCCGGCCACGTAGGAATACATGCTCTTGATCTTCTGCGTGTCATAGGCGGTCAGGCCCGCGAACAGCAGCACGCCGATCGCGCTGATCGCCAGCGAGAGCGGGCCCGACTGGAGGAACAGGTTGACGATCGACGCGACGATCAGGCCGACCACGCCCATGATCAGGAAGGTGCCGAAGCCCGACAGGTCACGCTTGGTGGTGTAGCCCCACAGGCTCAGGCCCGCGAAGCCCGCCGCCGTGGCGAAGAACACCTGGGCGATCGAAGTGCCGCTATAGATCAGGAAGATCGTCGACAGCGACATGCCCATCACGGTGGCGTAGACCCAGTAGAGCGCCTGCATCGCCGGGGTCGAGAGGCGCATCTGGCCGAAGCTCATCAGCAGCACGATGCCCAGCGGCGCCAGCATCACCACCCAGCCGAGCAAGGTCGGCGACGCGCCGCGCAACGTCTCGGTGAACAGCACGTTGATCGCGCCGCTCGTTGCGAACAGCAGCGCGACGACACCCGTCAGCAGTACGCCCGACGCCATGTAGTTGTAGACGGACAGCATGTACGACCTGAGCCCCGCGTCGCGCGCTTCCACGCCCGCGCCGGCGGTCCCATAGGTACCCGTCCGGGGATCCGACCAATCAGCCATTGCAAAACTCCTTTGTCCGGCACGTGCCGGTCTGGGTGTAATATCGCGCTCATACGGGGTGTTTTCAAGCAAAACCGGGGCTATCAGCCCTGAGTATGATCCGCCTGTTCGTCGGCCTGCGTCCACCCGCCCCGATCCGCGCCCGGCTGCTCGGCCTGATGGGCGGCATCCCCGGTGCCCGCTGGCAGGATGACGACCAGCTCCACATCACGCTGCGCTTCATCGGCGATGTCGACGAGCGCGCCGCCGAGGATGCCGCGCTCGCCTTGTCGGGCGTCCACGGGCCGGCGCTGGAGCTCACGCTCGAAGGCGCCGGCACGTTCGAAAAGCGCGGCCGGGTCAACACGCTCTGGGCCGGCGTGCGCCCAAGGGAGCCGCTCGCCGCGCTCCACCGCAAGATCGATCAGGCGCTGGTCCGCGCCGGCCAGCCGCCCGAGGGCCGCGCCTATCTCCCGCACATCACCCTGGCCCGGATGAACAGCCCCGTCGAGGCGGTCGAGCGCTTCGTCGAGGCGCACGCCGGCCTCGCCAGCGCACCCTTCACGCTCGACCATTTCTTCCTGTTCGAAAGCAGCCTCGGCCACGAAGGCGCCCGCTACGACGCCGTGGCGCGCTACCCGCTGACGGGCTGAAACCCGAGTCCGTCACAACAACCCGTCACCCCGGCCTTGAGCCGGGGTCCCGCTTCTTCTTCGCTGGCGGGGCACGGCCGCGGGACCCCGGCTCAAGGCCGGGATGACAAAGGGGACGGTCAGAACAGCGACGGATAGCCCCCTACCCCCGCCTGCCCTCGATCACCGCGCGCACCTTCCGCGCCAGCTGCTCGCGCGTGTAGGGCTTGGACAGCAGCTCCACGCCGGCATCGAGCCGGCCGTCATGGACGATCGCGTTCTCGGTATAGCCCGAGGTGAACAGCACCGCGAGCTCGGGCAGCCGCGCCCGCGCCAGCCGGGCGAGCTCGGGGCTCTTGAGCGCGCCGGGCATCACCACATCGGTGAACAGCAGGTCGATCGCCACCCCGCTCTCGATCACGCTCAGCGCGCTCGTCGCGTCATTGGCGCGCAGCACGGTATAGCCCAGCTCGGTCAGCAGCTCGACTACCGTGGCCTGCACGTCGGGATCGTCCTCGGCGACCAGGATCGTCTCGCTGCCGCCGCGCATCGCCACCGTCTCGTGCGAGGCGACCAGCACTTCCTCGCGCTTGCGCACGCGCGGCAAATACAGCTTCACCGTCGTGCCATGGCCCAGCTCCGAATAGAGCTTCACATGCCCGCCGGACTGCTTGACGAAGCCATAGACCATCGACAGCCCCAGCCCCGATCCCTGCCCCTCGGGCTTGGTCGAGAAGAAGGGCTCGAACACCTGCTCCAGCACTTCGGGCGGAATGCCGCTGCCGGTGTCGGTCACCGCCAGCATCACATATTGCCCGGCCGGCACGTCCTCCAGCCGCCGCGTATAATCGTCGTCCAGCGAGGCATTGGCCGCCTCGATCGTCAGCTTGCCCGTCCCCTGCATCGCGTCGCGCGCGTTGATCGCCAGGTTGAGGATCGCATTCTCGAGCTGGGTCGGATCGGCCTGGCAGTTCCACAGCCCGCCCGAGGTAATCACCTCGATCGCGATCGCCTCGCCCAGCGCGCGGCGGAGCATGTCCTCCATCCCGCCCAGGAACTTGCCGACATTGAGCACCCGCGGCTCCAGCGGCTGGCGCCGGCCGAAGGCGAGCAGCTGGCTGGCCAGCTTCGATCCGCGCTGCACGCCGGCCAGCGCATTGGCGACGCGGCGTTCGGCCTTCTCGCTCCCCTGCACGTCGCGCGCGAGCAGCTGGAGATTGCCCGAGATCACCTGGAGCAGGTTGTTGAAGTCGTGCGCGACGCCGCCGGTCAGCTTGCCGATCGTCTCCATCTTCTGCGCCTGCTGGAGCGCGGCGAACACCGCCTCGCGCTCCAGCACCGCCTCGGCGACGCGGATCTCCAGCCCCTCGTTGAGCACGCGCAGCTCTTCCTCGGCCTGGGCGCGGCGATGCAGCTCGCGTTCCACCGCCTCGAACAGCCGGGCATTGTCCATCGCCAGCGCCGCCTGCCCGGCCAGGCTGACCAGGCTCGCTTCCGCCGCCGCGCTGAATCGGCCCGGCTCGGGATGGCCGTAGAGCAGCCCGCCGATCACGTCGCCCGAGGGCGTCCGTACCGGCACCGCGAGATAGGAGCGCACCGGCAGATGCCCTTCCGGCATGCCGCGGAACGGGGCATTGTCGCCGTAGCGCGGATCGAGCGTGACATCGTCCACCCGGATGATGCCCGTGCCGGCGAAGGTCGGCTCGAACAGCCGGGTGATCCGCGGCATCGGGAATTTCTCGAAGGCGGATCGCGGTGCCCCGGCCAGCGCATAGAGCATGTACGCCTCGGCCTGGTCGTCATCTACATGGTTGTAGAAGAACGCGCCGAACTTCGCCCCGATCAGCGCCACGCCCGCATCCACCGCGGTCTGCGCCACCCGCGCGCTGTCGCGCTCGCCGGTGATCGCCACGCCCGCCTGGTTGACCACCTCGAGCGTCCGCGTCTTCTCCTCCAGCGCGCCCAGCACCGCGCGCTCGCGCTCCAGCGTCTCGTAATGCTCGGTCCGGTCGGCGCTGGTCCCGAAGATGCCGAGCACCGTGCCGTCCGCCGCGCGGATCGGCGTCATCGCCAGGTCGACGCGGATGTCGATCGTCTCGCCGCTGCCGCGCTTCCCCTGCACGTGCAGCCCGGGATGCAGCACCGCCTCGCCGCCATAGGCCCGCTCGAAATGCGGCCCAACCTTCTCCCAGACCTGCGGCCAGCTCCGGTTGTACGACCGGCCGAAGATCCGCGCATTCTCGTCGCGATAGGCCTGGAGGATCCGGTCGTTGTAGAAGAACAGATAGTCCGGCCCCCAGGTAACGAAGGCGCGCTGCGGGGACGCCAGCATCAGGTCGAGCGCGACCCTTAGCGCATCGGGCCAGTCCGCGACCGGCCCGAGCTCGGGCACCGCGAAGCCGGGCGCGCGCAGCATCTCCCCTGTCTCGCCGCCGTGGCTGGGCCAGGCGGTATCGGCGTCGGCCATCCATGCTCCCCATGGGCCCCCGCCCGGACGTGGTTTATACATGCTTGGCCTGCCGGGAAAAGACGGGCGCGAAATCATCACAAGCGACAGCTGGCGCCCGCGCCGCAATCGCGCTCTACTCCCCGCGCAACGAGCGAGGCCCGGACATGGCGACACTGGCGCAAGACCTATCCCCGCAACAGCCGGCAGGCACCGGCAGCCACGCGCTGCGCTGGGCGTCGATCCTGCTGGTCGCGGCGAGCTGGCTGAGCGCCGCGCTGTTCGGCGCCTATATCCTCGCCTTCTATGGCGGCACGTTGGCGGGCGGCGCGCCCGATCGCTGGAACGAGAGCCTGCCCCGCCTGCACGAGGCCGCCACCCCCTTCGCCACCATCGCGATCGGCGCGCATTTCGTCACCGGCGGCATCTTGCTGCTGCTCGGCCCGGTCCAGCTGATCGCAGCGATCCGCGCCCGCATCCCCGCGCTCCACCGCTGGCTCGGCCGGCTCTACGTCACCGCCGCCGCGATCGCCGGGCTGGGCGGGCTCGGCTTCATCCTGGCCAAGGGCACCGTCGGCGGCCCGGCGATGGACATCGGCTTCGGGCTCTACGGCGCGCTGATGGTGCTGTGCGCGGCGCTTGCCTTCACCAACGCCCGTGCCCGCGACTTCGACACCCACCGCGCCTGGGCGATCCGCCTGTTCGCGCTGGCGATCGGCTCCTGGCTGTACCGGATGGAGTATGGCTTCTGGTTCCTGTGCTTCGGCAAGCTCGGCCACACCGCCGATTTCCGCGGCGGGTTCGACATGGTGATGGACTTCGCCTTCTACCTGCCCAACCTCGCCGTCGCCGAAGCGTTCATCCGCGCCCGCCGCGACGGTGCCGCCCCGGCACTGCGCATCGGCGCGGTCGCCGCGCTGCTGGCGGCGAGCGCCTTCATCCTCCTCGCCACCTGGCAGTTCACCACGAAGATGTGGCTCCCCGGCATGGCGACCGGGCTCGAAGCGCTCGGCGGATAGGAAGCGGCCGACCTGGCAAGACCGCTCGGATCCATCGCCGCCGGGATCGGCCGAAACTAGAGCGCGGGGTCCCGGTCGGGCGAAACATCGCGCGATCCCGCCCGTGCATCGGCCGGCTGGCGTCCCCATAGCCACCAGGTCGCCAGGGTCAGCGCCAGCATCAGACCGCCGCAAAGGAGGAGCTGCCGCGCACCCGAAAGCCAGAACAGCCAGGCGCCGATCCCCAGCGAAAGCAGGGCGAGCGCTCCGGCAAGGATCAGGAACACACCCTGTCGATTCAGGCGCCCCATCAGTGCAGCCCGTCGATCATGTGCAAGTCCTTCCCTTCGATCCAGGCCCCGGCGAACCAGCGCGCGTCCTGGCCGGAATAGAGCGAGCAACGGCCGGGCCCGCCACCGATGACAGGCTCCGGCACGCAGCGCCGTTTCAGTTGGGCAAGCCCAGCCTCGTCGAGCCTGAACGTCCATTCGTCCGCAGGGTCCTGGAATCCGGAATGCGCGTAGCTGCGAAGCGCCAGCGGCCCCGCATATACGCGGCCGAGATACTTCTTCTGCAGGTTCACGGGATCGAGCACGAGCATCTGCACGGCGGAATAGATCAGGAGCAGCGAATAGCCGCCAACCACCACCAATGCATAGCCAGCCAGGCCAGCGCGCCCCGCCGGCACGAACCGCAGCTTCCGAAGCGCCAGATGCACCAGCACTGCAATCGCCAGGATCGGGATCAGCAGCACAATCGATGCAAGAAGCATCGCGCCATCATATGCCATCCCGGTTCGCCTCTTCTCAGCGAACCCACGATGTCATGAATCCTCGCCCGCCGCTACTGCGCGGGCCCTTGCTTCCAGCGGCGCGCGAAGCAGCGCGCGCCTAGCGCCGGCCCAGCCGCGCCACCAGCACCTCGGCCGCAGCGCTGACATCGTCCCAGGTCACGTCGAAGTCGCTGTCCTCGCCATAATAGGGGTCGGCGACCGAGCTGCCTTCGCGCCCCTGCACCAGGTCCATCAGCAGCCCGAGCTCGGCGGTCGCATCGACCGGCAGGATCGCCTGCAGGTCGCGCAGATTCTGCCGGTCGAGCGCGAAGACATGATCGAAGCGCCGGAAATCCTCGGGCCGGACCTGCCGGGCGCGCAGCCCGGAAATGTCGGTGCCGTGCCGCCGTGCCGCCGCCTGCGCCCGGGGGTCGGGCGGCTCGCCGGCATGCCAGCCGCCGGTGCCGGCCGAATCCACCGTCACGTCCAGCCCGGCACGCGCCGCCGCCGCCCGCAGCGCGCCTTCGGCGAGCGGCGAACGGCAGATATTGCCCAGGCACACGAACAGAACCGACGTCACGTCACCCCCTGATACGCAAGTCACATCGCGTGGAAGACGCCACAGGCGATGCGCCCGCCCGAATTGCCCGAAGGATCGGTCTTGTAGTCATCGGCATTGGCATGGACGACCAGCGCCGCGCCGTCCTGGTCCATCAGCCCTTCATAGGTGCCGCCCGGCAGCACGAAGATTGTCCGGTCGCGGCCGTCCTCGCCCACCGACAGGTTCGGCATGTCGCCGGCATGCGGGCCGGCGGGATTGTCCTTGCCGTGCTGGTGCGCGGTCGGGTTCCAATGGCCGCCGGCGCTGGCGAAGTCGGGGCCCTCGCACTTGCCCACGGTGTGGACATGGGTGCCGTGCACGCCCTTGGTCATGCCGTGCACTTCCACCATCACGCGGATCGTGCCGTCCACTTCCTCGGCGATCGCCTTGCCGACATCGGTGCCGTCGGCCATCTTCAGGTCTGCCTGGGCGCGGAAATGGCCGGCCATGTAGCGCGCATTCTTCTCGGGCTTCGCGCACCCCGTCACCGCCAACAAACTCGCTACCACCAGCAAACCACGCATCGCCCGCACTCCGGATAAATGTTCCCCTGACGTAATGGCCGTCGAAGCCGGCGGTTCCAAGGGGTCAGCGCAAACATTCTCCATCCGTCCTGCCCGAGACGCTGCCCACCCCGAGGATGATCTTGGCCCGTCGTTCGAAGGTAAGCGCCTGCCAGCGCCCGGAATTGCCGATCGCGGTGCGGCTGCGCAGGAAGGTCAGGTGGAGCATCTCATATTGCTCCGGGTCGATCCGGCCGGTGTCGAGCATGCAGCCCCAGCGATCGAGGTTCCATGCCCAGTCGCGCTGCACACCGTCCTGATCGATGCTGCGGGCCAGCGCGCCATACCAGGCGAAGATCGCCGCCAGCCGGTCGCGCCGGTCGCCTTCGGGCATCGCCGCCAGCTTGCGCCGCAGCCGGGCCAGGTCCTCGTCGAGCGGAAAGCCGCCCTGCTGCACCTTGGTATCGACGGCCCAGCGCACCTTGCGCAGCGTGATCGTCTGGCCGGGGAAGACGCGCAGCAGGTCCTGCCGCACCGCTTCGAGCAGCACCAGATAGGCGTCGAGCTGCACCTGCAGCATCGCATCGCTCTCGAACAGCGCGTTGAACTCGCCCCAGATGACCGGGTTGAGCTTTCCGTCGGGCCCGTGCGCCGCCAGGATCTTCTCGCGGCACTTGGCCTTTACCGGCACCGCCAAGCAATCGCGCGAGAAGATCGTCTTGCCATAGACCGGCAGCAGCGTCTTGCGCTGGCGGCGGAACTGGCCGCGCTGGCCCTTCTTCCACGCCTTGAGCAAGGGCTGCAGGCTGCCCGTGCCGAAATTCCACTGCGACATGCCGACCGAGACGAGCTGGCTGTCGAAATTGCCCGCCGGCTCGGCCCAGCAGCCGGAGGTCTCGGGGATCGAGGTCTCGTGCATCTGCGCGAAGATCGCCCCGCGATCGAGCCCGATCGCGCCCAGCCGGGCGCTGCTGTCGGGATCGATCACCAGCACGGGCACATCGCCCACCGGCCGGCAGGGCGGGCGCGGCGGCGTGGCGGGCGCGGCAGGGACGCTGGTCGCGGGTACGGCAGGCGCCGCCTGCTGCGCCGCTGCGGGCAGCGCGCCGAGCATCGCCATCGCCGCCGCCAGACTCGCCAGAACCCGCATCGCCTTCCCCCTCGCCCGAACCGGCAGCCAGCCTAGCCGATCGCGCGGTCCTGTCCGCTTCGGATCGCTGTCAGGCCTATGCCGCCAGCCTAAGGGCGCGCGGGCAAAACATGGTTACCCGATCCGGCGAACCAAGACGGATTCCCTAACGGAAACCGACATTTCCTTCTACTCAAAATGGCGAAATAGGGAAATCCCGGGGTAGCTGTCGGCGCCGGTCGCGGCGAAGATCGCGCGCAGAGCATGTCGATCCGCCTGCCTCATGATCCCCCGCCGATCCGGCTCATGACCCGCTTGCTTGCCGAGCTGCAGACGACGGTGCTGGCGCAGGCGATCCGGCTGTTCGACGGCGATCTCGACCGGGTGACGATCTTCTCGGTCATCACCCGCGACACCTATTCCTTCGATGCCGGAGAGGGGCTGGCGCAGAGCGTCTCGGCCCATTCGCTCGCCATGTCACTGTCGCGGCCGTACGAGACGGTGCGCCGCCACGTCCACGCGCTGGTCGATGCCGGCTGGTGCGAGCGCGGGCCGGACGGGGTGCGCGCCAGCCATGCCGAGCTGCGCTCGCCCGAGATCGCGGCGCTGCTCGTCCTGATCCACGATGCCGCGGTGCGCTTCGTCGCCGACATGGCCTATGCCGGGGTCCAGATGCCCGCGGTCGGCATGGCCCGTCCCTATCATCATTCCGCCGGGGTCCAGGCGGCGATCGACCTGATGCTCGCCGTGGTCGACACCAACCGCAGCACCCATGCCGACTGGCTCGAGCTGGTGCTGTTCTCGACGATCTACGCCGCCAACTCGCGGCGGCTCAACGCCGATCGCGAGCTCGCCTGGCATTATGCCGATGGCCGCAAGGAGCCGCCCTTGTCGCTGCGCGTGCCGGTGCGCACCAGCGCCGTCGCCCGCGCGCTCGGCCTGCCCGAGGCGACGGTGCGCCGCCGCCTCGCCCGGCTGCTCGCCGATGGCCGGGTCGAGCGGCACGGCAAGAAGCTGCTCGTCTCCGAGACCTGGCTCAACCGTCCCGAGTCGGTGGCGACCAGCATCCAGAGCTTCTCCACCGTCCGGCTTTTGCTTGCGCGCCTCGGTGTAAACGGTTTCCCGCTCGAGGACCCCGCCCGCGCCTATATCGCGGGCCGGCCGTCACCCGTCGCATTCGACTAGACTTCCGCCAAAATGGGCAACGTCCCGCTTGAGGACGCTGTCCCACGCGCCAATAGCCGCCCGAAATCAACGGACTCGGGCGACTCCACCCTCGCCCCATGTCGCAGGGCCCCGTCCCAATGCGGAGGCCAGGCAGGTCCGCCGGTTCCCACCGGCGGTACCCATCGGTGGGCGCGGGCTCTCCCGCCCGCGCCCTAATGGCTCCCCGCCCACCGATGTTTACTTGCGCGCACCTGTCATGAACTTGTAACGCGCTCGCCAGTCTTTTCCCGGAGCCGCCACCATTCGCCAGATTGCCGCCTTGCCCTATCGCACCGAAGGGACCGCGATCGACGCGCCGGTCCGGGTGATGCTGGTGACTTCGCGCGAGACCGGCCGCTGGGTCATCCCCAAGGGCAACCCGCCCGCCGGCGTCGCCCTCCACAGCGCCGCCGCGCTCGAGGCGAAGGAGGAGGCCGGCGTGCTCGGCCTCGTCTGCCCGACCGCGCTCGGCTCCTATCGCTATCGCAAGAAGCGCCCCAACGGCGCCTCGCTGATGTTCGACGTCGAGGTCTTCCCCCTCGCCGTCACCGCCGAACTCTCGTCCTGGAAGGAGCAGTCGCAGCGCGAGCGCCGCTGGTTCAGCCTCGCCGAAGCCGCCGACGCGGTCGACGAGGAGGATCTGCGCGACCTCATCCGCTCCTTCGGCCCCTCCGAGTTCAAGGCAGCCACCCAGCGCATCGGCATCCTCGCCGCTGTCGCCCAGAAATCGAAAGTCACTTCCATGTTCGCCTGGTTCCAGCGCCTGCTCCCCAAGACGGGCAATTTCTTCGAGCTGTTCGAAGCGCATGCCGTCACCGTCGCGGCCGGCGCCGAAGCGCTCGCCCGGCTGGTCCAGGACGGCAATCGCGACCATGTCCGCGAAGTCATCGAGCGCGAGCATGACGCCGACGAGATCATCCGCGAGATGCTGCGCACCGTCCGCGAGACCTTCCTCACCCCGTTCGACCGCGGCGCGATCACCTCGCTGATCGGCTCGATGGACGACGCGATCGACGAGATGCAGGCCGCCGTCCAGGCGATCGACCTCTACGAAGTCGCCCATTTCGAGCGCGAGATGCAGGACATGGTCGCGATCATCGTCGACGCCTCGCGCCTCGTCGTCGAGGCGATGCCCCTCCTCCGCGACGTCGGTCGCAACGGCAAGCGCCTGCACGAACTCACCGAGCGCCTGGTCCGCATGGAAAGCCATGCCGACGAGATCCACCGCGACGGCCTCAAGCGCGCCTTCAAGGACATCGGCCCGGTCGATGCGCTCCGCTTCTCGGTCCAGCGCGAAGTCTACAAGCATCTCGAGCGCATCGTCGACGCGTTCGAGGATGTCGCGAACGAGATCGACGGCATCGTGATCGACCACGCCTGATAAGAGCCGCGCGCCATGCACGAACTCGCCCTACCGCTGCTCATCGGCCTGATCATCGTCGCGCTCGCGTTCGATTTTCTCAACGGCCTGCACGACGCCGCCAATTCGATCGCCACCGTCGTGGCGACCCGACTCCTCAAGCCGGTCCACGCCGTCGCCTTCGCCGCCGTCTTCAACTTCGCTGCCTATTTCCTCACCATCGCCTTCCCCGCGCTCCACAAGGTCGCGGACACGATCGGCCAGGGCCTGATCGACAAGAACTTCATCACCCCCGCGGTCGTCTTCGGCGCGCTGGTCGGCGCGATGTTCTGGAACGTCGTCACCTGGCTCAAGGGCATTCCCTCCTCGTCCAGCCACGCACTCGTGGGCGGGATGATCGGCTCGGGCGTCGCCCATGCCGGCCTCACCGGGGTGAAGTGGACCGGCCTCAACAAGACCCTCATCGCCATCGTCCTCTCGCCGACGATCGGCATGATCCTGGCGATGCTGGTGATGCTGGTCACCTCCTGGCTGTTCATGCGCGCCACCTCGCGCACCGCCGAGCGCAGCTTCCGCATGCTGCACCTCGTCTCCTCGGGCGCCTATTCGCTGAGCCACGGCCTCAACGACGCGCAGAAGACGATGGGCATCATCACCGTGCTGCTCTACTCGACCGGCTATCTCCACGGCGAGTTCCACGTGCCGCACTGGGTGGCGATCTCCTGCTACATCGCCATCGCGCTCGGTACGCTGAGCGGCGGCTGGAAGATCATCGAGACGATGGGCAGCCGCATCACCAAGCTCTCCCAGCACCAGGGCTTCAGCGCCTCCTTCGCCGGCTCGATCGTGCTGTTCACCGCCTCGGCGCTCGGCATCCCGGTCTCGACCACCCACACGATCACCGGCGCGGTGATCGGCGCCGGCACCGCAAGGCGCGCCTCGGCAGTCCGCTGGGGCGTGGCCGGCAACGTGATCGTCGCCTGGGTCATCACCATCCCCGCCTCGGCCGCGGTAGGCGCCCTGTTCTACGCGCTGACCTTGCTGTTCTAATTCCTTCTCCCATTAGGAGAAGGAAGGGGCCCGCCGCCGATGGCGGTGGGAAGGATGAGGGTCGAGCGCAGCTCAGACGAAATCGCCCGCGGAAAGGCTACCCTCACCCATCATCGGGTAAACAGCGCCCCGCGCTGTTTAGGCCATGCCGGGGGCATGGCCGGCCCGATGATCTCTCCCAGAGGGAGAGGGCTAGAAACTACATCCCCGTAACCCGCGGCTGCCCGAACGTCTTCGGCACCCACTCCGCCGGCGCATCCTCGCCGCCGTCCTCCTCGTCCCAATCCTCGTCGTCCTCCGCAAACCCATCCCCCAGCGCCGCAGCCTCCGCCGCTGCCTTCTCCGCAGCCTCGCGCGCCCGCGCCCGGTCGATCGCATCGAGCTTCCGCATGATCGCGGCATCGGTTTCCCCGGAGGTCGCGCGCAGCTCGAAATAGCCGCCCGCGGCATAGGCCGCCGCCCGCGCCTGCGCGATCAGCTCCTTCTCGCTGAGCTTGCGGTGCGGCTGGCCGGCGCCGGCATGGTTGATCAGGAAGCGGAGCAGCGCATCGGAGAAGCGCCGCTCGCGCGACACTTCCACCCCATCCTTCCACACCACTTCGTCCCAGCCGATCACCGCGCGTTCCCACGCCGCCTGCTCCAGCGTCGGCAAGGCCCGGTCGAGCGCCTTGGCCCAGGCCTCGGCGAACTTCGCGTCGCGCTGGCGCATCCGATAGGCGGACACGCTGGAGATCCGCGCCCGCGCACAGGCATCGCGCACGCAGCCGGTCTCGGAGAGCGCGCGCAGGAAGATACGCACCCGCACCTCGGTCCAGCCGTCCCGCCGTTTGCGATAACCGCCGAACATGCCGTCGCGCCGCTCGGCCTGCTTGCCGGCATCGGCCAGCCGCTCCGCCCGCGCCTCTCCGGACCGCGCCACCGCCCTGGCCCAGAGCCGGGCAAAGTCAGGATCGCCCCGGCGCGCATGATAGGCGCCGGCCGTACTCATCCCCGTCTCGCGGCACGCCCGCCGCACCGAACCATGCGCAGCCAGTCCGCGCAGAAAAGCCTCCCGCACCTCCCCCGACCAACGCAACCGCCCGAATTCGCCCGCCATGCGACTCGCTCCTCTTCCCAGGAGCGGAGTCAGTTATGGAGTGTTTTCCTACATTTAAAGAACAAATGCGGAACGTCGTCCAATTCCTCCCCGAGCTTGCCTCGGGGAGGGGGACCGCTCGCGCAGCGAGCGGTGGAGGGGCCGCCCCCAAGCCGCGGTTTAACCCCGCAATCACAAGCC
>JAEXLC010000347.1 GCA_023445495.1 Pseudomonadota bacterium | reverse complement strand
CGAGATCGCGGCTTTCGCCGGGATGACGTTTCTTATTTCGCCAGCTTCTCGATCTTGTCCTGCAGCCGGGCCAGCTCGGCCTTGAGCGCGGAGACGTCGTCCTCGCCCGAAGCAGCCGGAGCCGCCGCCGGCGCGGGCCCCGCGGCCGGGGTGCCGGCCATGCCGGTGCCCGGCTTGAACGCCTGGGTCGCCGCCTCGAAGATCTCCATGTTGCGCTTGGCCATCTCGGCGAAGGGCGAGTTGGCGAACGCGCCCTCGACCGCCGACTTGAACTGCTGCTGGTTGCGGCGGAAGCTCTCCATCGACGCTTCGAGATAGCCCGGCACCATCGCCTGCATCGAATCGCCGTAGAGCGCGATCAGCTGGCGCAGGAAGTTGACCGGCAGCATGGTCTGGCCGCGCTGCTCCTCTTCCATGATGATCTGGGTGAGGACATTATGGGTGATGTCCTCCTCGGTCTTGGCATCGACGACCTTGAAGTCGCGCCCCTCGCGCGTCATCGCCGCCAGATGGTCGAGCGTGATGTAGGACGAGGTTTCGGTGTTGTAGAGGCGCCGGTTCGCGTACTTCTTGATGATGACCGGCCCAGTGCCCGCAGCGCTTTTCTTCATCTAGGATCCCCGCGTGAGTGAAACATATCTATCATCGTTTCATTCTGCGGCGCAACACGGGCCGCGACCGCTTCCGCTATTCCTTTCGCTGTTGCGCAGCGAAACTGCAACATCTCCCGAACGACGGGCCGCGGCGCTCGCCGGATTGAAGGCCTATCAGGAGGCGGAACGCCCTGCCGGGCGCGTTGCCAGGCCCGCCATCGCCACCGCCGGACGGGCATCGCTGCGCGACTATGGCGGCAGCGGCGTGCCGGTGGTGTTCGTGCCCTCGCTGATCAATCCGCCCTTCATCCTCGATCTCGCGCCGGGCAACTCGTTGCTCGAATGGTTGGCGACTCAAGGGGTTCGACCGCTTCTTGTAGACTGGGGCACCCCCGGGCCCGAGGATCGCGACCAGGGCATCGACCACCATATCGCCGCGCTGCTGCTCCCGCTGCTCGATGCGCTGGACGAACCGCCGATCCTTGCCGGTTACTGCCTGGGCGGCACGCTGGCGATGGCGGCAGCCAGCCTTAGACCGGTGCGCGGGCTGGTGACGATCGCCGCGCCCTGGCGCTTCCGCCGCTATGGCGATTTCGCGCGCGCAGCCATTGCGGCGCAATGGGAAGCCGCGCGGCCCGCCTGCGACCAGCTCGGCCTCGTCCCGATGGAAGTGCTCCAGTCCGGCTTCTGGCAGCTCGATCCCGCCCGCACGATCGCCAAGTTCGAGCGCTTCGCGAAGCTGGCGCCCGGCAGCGACCCGGCCCGCGCCTTCCTCGCGCTCGAGGACTGGGCCAATGCCGGCGCGCCGCTCACCTATTCGGCGGGCGCCGAGATGTTCGAGCGCTTCTTCCGGGGCGATCGTCCGGGCGGCGGCCGCTGGTGGGTGAAGGGCACGCGCATCCTCCCTTCGCGCCTCGCCTGCCCGGCGCTGGAGCTGCTGTCGACCACCGACCGGATCGTCCCCGCCGCCACTGCCGCCGGCCTGGCCGAGCGCCGCAGCCTCGCGCTCGGCCATGTCGGCATGATCGTCGGCGGCCGGGCACGCGAAATGGTGTGGCAGCCGCTGCGCGACTGGCTTCTTGCCGCAGCGCACACTAAATAGCCGCCAAACGACAAAATCACCCGCAGGAGTCCCAAGCCATGGCCAACCCGACCGACGTCGTCATCATCGCCGCCAAGCGCACCCCCGTCGGCGCCTTTCTCGGCGCATTCGGCAGCACGCCCGCGCATGAGCTGGGCCGCGTCGCGATCGAGGCCGCGCTCGAGCAGGCCGGGGTGAAGGGCGAGGAAGTCAGCGAAGTCATCCTCGGCCAGGTGCTCACCGCCGCCCAGGGCCAGAACCCGGCCCGCCAGGCCTCGATGGCCGCCGGCGTGCCCAAGGAAGTGCCGGCCTGGAGCGTGCAGCAGGTCTGCGGCTCGGGCCTGCGTGCCGTCGCTCTCGCCGCCCAGGCGATCCAGACCGGCGATTCGGCCATCGTCGTCGCCGGCGGCCAGGAGAGCATGTCGCTCGCCAACCATGCCCAGGCGCTGCGTGCAGGTGCGAAGATGGGCGACGTCACCCTGGTCGACACGATGATCAAGGACGGCCTGACCGACGTGTTCAACGGCTATCACATGGGCATCACCGCCGAGAACCTTGCCGAGCAGTTCCAGGTCACCCGCCTCGAGCAGGACGAGTTCGCCGTCGCCAGCCAGAACAAGGCGGAGAAGGCGCGCGCCGAGGGCCGCTTCAAGGACGAGATCGCCCCGGTCACGATCAAGGGCCGCAAGGGCGATACGGTCGTCGCCGATGACGAATATATCCGCGCCGGCGCCACGCTCGACAGCGTCGCGGGCCTGCGCCCGGCCTTCAAGAAGGACGGCACCGTCACCGCCGCCAACGCCTCGGGCCTCAACGACGGCGCCGCGGCGCTGGTGCTGATGAGCCGCGCCGAGGCCGAGAAGCGCGGCGCGCCGATCCTTGCCACGATCAAGAGCTGGGCCAGCGCCGGCGTCGATCCCTCGATCATGGGCATCGGCCCGGTCCCCGCGTCGAAGAAGGCGCTCGAAAAGGCCGGCTGGACGCTCGCCGATCTCGACCTGATCGAAGCCAATGAAGCTTTCGCGGCGCAGGCGCTGTCGGTCGGCAAGGAGCTCGGCTGGGATGCGTCGAAGGTCAATGTGAACGGCGGCGCGATCGCGATCGGCCACCCGATCGGCGCGTCGGGCGCCCGCGTGCTGACCACGCTGATCTACGAGATGGGCAAGCGCGACGCGAAGAAGGGCCTGGCCACTTTGTGCATCGGCGGCGGCATGGGAATCGCCATGTGCATCGAGCGCTGAGCGGCCTTCGCCGCTTGCTCGACTGTTTTCATCGTGTGACGAAATGTTTCCCGGGCGCGGTGGCTTGGCGTATTACCTCTCTATAGCACATTCTGAATGTTACATTAACGCTACGGACATTGAAATTTATCGGGTGTAGCAGTCGCATTTCTGCAACAGGTCGCCCCCTAATTTCGTCGCACCTTATTTCCATATCTTGCGATGCGGAAACATGTACGGCTCTCTGTCCCTTCGGACATCCAGTTCGAAGGGGCAAAAGAACCAATGAAAATCTCTCACTTGCTGAGCGCGACCGCGCTCGCCGGGTCGCTCCTGTGGTCCTCAGCAGCATCTGCTCAGGATTCGCAGGCCCCGGCCGCGCCCGCCACCAGCGATGCCGAGAAGGCGCCGGATGAGGAAATCGTCGTAACCGGCTCGCGCATTCGCATCCGCAATACGATTGACGCTGCCGTTCCGGTTCAGTCGATCACCGCGACCCAGCTTCTGGGCACCCGCGGCGACGTTTCGGTCGGCGACGCGCTCAACCAGCTGCCGCAGTTCCGCTCGACCTTCAGCCAGGCGAATTCGACCGGCTCGATCGGCACCGCCGGCCTCAGCCTGCTCGATCTGCGCGGCCTTGGCACCTCGCGCACCCTGACCCTGATCAACGGCCGTCGCGTCGTCTCGGCAGTGCCGGGCAGCTACACGCCCGACGTCAGCACCATTCCGTTCGACCTGATCGACCGCGTCGAGACCGTGACCGGCGGCCAGTCGGCAATCTACGGTTCGGACGCGATCGCGGGCGTCGCCAACTTCATCCTGCGCCGCGACTATGACGGCTTCCGCGTCCGCGCGCAGGGCGGCGCCAGCACCTATGGCGACCGCGGCACCTACCTGGTCAGCGCGCTGGCCGGCAAGAACCTGATGGACGGCCGCCTGAACATCACGGCGTCGGCCGAATACACCCATGCGAACGAGCTCTACTACTCGGATCGCGACTATCTGGGCGCCTATGGCGGTACCCCGGGCTTCATCACCACGCAGATCACCACTGCGCCGAACCGCAACTTCGACGGCATTCCCAACACCGGCTTCGTTCCGCGCGGCGTCGTGTTCGGCAACCGCTCGATCGGCGGTACCGTCGTGACCACCTGCCCGGCCACCGCGACCGCGGCCAATGCGACGCAGCGCGCCGCGATCTGTACCGGCCAGAACTCGCCGACCGGCAGCCCGCTCGCCTATTTCTACATGTTCGAGCCGGACGGCTCGCTCGCGAAGGACTCGCCGGCAACCTCGGGCATGACCGACAACCGCGCGATCGGCGGCGGCATCCTGTTCGGCAAGTCGGCATCGGGCGTCGAAGGCGCCATGCTCATGCCGAGCCAGGACCGCTATGTCGCGAACCTGCTCATCAACGGTGACTTCTCGAGCGCGTTCAAGCCGTTCGCCGAGCTCACCTATGCGCAGGTGAAGGTCCACCAGCAGTCGGTGCAGCCGAGCTTCACCGGCGGCACGCTGACCTCGACCTTCAGCGTCAGCAACCCGTTCCTGACCACGGCCGCCCGCAACACGCTGACGAACATCCTGGCACCGGGCGCGACGAGCTTCTCGCTCAACCGCTTCAACAACGATCTCGGCACCCGCGCCGAGTTCCACAACCGCAAGACCTATCGCGGTGTGATCGGCGTCGCCGGCGACCTGAGCAGCTCGGGCAACCTGCGCTACGAAGTCGCTGCCAACTATGGCCGCACCGAGAACTTCTACCGCACCGGCGGCAACGTGCTGGTCACCCAGTTCAACCGCGCAGCCAATGCGGTGCTCGCACCGACGGGCTATGCCGGCTCGAACTTCGTGCTCAACAGCGCCGGCCAGAAGGTCGTCTGCGGCGTCAACGCCGATGCCAGCACGACCAATGACGACGCGGCCTGCTACCCGATCAACCTGTTCGGCGAGAACCGCTACGACCAGAACGCGCTGAACTACATCCTGCACACCTCGACCCGCAACCAGTGGGCCGAGCAGCTGGACTTCACCGCCTTCCTGTCGGGTGACACCAGCGGCATCTTCAGCCTGCCGGGCGGCCCGGTCGGCTTCGCGGTCGGCGGCGAATATCGCCGTGAGGACGCGCGCTCGAGCCAGGACGCGATCACCGCGTCGGGCCAGACCTTCCTCAACCCGGCAGCGACCTTCGACCCGCCGGCGGTGAAGGTGAAGGAAGCATACGGCGAACTGCGCATCCCGCTGCTCGCCAAGCTGCCGCTCATCCGCGAGCTGACCTTCGAAGGCGCCGCGCGCGTCTCCGATTACGGCGGCACGACGGGTTCGGTCTGGGCGTGGAATGCGGGCGCGATCTGGGCGCCGATCCGCGACCTGCGCTTCCGCGGCACCTTCTCGAAGTCGGTCCGTGCGCCGAACCTGAGCAACCTCTATGCGACGGCGGCGACCACCTTCCAGAACGGCTTCACCGATCCGTGCGACCAGCCCGGTGGCACCAACTCGGCGAACAACATCAACGCCAACCCGAACCGCGCGAAGAACTGCGCCGCGGCCGGTGTTCCGACGACGATCACCTACACCGATCCGACCTCGAACGCCGTGCTGACCCGTGCCTGGACCAACCAGACCACGGCCGGCCTTGCGGGCATCAACTCGGGCAACCCGAACCTGCTGCCGGAAACCGGCTACAGCTTCACGGTCGGCTCGGTGTTCACGCCCAGCTTCGTCCCGGGCCTGACGATCTCGGTCGACTATTACAATGTGCGTGTGAAGAACGTCATCTCGGGCCTGACCGGCCAGGCGATCATCAATCGCTGCTATGACGATCCCTCGGGCATCAACAACATCTTCTGCGCCGCGGTCTTCCGCCGCACCAGCACGAATGCGGTTGAGAACCTCACGTTCAACGGCCAGTCGACCCGTCAGATCGACCAGTCGACCTTCAACCTGACGCTGGCCGGCAACGGCAACAGCTTCATCAACCAGCCGTACAACTTCGCCAAGCTGTCGACCCGCGGCATCGACATCGACGTCGGCTACGAGAAGAAGTTCAACGACGACTTCGCGATCAGCCTGCGCACGGTGGTCAGCTATGTGATGGATCGTCTGTCCTACAGCTACATCACCGAGCCGAACCGCTACGATCGTATCGACAGCACGCTGGGCGATCCGAAGTGGCAGGGCCAGTTCACTGCGAACGTCAAGCTCGGCGTGTTCGACGTGAACTACAACGCGCGCTATGTCGGCAAGCAGATCGTCTCCAGCCTCAGCTACGAGACCTTCTTCCCGTCGCAGGGCCGTGCGGCGCTCAATCCCGATGCGCGTCCGTTCGTGTTCTACGATCCGATCGTCTACCAGAACATCCGTCTGGGCGTGAACGTGTCGAAGGAATATCGCCTGTACTTCGGCGTGGACAACGTCACCAACGAGCTGCCGCCGTATGACGCGACCGGCACCGGCAATGACGCGATCTACCCGAACATGGGCCGCTTCTTCTACGCGGGCGCCCAGGTTCGCTTCTGATCGGAAGCACCTGACAAACGGAAAGGGCCGCTCGAAAGAGCGGCCCTTTTCTTTTGCCCAGATGCGGTCCTAGCGCGGGCCCAGCCCGGTCAGCAG
>JAEXLC010000294.1 GCA_023445495.1 Pseudomonadota bacterium | reverse complement strand
GAACAGTTCCACCAAATAGCAGCCCGGCTTACTCCCCCGCGACCAGCATCGCCTTCACCTTCGCGCCCGGCAGGCCCGAGACATAGAGCCGGTAGAGGCCCGGGGCGAGCTGGAAGCGGACGATCTTGCGGATCGTCGAGCATTCGGGGCCATGGCCATGCTTCACCGAGGTGAGCGCCGCGCCGCCCTCGGTGCCCGGCAGCACGTCGATCCAGCCGCCCTGGTCGAGCGCGACGCCATACACGCCGGCGGTCTCCACCTTGAACCCGATCATCGCCGCCTTGCCCGGCTTGGTGCCGGCCGGCAGCCCCTTGAGCGCGGCCGCGTCGATCGTGTCGAGCTCGACCGCCTTGCCGGGCACGAATGCGTCGCCGGGCTTCACCCAGCCGAGCAGCGCGGTCGGCAAGCTGGCGTCGGTGGCCTTGCACGCCGTGGTCTGGGCAGCAGGCGCGGGGGCAGTCTGGAGCAGCAGCAGGGCGGCGGCGAGCAACATCGGGGATATCTCCTTCGCGCGCCGGAATAGGGGGATTCCGTTTCGCGCGCAAAACCCCATATGAGGGGCCGCATGTCGCGCGCCCGCGTTCTCGTCCTCCATCCCGCGCTTGGCCCCCTCGACTATCGCGTGCCCGCCGGCATGCAGGTCGCGCCGGGGTCGATCGTCGTCGTGCCGATCGGGCCGCGCCAATATGCCGGCGTGGTCTGGGAGCCCGAACGGCTGCCGACCGAGGAGATCGGCGACAACCGGCTGCGCAATATCCTGGCGGTGGCCGACGCGCCGCCGATCCCCGCGCCGGTGCGCCGGCTCGTCGAGTGGACGGCGGACTATTATCTGAGCCCGCCCTCGGCCGTGCTGGCAATGGCGCTGCGCACCTCCGCGGCGTTCGAGAGCGCACCGACGATCACCGAATATCGCGCGACCGGCATGGTGCCCGAGCGGCTGACTCCGCAGCGCGCCCAGGCACTGGAGCGGATCGGCGAGCGGCAGGGGCTGGTCAAGGAACTGGCGCTGGTTGCCGATGTGTCCGACGCGGTGATCCGCGGGCTGGTCAAGGTCGGGGCGATCGAGTCGGTCGTCGTCGACACCGACACGCCCTATCCGATGCCCGACCCGAGCTTCGCGCCGCCCGCGCTCAACCCGCTCCAGGCCGATGCCGCATCGATCCTGCGCCAGGCAGTGGGCGCGGAAAGCTTCCAGCCCTTCCTGCTCGATGGCGTGACCGGCTCGGGCAAGACCGAAGTCTATTTCGAAGCCGTCGCCGCCGCGATCGCTTCGGGCAAGCAGACGCTGGTGCTGCTGCCCGAGATCGCGCTGACCGAGCCGTTCCTCACCCGCTTCGAGAAGCGCTTCGGCTGCGATCCGGTCGCCTGGCATTCGGGCCTGCGCACCTCGCAGCGCCGCCGCGCCTGGCGGGCGATCGCCAGCGGCGAGGCAATGGTGACGGTGGGCGCGCGCTCGGCGCTGTTCCTGCCCTATCCGAACCTCGGCCTGATCGTCGTCGACGAGGCGCACGAGACCAGCTTCAAGCAGGAAGACGGCGTCCACTACCACGCCCGCGATGTCGCGGTGATGCGCGGGCGGTTCGAGGAATGCCCGGTGATCCTCGCCTCGGCCACCCCGGCGATCGAGACGCGGCACCAGGTCGAGCTGGGCCGCTACGAGGAGCTCAAGCTGCCCGGCCGTTACGGGCTGGCGGAGATGCCCGAGATCGTGCCGATCGACCTGATCCAGGAGCCGCCCGAGCGCGGCCGCTGGATCGCGCCGCCGCTGGTCAAGGCGATCGACGAGACACTGGCCAAGGGCGAGCAGTCGCTGCTGTTCCTCAACCGGCGCGGCTATGCCCCGCTGACGCTCTGCCGGCATTGCGGCCACCGCTTCCAATGCCCGAACTGCACGGCGTGGATGGTCGAGCACCGGCTGCTCAAGCGCCTCTCCTGCCATCATTGCGGGCACACCATCCCCGCGCCCGAGATCTGCCCCGAGTGCAAGAGCGAGGACACGCTGGTCGCCTGCGGCCCCGGCGTCGAGCGAATCGCCGACGAGGTCGCGGCGCTATGGCCCGAGGCGCGGACCGCCATCGTCACCTCGGACACGCTCTGGTCGCCCGCCAAGGCCGCCGAGTTCGTGTCGCGGATGGAGCATGGCGCGATCGACATCGTCGTCGGCACCCAGCTGATTACCAAGGGCTATCACTTCCCCAACCTCACCCTGGTCGGCGTGATCGATGCGGACCTGGGGCTCGACGGCGGCGACCTGCGCGCGTCCGAGCGGACCTTCCAGCAGATCATGCAGGTGGCCGGGCGCGCCGGGCGCGGCGAGAAGCCGGGCACCGTCTATATCCAGACCCACGCCCCCGATGCGCCGGTGATGCAGGCGCTGATCACCGGCGATGCCGAGAGCTTCTACGCGGCGGAAACCGAGGCGCGGCGCGATGCCGATGCCCCGCCCTTCGGCCGCTATGCCGCGATCATCGTCAGCTCCGAGGACCGCGCCGCCGCCGAGGAGACCGCGCGGATGATCGGCCGCACCGCGCCCGAGATCGGCGAGGACATGCACGTCTACGGCCCCGCCCCCGCCCCGCTGGCGATGCTGCGCGGGCGGCACCGCTACCGGCTGCTCGTCCATGCCCGGCGCAGCTTCGACGTGCAGCAGGTGCTGCGCGACTGGCTGGGTTCGTTGAGCTGGAGCCAGAAGGTGCGCGTGGCAGTGGACGTCGATCCCTATAGTTTCGTCTGAATCGGTTCTAAATTTCCCCTTGTGCGCTGGATGCACGCCGATAAGCATCGGCGCGAAAACGGGGGAATTTCCAGATGTTACGCACGCTGCTTGCTGCCACTTGCCTTGTCTTGCCGATGGCGGCGCACGCCGATTGGTACGAAGCCAGCTCGGCGCATTTCACGGTCTATTCCGAGCAGAAGCCGGAGAAGCTCAAGGAATTCGCGACGCAGCTGGAGCGCTTCGACAAGGGCATGCGCGTGCTGCGCAGCCTTGAAGATGCGCCGCTGAGCCGCGCCAACCGGCTGACCGTCTATGTCGTGGACGATACCGCCGATGTCGCCAAGCTCGCCCGCCAGAGCTCGGTTGCCGGCTTCTATCGCCCGCGCGCCGGCGGGTCGCTGGCGATGGTGCCGCGCGCCTCGGGATCGGGCGGAGCCATCGACCTCAGTCCGCTCGCGATCCTCTTCCACGAATATTCGCACCACCTGATGTGGACGATGGCGCCCGGCACCGCCTTTCCGAGCTGGTTCATCGAGGGCTTTGCCGAGTTTCACGCCACCGCCGTTTTCGGCAAGGATGGCGGGATCACCTTTGGCGAGCCGCCGCTCTACCGCGGCATCGGCCTGATGCAGGGCAACGCGCTGCCGGTGGCCAGGATGATGGTGGCCGACACGGTCAAGCTCAACGAGACCGAGATCGACGGGCTCTATGGTCGCGGCTGGCTGCTGACCCATTATCTGACGATTGGCGCCCCGGCGCGGGAAAAGCAGCTCTCGGCCTATATCGCCGCGCTGAACGCGGGGAAGACACCGCTCGAGGCAGCCGAGACCTTCGGCGACCTCAAACAGCTCGATCGCGAACTCGAAAAGTACAAGAAGGGCGGCCGGATGAATGTCGCCCGGCTCACGGGAGCGCAGCTCCAGATCGGCGAAGTTTCCATCCGCAAGCTCACGCCGGGCGAAGCGGCGACGATGGACGTGCGTATCCTCACCAAGAACGGCGTGACCGCCAAGACGGCGCCGGGCGTCTATGCAGCCGCAAAGAAGGCCGCCGCCGCCTATCCGGGCGATGTCGGCGCGCAGCTCGTGCTCACCGAAACCGCCTATGACGCGCGGGACTACGCCGAGTCCGAAGCCGCGGCGGACCGGGCGATCGCCGCCGATCCCAAGGCCGTGGACGGCTATGTCTACAAGGCGATGTGCCGGATGGCGCTGGCCCACCGGGCGAAGGACTATGGCAAGGAGACCTGGAACGGCATCCGCAAGATCATCGCCGCCGGCAACCGGATCGATCCCCAGGATCCCGAACCGCTGATCCTCTATTATCGCAGCTATGCCGAGCAGGGCGTGCCGATCCCTTCGCTCGCCAAGGATGGCCTGTACGACGCGTTCAACTACGCGCCGCAGGACGATGGCTTGCGCATGAACGTGGCGGTGATGTTCCTCAAGGATCGCGATGCGGGCCGGGCCCGCGAGTTGCTGGTGCCGCTCGCCTATCAGCCGCACGGCAAGGGCCTGGCGGAATTCGCGCGCATGCTGATCGGCAAGATCGACGCCGGCGAAATCGACGCCGCGATCACCGCGATCGACAGCAGGGACCGCAAGGGCGAAGACGCCGGGCAAGACTGAGCGGACAGTCTTGCCGAGCGATCACGCCATTCTTAAGCTCCTCTGCTTCCGGGGGGACAAGATCATGTTCAAACGTCTGTTCATCACTGCCGCGCTTCTGCTGGCACCATCGCTGGCGCATGCCGATTGGTATGAAGCGAGCTCGAAGCATTTCGTCGTCTATTCGGACGAGAATCCGGACAAGCTCAAAGCCTATACCGAGCGGCTCGAGCGCTTCGACCAGACGCTGCGCTTCCTGACCGGCACGCCGGACAAGCCGCTGAGCCCGATGATGCGCGTGCATGTGTTCGTCGTCGCCAATGTCGGCGAGATCCAGCGCCTGTACGGCGGCAGCGGCCCGGCCGGCTTCTTCGATGCGCGCGCCACCGGCCCGGTGGCGTTCGTGCCCAAGGAAAGCGGCGGCGGCGGGCTCGATGCGCAGACGATCCTGCAGCACGAATATGCCCATAGCTTCATGTTCTCGAGCTGGCCCAGCGTCGTCTTCCCGAAATGGTTCGTCGAAGGCTTTGCCGAATTCGTCGGAACGGCATTCTACCGCGCGGGCGACGGCACGCTGGTGATCGGCAAGGCACCCGAATATCGCGCCTATGGCATCGGCCGCATCGCGCAGATGCCGGCGGAGCGCCTGTTGCGGCTCGATCCCAAGGACAAGGAGCTGGACACCCAGACGCTCTACGGGCGCGGCTGGCTGCTCACCCATTATTCGGTGCTGGGCGGCCATGCCAAGGAGCTGGGCACCTATATCCAGGCGCTCAACGAGGGCAAATCGGTCGAGGAAGCCAACAACGCGTTCGGCAATCTGAGCCAGCTCGATTCCAAGCTCAACGCCTATGGCGCGCGCGCGGTGCTGCCGACGATCACCGTGCCCGCCGACAAGGTGAAGGTCGGCGAAGTCACGATGCGCCGGCTCAGCGCCGGCGAAGCGGCGACGATGAAGGCGCGGATCTATTCGACGCGCGGCGTCGATGAGGAACGCGCCAAGATGGTGGTCGAATGGGCACGCCAGGCGGCGGCCGCCTATCCGAACGATGCCGGCGCGCAGAACGAGCTGGCCGAGGCCGAGTTCGACGCCAAGAACTATGCCGCCGCCGAAGCGGCGGCCGATCGCGCGCTCGCCGCCGAGCCGAACTCGATCCATGCGCTGCTCTACAAGGGCATGGCCCAGCAGGCGATCGCCAAGGACGCCAAGGTGACCGATGCCGCGCGGTGGAAGGCGATCCGCGCCTGGTTCATCAAGGCCAACAAGCTCGACCCCAGCTATCCCCAGCCGCTGGTGCTCTTCTACCAGAGCTACGAGGCCGCGGGGCAGCCGGAGCCCAAGATGGCGCAGGACGGGCTGGTCGGCGCCTATACCTATGCGCCGTTCGATGACGGGCTGCGCTTCCAGGTGGGCAAGGTGCTGCTCGAGCAGGGCAACATCCCCGGCGCGAAGATCGCGTTCGAGAAGATCGCCTATGGCCCGCACCAGAGCGGCGAGAATGTCTCGCTGAAGGTGCTCGAGGCGCTCGACAAGGACGGCAAGGAAGCCGCGCTCAAGGTGATCGCGGATTCCGAGGCCAAGGCGAAAAAGGCCGAGGAAGACGCCAAGAACAAGAAGAAGGCGGGATGATGCGCGCGGCGGCGCGGTTCCGGATGCGAACCGCACCGCCTGCCGCTTGAACCCGCGCCGCTTTTGCCCGAAAGCTGCCGGCCAGAAACAAAGGGTTCGGGTTCGATGATGCGTCGGTTGCTTCTGGTCGTGGCGCTGCTCTTCGCATGGGCGGGGCCCGCGCATGCCGACGACATCTCCGCCTCGGCGCGGGGCGTGGTGCGCATCGTCACGATCGCGGTGGTCGATGACGAGGTTGTCGGCTTCGGCCATGGCAGCGGCTTCGCGGTGGCGCCCAACCGGGTGGTGACCAACGCGCATGTCGTCGAGCTCGCCTCGCGCTATCCCGACAATGTCGTGATCGGCGTCGTCCCGTCCGAGGGCGACAAGTCGTACCAGGGCAAGGTCATCAAGATCGACCAGGCGCGCGACCTCGCGCTGATCGAGTTCACCGGCGTGCGCCTGCCGCCGCTCACCCTGTTCAACGGCAAGATTTCCGACGGCGATACGCTGATCGCGCTCGGCTATCCGGGCAATGTCGATGTCGCCACCGCACGATCGGCGGCGGACTTCATCAAGCCGCAATCGCCGGTGCGCTCGCAGGGCGGGTTCGCCGGCCTGCGCCAGCTGAGCGGGGTGAGCGTGCTGCTCCACACCGCCAGCATCGCGCGCGGCAATTCTGGCGGCCCGCTGCTCGATCGCTGCGGCCGCGTGCTCGGCGTGAACTCGGCGATCACCCATAATGACGAAGGCGATTCGACCTTCGCCTTTGCCATCGCCGACAGCGAGCTGGCGGCGTTCCTGGCCGAGGCGAAGCAGCCTGTCTCGACCATCGACGTGCCCTGTACCTCGGTCGAGGAGCAGATGGCGCAGGAGCGCAGCGCCGACGAAAAGGCGCGGCTGGCGGCCGACGAGACGTCGCGCGCGGAAGCCGCCCGCGCCGAGGTCGAGCGCGACAGCGCGATCGCCCAGGCCCGCAACCGCGCCGAGACCACGCGCGAGAACTATATGGCGGGCGCAGCGGTGCTGCTGGTGCTCGGCGCGCTGGCCGTGGGCGGCGCCGGGCTGCTGCTGTCGCGCGAACGCAAGCGCGAGGCGATCTGGGTCGCGGCGGGCGGCGGCGTGCTGATGCTGGGCGCGGTGGCGCTGTTCCTCAGCCGGCCGGGCTTCGACGAAGCCTCGGTGGTGCCGGTGCCCAAGGCGGCGGCGGCCGGCGCCGCGGCCAGCACCGCCCAGGGCAAGCTGGTCTGCACGCTGGTGCCCGAGCGCAGCCGCGTGATCGTCTCGGCCACCGACAAGGTCGATCTCGACATCGGCAATGACGGCTGCATCAACAGCCGCACCCAATATGCCGAAGCGGGAAGCCACTGGCAGCGCATCCTGGTGCCCGATCAGGAAGCCAATGTCTCGGTGCTCGACTTCGATCCCGCGACCGGCACCTATACCAACACCCGCTACCTGCTCTCCTCCGAGCAGATGAAGCAGGCGCGGGCGCTGCGGAAGGGCGTGCCGCTCAAGGAATGCTCGTCCGACCAGGCCAAGCGCGCCGAGCTGGCGACGCAGCAGCAGAACATCCGCACCGCGCTGCCGGCGGTCTACAACGAGAAGCTGGTGTACAAATGCGCGGCGGCCGGGCCGGAAGCGGAGGCGAGCGCGACGCCGGGGGCTTCTGCCAAATAACCCGCCGTCATCCCGGCCTTGAGCCGGGATCCCGCTTCTTCTTCTGCGGGGCAAGTGCAGCGGGACCCCGGCTCAAGGCCGAGGTGACGCGGGAATTAAAGGCGATCCACCCGCGCGGCGAAGCAGCCGCGCTTCGCATTGTGCACATGGAGATATGCCACCGCCAGATCGGCGAACATCCGCGCGATCAGCGGCTCGAGGTCGCGTCCCTCAACCACATCGGCATCGGTCATCATCCCCGCGCCATCGAACGCGCGGACCGAGAGCAGGCGGATCGCCAGCACCTCCGGCACCGCATCCTCGAACCGCGCCGCCACCTCGGCGCCCTCGCGCACGAAGATCGCATGGGCGCTGCGATAGGGCGTATCGACCGGCAGGTGCGCGTGATTGAGCAGCAGCACCGTCTCGCCCGGCTCCGCATCGGCCAGTTCGACCCGGCAAGGCGCTCCCGGCTTGTCGGTCACGGTCATGCGAACCACTCGCTCGGCGGCCAGCGCTTCGTCCGACAAGCCGTACAGCCGGCGGAACGGCGCGGGGTCGAGCCCCTGGATCACATAGCTCATGCGTCACCGCCTTCGCGCCGGAGCAGCGCCCGCTTGCGATCGACGCCATAGGCATAGCCGCCCATGCTGCCGTCCGAGCGCAGCGCGCGGTGGCAGGGGATGATCACCGGCACATGGTTCGCCCCGCAGGCCGTGCCCGCCGCGCGCACCGCGCCGGGGCTGCCGGCCGCCGCCGCGAGCTGGGCATAGCTGCGCGTTTCGCCCGGCGGGATCGCGCGCAGCGCCTGCCACACCGCTTCCTGGAAAGCGGTGCCCTGCACGTCGAGCGGCAGATCGGTATCGCGGCCCGGGCTCTCGACTTCGGCGACCACCCGCGCGGCCAATGCCGAAAGCGCGGCGCCGCCCTGGACGATCTCGGCCGCCGGGAAGCGCGTCGCGAGATCGAGCGCGCTTTCCTCGAACGCGACGCGGCACAGCCCCTTGTCGGTCGCCGCGATCAGCAGCGGGCCCAGGCTGGTCTCGGCCAGCGTCCAGCGGATCGTCACCCCTGCCCCGCCGCGCTTCCACACGCTGGGCGACATGCCGAGCCGGGCATTGGCGGTCTCGTAGAAGCGGCTCGGCGCCGAATAGCCGGCCTCGTAGATCGCCTCGGTGACGCTGCCCGCGTCCAGCGCTTCCGCCGCGCGCTTCGCCTTGAGGCCGCGGGCATAGGCCGCCGGGGTC
This sequence comes from Pseudomonadota bacterium, assembly GCA_023445495.1. Lineage (GTDB taxonomy): Bacteria > Pseudomonadota > Alphaproteobacteria > Sphingomonadales > Sphingomonadaceae > Sphingomonas. Next base: position 6,019 of record JAEXLC010000294.1, on the reverse strand, counting down.
ACGCCGGTGGCGCGCTTGAACAGCCGGTGGAAATGATGCGGGGCATAGCCGACCGCCGCGGCGACTTCATCGAGCGAGACGCTTTCCTCCGCCGCCTCGATCAGCGCGACCGCCCGCGCCACCGCCACCCGGTCGCGGCCGACCTCGTCGGGCTTGCAGCGCAGACAGGCGCGATAGCCCGCCGCCCGCGCGGCCTCGGCATCGTCGAAGAACTCGACATGCTCGCGCTTGGGCCGCCGCGCCGGGCAGGTCGGCTTGCAATAGATGCGCGTGGTGGTGACCGCGACGATCAGCCGCCCTTCGAATGCGCGGTCGCGCGCTTCGAAGGCGGCCCAGGCCGCGTCTTCGGGAAGGGAGAGAGGGTGGGTCATGGGAGGGATATAGGCTGTGTGCGCCTTCCCCACATCCCGGCGTTTGCGCTCAAACCTGCACCGCGCCTCCCGTCATGCTGAACGCGTTTCAGCATCCAGTGCGCGGCAGGCGGCACCGCTCGATCTGCCGGGCGGTCGCCAGGCCCAACCTTGGACCCTGAAACAAGTTCAGGGTGACGACAGGAGCCGAGCATTTCAAATAACTCATACAATATCCCCCTTGCCCTCCCCCGCCAAACCCGCCACCGTTAGCGCTAACGGGCGCGACCCCGACGTCCGGATGGGAGAGGCCATGTCCTTCTGGCGACGCACGCGCGCCCTGCGCTGGTGGATCATCGCGATCGTGATGCTCGGCACGATCGTGAACTATCTCACCCGATCGACCCTCGCCGTGGCGGCGCCGGTGTTCATGCCCGATCTCGGCATCGACGAGCATCAGTACAGCTGGATCACCGCCGCCTTTCAGGCCGGCGTCATGCTGCAACCGGTGGTCGGCTATATCCTCGACACGATCGGGCTGCGCACCGGCCTCGCCATCTTCGCGAGCTGCTGGGGCCTGCTGACCATGGCGCATGGCCTGGCGTTCAACTGGCAGATGCTGTTCGGGCTGCGCGGCGCGCTGGGCTTTGCCGAGGGGACGTCGCACACCGGCGGGCTCAAGGTCGTCTCCGAATGGTTTCCCGCCAAGGAGCGCGGGCTGGCGGGCGGGGTCTACAATCTCGGCGCCTCGGCCGGATCGGCGCTCGCCGCGCCGCTGGTCGCCTGGTCGATCTGGATGTGGAACTGGCGCGCGGCGTTCGTCGTCGCCGGCGCGATGGCCTTGCTGTGGGTGCTGTTGTGGCTGCGCTTCTATCGTTCGCCCGCCGAGCATCCCGATATCAGCGAGGAGGAGCGCGCGCATATCCTCGCCGGCCAGGAAGCGCATACCCAGGCGGCCGGCACCCGCCCCTCGATCGGATCGATCCTCAGGCAGCGCAACTTCTGGGGCATCGCCATCCCGCGCTTCCTCGCCGATCCGACCTGGGGCACGCTGACCTTCTGGCTGCCGCTCTATCTGGTGAAGATCCGCCATTTCGACCTGGCCGAGATCGCGCTCAGCGCCTTCCTGCCCTTCGTCGCCGCCGATCTCGGCTGCCTGTTCGGCCCCACCCTGGTGCTGTGGCTGGAACGGCGCGGCATCAACCTGATCGACGCGCGCCGCTGGACCTTCACCTTTGGCGCGGTGCTGATGACCGGCATGATGTTCGTCGGCTTTGTCGAGAATGCCTGGGCGGCGGTCGCTTTGCTCTGCCTCGGCGGCTTCGCGCACCAGACGCTGTCGGTCACCGTCATCACCATGGCCAGCGACCTGTTCCGCCGCGACGAGCTTGGCACCGTCGCCGGCATGGCGGGCACCTGCGCCAATGCCTCGATCCTGATCTTCTCGCTGCTGATGGGGAGCCTCGTCGCCTCGATCGGCTATAACCCCTTCTTCATCGCGCTCGGCCTGCTCGACCTCGTCGCCGCGGCCGTGCTCTGGACGCTGGTACGAAAGCCCGCATGACCCGCAATCCCATCCTGCCCGGTTTCAATCCCGATCCCTCGATCGTCCGCGTCGGCGAAGACTATTACATCGCCACCTCCACCTTCGAGTGGTTCCCCGGTGTGCAGATCCACCACAGCCGCGACCTCGCCAACTGGACGCTGATCGCCCGCCCGCTCAACCGCGCCAGCCAGCTCGACATGCGCGGCGATCCGGACAGCTGCGGCGTCTGGGCACCGTGCCTTTCGCACGACGGCAAGCGCTTCCACCTGATCTACACTGATGTGAAGCGCTATGGCCGCACCACGGTCGGCGGCGCATCGGGCGCCTCCCTGCGCGACTTCCACAATTACCTCGTCACCTGCGACAGCATCGACGGCGACTGGTCCGATCCGATCCACCTCAACTCGAGCGGCTTCGATCCCTCGATCTTCCATGACGAGGACGGACGGAAGTGGCTGCTCAACATGCTCTGGGACCATCGCCCCGGTCGCAACCGCTTCGCCGGCATCGTCGCGCAGGAATATGCCCCGGCCGAGCAGCGCCTGATCGGCGAGCGGATCAACATCTTCCCCGGCACGCCGCTCGGCCTCACCGAGGCGCCGCATCTCTACCGGCGCGACGGCTGGTACTATCTCCTGACTGCCGAAGGCGGCACCGGCTGGAACCATGCGGTGACCATGGCGCGCTCGCGCAACCTCACCGGCCCGTACGAACTCCATCCCGAAACCTATATCCTGAGCAGTCGCACCCGTCCCGATGCGCCGCTTGCCCGCGCCGGCCATGCCGATCTGGTCGAGACGCCGGAAGGCGAGCCCTGGCTGGTCTATCTGTGCGGCCGCCCGCTACCCAATCGCGGGCGCTGCGTGCTCGGCCGCGAGACCGCGATCCAGCCGATGCGCTGGGACGCGGATGGCTGGCTCTACACCACAGGCGAGCCCGGCATGCCGATGCTCGAAATCCCCGGCCCCGAAGGCCGCGCCCCGGCCGATACCCGCGACGATTTCGACGGCCCCGACCTGCCGATCGACTTCCAATGGCTGCGCACGCCCGAGCCCGAGGCGATCTTCAGCCTCACCGCCCGACCGGGACATTTGCGGCTACATGGCCGCGAGACGATCGGCAGCCAGTTCACCCAGGCCCTGGTCGCGCGGCGGCAACAGGCCTTTTGCTATTCGGCATCGTGCGCGCTGGACTATGCCCCGCAGCATTTCCAGCAGGCCGCGGGGCTGGTGGCGTACTATAACGCCGCGAAATTCCATTACCTCCACGTCTCGAACGACGAGGAGCATGGCCGCCATATCCGGGTGATGTCGGCGCTGCCCGATTCCCCCCAGGCCGATGCGTTCACCGCACCGATCGCCCTTCCCGAAGGCCCGATCGAGCTGCGCGTCGAAGTCGATTACGAGCGGTTGCGCTTCGCCTGGCGCACGCCCGGCGGCGACTGGAGCTGGCTGCCCGAGCAGTTCGACGCCTCGATCCTGTCGGACGAGGCGAGCGCGCCGGGCATGGCGAACTTCACCGGCGCGTTCATCGGCATGGCGTGCCAGGACCTGTCCGGCGCGGGGCTCCCCGCCGACTTTGACTGGTTCGCCTATCGGGAACGGGCGTTCAGTCCTCGCGGGTCGGGCGACGCATAAGCCGGCGCAGCGGCGGGATCGTCGGCCGGGCACCCGGCTTGCCGGTGCCGAAGCGCGCGGCGAGCGCGGCCGAGAGATCGGCCAGGATATGCTCCTGCCCGCGGAAGGCATGCGCGATCTCTTCCTCGGTCAGCGCCTTCATGAAGGCGCAGCCATAGGTGCTGCCCGAGCGGCGCACGATCTTGGCGGCGCGCGATCCGGCGCCCGACAGGCCGAGCGAGACGAGCGTGCCCACCGGCAGGTCGAGCTCGGAGGCGAAGCGGAAGCCCGTGCGCGAGAAGTCCTCGACCTGCACGTCGATCGGCGCGCCATCGGGGGTACGCAGGGTCGAGGGCGAATCCGCATCGAAACGGATCGCGCCGCGGCGGTCGATATCTCCGAGGATCTCAAGCTTGGCGACGAGCAATTTGGGGCTCCATGATTGGCGCCCCTAGCCTAGCCGGAGAGGCGTTAACGAGAGCTTTGCAAAGACGTGTTTCGGAGCAAATTTCGCATGCGGAACGGTCGAGAGCCGGCTAGCCTGCCGGCCATGAACCGAACCCCGCTGATCGCTATCCTGTTGCCCATCGCAATTGCGGCAATCGCGTTGCCGGCATTGGCGGTGTGGACGATCAAACCCGGCACCGATCAGTTGCAGCAGATCGCGGATAAATCGTGCAAATGCGAGCGCCGCGCCGGTGATGCTTCGGCAGGGAAAGCCTGCTGGCGCAACTTCGAGCGCCTGACGCATGCCGATCTCGACAATCCGGCGATGACGGCCTGCTTTCCGCTTTCGGAGGAGAGCGTGAGCGTTGGTGACAACGGAAGCGGTGATATCGTCCTGCGCTACCATGTCGTCGGAGGCGGCGGCCTTTATCTCTGCTCGAGGCAGGAGGCGCTCGTTGGTGAGGCAATCTGGGCGCACGCGAGCAATCAAGGTGAGACCGAGCCCGAGCGCGATCAGGCGTTTCAACGCGCCAATGCCCAACTCATAAGTTTCGCCAAGGCGCTGAAACGCGGCGAGCGGCTCGAAAAGCTCAAGTCGCTTTACGGCTGCGTGACCGGCTACTAGCCCCTTCCTTGACGGAAACCGATTTCATCGCCATATGGCCGACCATCGAGGCGTAATGCAGCGTGATCGGGCATGCGGGTTTATCCCCAAGGGCCCAGGCTCCGCCTCTTTGTTTTCCCGGCTTCCCTAGTCACGCGGGTCGTCATTTTTGACCCCGCCTTGCGCCTGGATTCCGTCCGGTGCGCCCGGCCGTATGTACAGGACAGATAATGCAATTCAACGAACTCGGTCTCTCGGAGACCGTTCTCGCCGCGCTTGCCGCCAAGGGCTATAGCGAGGCGACGCCGATCCAGGCCAAGTCGATCCCGTCGCTGCTCGAAGGGCGCGACCTGCTCGGCATCGCCCAGACCGGCACCGGCAAGACCGCCGCGTTCATGCTTCCCTCGATCGACCGTCTGGTCGCTAGCGGCAAGCGCGCCCAGCCGCGCGGCTGTCGCATGCTCGTGCTCGCCCCCACCCGCGAGCTCGCCAGCCAGATCGCCGATCAGGCCCGCCACTATTCGAAGGGCACCCGGCTTTCGGTCGCCACCATCTTCGGCGGCACGTCGATCCACAAGAACAAGACCGACCTCGCCAAGGGCGTCGACATCCTCGTCGCCACACCGGGCCGCCTCGTCGACCTGATGGACCAGTGCTACGCGATCCTGATGGGCCTCGAGATCTTCGTGCTCGACGAAGCCGACCAGATGATGGACCTCGGCTTCATCCACGCGCTCAAGCGCATCGTCCGCGAGCTGCCGGCCAAGCGCCAGTCGCTGTTCTTCTCGGCGACCATGCCGAAGACGATCCGCGAGCTCGCCGGCCAGTTCATCAAGGAGCCGGTGGAGGTGAAGGTCACCCCCGAGGCGACCACCGCCGAGCGCGTCGCGCAGAGCGTCACCTTCGTCCAGCAGGCCGAGAAGCAGGCGCTGCTCACCATGATGCTGCGCGACACCGAGATCGATCGCGCGCTGGTGTTCACCCGCACCAAGCACGGCGCGGATCGCGTCGTCCGCCTGCTCGCGGGCAATGGCATCGCCGCCAACGCGATCCATGGCAACAAGAGCCAGCCGCAGCGCGAGCGCGCGCTCGGCGAGTTCCGCGCCGGCAAGGTCAAGATCCTGGTCGCCACCGACATCGCCGCGCGCGGCATCGACGTGTCGGGCGTCAGCCATGTCTTCAACTTCGAGCTGCCCAACGTCGCGGACCAGTATGTCCACCGCATCGGCCGCACCGCGCGTGCGGGCAATGACGGCGAGGCGATCAGCTTCTGCGCCGATGACGAGCGCCCCTATCTGCGTGACATCGAGCGGCTGATCCGCCAGAAGCTCAGCGTCGTGCCGCTGCCCGAGGGCTTCGTCGCCGCCGCCGACAAGATCAAGTCGAGCCGCGTCAACGTCGCGCCGAGCCGCGACGAGCAGAACGGCCGCAACGGCCGCGCGATGCAGCGCGACGG
>JAEXLC010000292.1 GCA_023445495.1 Pseudomonadota bacterium | reverse complement strand
CCCCCCCCCCCCGTTGGGGGGGGGGCGGGGGCCCGCCGGCCGACGGCCGGGGGGGGAGGGGCGGCGGTGGAACACCGCCGGCTTCGCCGTCAGCCCCTCCACCAGCCTTCGGCTGGTCCCCCTCCCCGAGCGAGCTCGGGGAGGCTTTTTCCGGTCAATCCAGCGACTTCGACGCCTGCTCGAACATGTCCTTGCTCAGCCCCGGCGTCGCGACGATGCGTTCCAGCTCGGCGCGCATCTTGGCGGCACGGGCGGCGTCGAAGCGCTTCCAGCGGCCGAGCGGCGGGACCAGCTTGGCGGCGGTCTGCGGGTTCAGGCGGTCGAGCGCGATCAGCTGGTCCGCCACGAAGCGATAGCCCCGGCCCGAGACGTCGTGGAACGCCCGCTGGTTGACGCTGAACGCGCCGATCAGCGCCCGCGCCCGGTTCGGATTGGCGAGGGTGAAGTCCTTGTGCCCGGCCAGCGCCTCGACGGCCGCCGCGGCATCCTCGCGCGACGACAGCGCCTGGGTCTGGAACCACTTGTCCAGCACCAGCGCATTGCCCTGGTAGCGATCGTAGAACGCCGTCAGTGCCGCCTCGCGCTTGTCCGAACTGCCGTTTACCAGCGTGGTAAGCGCGCCCTGGCGGTCGGTCATGTTGTCCGCCGCCTCGAACTGGCCATAAGCGAGCTCGGCCGCGTCCGCCGCGCCGCTGGCGGCGATATAGCCGAGCGCGACCGTCTTCACCCGGCGCGCGCCCTTGGCCGCGGGCGAATATTCGAAGCGATTGGCCTGCGCCCCGTCATAGGCCGCGCGCCATTCCGCGTTCAGCGCCTTGCCGAGATCCGCACGCAGCGCCTCGCGCGCCGCGAAGATCGCGTCGGGATCGACCACCGCCATCTGGTCGCCGATGAAGCTGTCCGACGGCAGCAGCACCGCCTCGGCGATGAACGCCTGGTCGAGCGCCGCGTCGGTCAGCGTGTTGCGCACCGCCTCGATCACCGCGTCATGCGCGCCCTTGCCGCTGGTCACCGCGGCGACCAGCGTATCGAGCATCAGCTGCTGCATCGCCTCGTAGCGGGCGAAGGGATCGTCATCATGCGCCGAGAGGAAGGCGAGGTCCTTCGCCGTGCGGTTGGTTTCGACGACCACCGGTGCCGAGAAGCCGCGATTGATCGACAGCACCGGCGTTTCGGAGAGGTTCTCGAACACGATCTCCTGCGCCGCGTCCTTCAGCAGCACCAGCTGCTCGTCGCACATCGGCCGCCCGGTGATCCCGCCGAACAGCTTGACCTTGAGCGGCAGCACCATCGGTTCCTTGACCGGCTGGCCCGGCGTCGGCGGCACGGTCTGGGCGAGCTTGAGGCGCGCCTTGCCGCCTTCCTGGCTGAGATTGGCCGAGACGCGCGGCGTGCCCGCCTGGCTGTACCAGCGGCGGAACTGGGTGAGGTCGACGCCGCCGGCCTCCTCCATGCAGCGCACGAAATCCTCGCAGGTCGCCGCCGTGCCGTCGAACCGGTCGAAATAGAGGTCGGTCGCCGCGCGGAACTTCTGCGGGCCGAGGATGGTCGACATCATCCGGATCACTTCGGCGCCCTTGTTGTAGATGGTCGCCGTGTAGAAGTTCGAGATCTCGATATATTCGTCCGGGCGCACCGGATGCGCGAGCGGCCCCGAATCCTCGGGGAACTGCGAGGCGCGCAGGCCGCGGACATCCTCAATCCGCTTGACCGCCTTCGAGCCTTGGTCGCCCGAGAAGCTCTGGTCGCGGAACACCGTGAAGCCTTCCTTCAGGCTCAACTGGAACCAGTCGCGGCAGGTGACGCGGTTGCCCGACCAGTTGTGGAAATATTCATGCGCGACCACCGCGGCGATCGCGTCATAGTCGTAATCGGTAGCGGTATCGGGATCGGCGAGGATGTAGCGGCTGTTGAAGACGTTCAGCCCCTTGTTCTCCATCGCGCCGAAATTGAAGTCGTCGACCGCGACGATGTTGAACACGTCGAGGTCATACTCGCGGCCATAGACGCTCTCGTCCCAGGCCATCGACAGCTTGAGCGCGTGCAGCGCGTGATCGGTCTTGGGCAGGTCGCCTTCGCGCACCCAGATGCCGAGATCGACCGTGCGGCCGCTCATCGTGGTGAACTGGCCCTTGTTAGCCACCAGGTCGCCGGCGACCAGCGCGAACAGGTAGCTCGGCTTGTTGAACGGATCATGCCATTCGGCCCAGTGGCGCCCGTCGTCGAGCGCGCCCTGCGCGATCGGATCGCCATTGGCGAGCAGCACCGGGAAGCGCGCCTTGTCGGCGGTCAGCCTGACCTTGTACTTGGACAGCACGTCCGGCCGGTCCGGGAAGAAGGTGATGCGGCGGAAGCCCTCGGCCTCGCACTGGGTGCAGAGCATGCCCGACGAGGCATAGAGCCCCTGGAGCTGGGTGTTGCGCTCGGGCGCGATCGTCACGACCGTCTCGATCACATGGGCAGTGCCGGTGAGCGGGATCACCAGGTCGGGCCCGTCCATCGTCCAGCCCTGCGCCTCGACGCCGTCGACCAGCACCGATTCCGCCGCCAGCGCATCGCCGTTGAGCACCAGCGGGCGATCATGCTTGCCGTTGCGCTCGACCTTGAGCGTCGCGTGCACCCGGGTCGCGGTGGGATCGAGATCGAAGTCGAGCGCGATCTCGGGAACAAACCAGTCCGGCGCGCGATAGTCTTCGCGGCGAATGATCTGCGGGGTCTGCGGTGCGATACGTGCGTCTGCCATGATCCCTCGGATATAGGGGCAACTATTCGATTGGGGACACCTAATTTGGTCGGGATCCCGGCTATTTTCCACAAGGGCTGCTCGATCGCCCGGCTGGGGCTCCGATCTCGCCCTGCCGTAACGATATCTGCCGGCTTGCGCCTGCGCCAAGCCGTGCTACCGAAGCGATATACCGAGTTGTGCCCGAGAGGTTCCCCCCGAAATGATCCGTAACACCACGCCGCTCGCCCTTGCGCTGTTGCTGGCGATGCCCGCCTATGCCCAGAACACCCCCGCACCGGCCCCGGCGCCCACGCCGACCGCCGCCGAGCGCAATGCGATCATCAATGCCGAGCTGCCCGCCGACCAGGCCGCGCTCAAGAGCCATGTGATGTTCCTCGCCTCGGACGCGCTCAAGGGCCGTGAGGCGGGCAGCAACGAGTTCAACATCGCCGCGCAATATGTCGCGTCGCAATTCTATGCGGCGGGCCTCAAGCCGGCGGGCGACGACGGTGGCTACCTCCAGAACGTGCCGCTGATCAGCGCCAAGCTCGAAGGCCCGGGCACGCTGTCGCTCACCCGCAAGGGCGGCGCGCCGGTCGCGCTCGAATTCGGCAAGGACTTCGTCTCCTCGGCCAATCCGGAGACGCCCAACTACACCGTCACCGCGCCGGTGGTGTTCGTCGGCTATGGCATCGTCGGCCAGGGGCGCGACGACTATAAGGGCGTCGATGTGAAGGGTAAGATCGTCGCCTATTTCGGCGGCGCGCCCGAGAGCTTCCCCGGCGAGGTCGCCGCGCATTTCTCCAACCCGGCATCCAAGTCGGAGATCGCGGCGAAGCATGGCGCGGTTGCCACGATCACGCTCGAATCGCCGCGCACCGCCAAGACGCGGCCGTTCAGCGTCTATGCCGGCGTCGCGACCCGCGCCCGCTTCACCTGGGGCAACGCCAACGGCACCGGCCATATCGCCGCGCCGGGCACCCCCTCGGCCGGCACGATCAGCCTGGTCGGCGCCGAAAAGCTGTTCGCGGGCGCCAAGCAGAAATGGGCCGATATCGCCAAGGCGGCCGAGGCCGATGACGCGAAGTTCAAGGCCGAGGCGCTGCCGGTGAGCGTCACCGTCGCCGCCAAGACCGCGCTCACGCCGGTGCAGAGCTACAACGTCGCCGGCATGATCCCGGGCAGCGACCCGACCCTGTCGAAGGAAGTCGTCGTCCTCTCGGCGCATCTCGATCACATCGGCGTCAGCCGCCCGGACAAGACCGGCGACACGATCAACAATGGCGCGCTCGACGACGCCGTCGGCATCGCCTCGCTGATCGAGGAAGCCAAGCGCTTCAAGACCGCCGGCACCAAGCCGCGCCGCTCGATCCTGTTCCTCGCGGTCACCGCTGAGGAGAAGGGCCTGGTCGGCTCGGACTATTTCGCCAACAACCCCACCGTGAAGCTGTCGAGCATCGTCGCCGATGTGAATCTCGACATGCCGATCATCACCTACAAGTTCCAGGACATCGTCGTGTACGGCGCCAGCCACTCGACGCTCGGCCCGATCGTCGAGCGCGCCGGCAAGGCGATCGGCGTGCCGCTGTCCGACGATCCGCTGCCCGGCGAGAACATCTTCGTCCGTTCGGATCACTACAACTTCGTCCGCAAGGGCGTGCCTTCGGTCTTCCTCTGGCCGGGTGCCGGCGGCCCGGGCCGCGCGGCGATCGATGACTTCATGAAGAATCACTATCACCAGCCCTCGGACGAAGTCGGCCAGCTGCCGGCGATCGACTGGGAATCGGGCGTGCGCTTCGTCGATGTGAACTATCGCATCGCCCGCGAGATCGCCGATGGCGACCAGAAGCCGCTGTGGAACAAGGGCGACTTCTTCGGCCTCACCTATGAAGGCGCGGGCGCCAAGTGATGATGAAGCGCGCACTCCTGCTCGCCGCGACTCTGCTCGCGGCGACTCCCGCCTTCGCCCAGGACCTGAGCAAGGACGAGGCAGCGCTCAAGGCGCATGTCCAGTTCCTCGCCTCCGATGCGATGAAGGGCCGCGATACCGGTTCGCCCGAGCTGACCATCGCCGAGCAATATGTCGCGGCGCAGATGCTCGCCGCCGGGCTCAAGCCGGCGGGCGTGGACGGGACGTGGTTCCAGCCGGTGCCGCTGATTGCCTACAAGTCGGCGGATCATGGCACGCTGGTGATGACCCGTGGCGGCGTCCAGACCCCGTTCGAATGGGGCAAGGACTATGTCGCTCGCGCGGTATCGTCCAATCCCAAGGTCGCGGTGGCCGGCCCGGTCGTCTTCGCCGGCTATGGCAGCGAAGCCGAATATAAGGGGCTGAACGCCAAGGGCGCGATCGTCGCGGTGCTGCGCGATTCGCCGCACGATTTGCCGAGCGACATCCGCGCGCATTCGTCGCAGCCCGATCAGCAGGCGGCGGTCGCAGCGAAGCATGGCGCGGTCGGCGTGATCCTGATCGAAGGCAATGCCCGGCATGCGATCTTCCCGTTCGCGGTGAGCGTCGGCTACGCCCAGAGCGAAGCGATGACCTGGGCCGGATCGGATGCCGGGGCGGGCGCGCCGGCCTTCGCCTATCTCGGCTTTGACGGCGCGGCGAAGCTGTTCGCGGGTTCGAAGATCAAGTGGGACGCGGTGCTCGCCGCCGACAAGGCGGACAAGAAGCTGCCTACGGGCGCGCTCGGCGTGACGATCACCGGCACTGCCAACACCGCGATCCGCAAGCTCAGCGCCAACAATGTCGCCGGCCTGTTGCCGGGCGCCGACAAGGCGGGCGAATATGTGGTGATCTCCGCCCATCTCGATCATGTCGGCGTCGGCAAGCCCGATGCGAAGGGCGACACCATCTATAACGGCGCGATGGACAATGCCGTCGGCACCGCCTCGATGCTCGAGGTCGCCCGGCGCTTCCAGACATCGGGCAAGGCGCCGAGCCGTTCGATCCTGTTCGTCGCGGTGACGGCCGAGGAAAAGGGGCTGGTCGGCTCCGAATATTTCGCCGCCAACCCGACCGTGCCCAAGGGATCGATCGTCGCCGACGTCAATCTCGACATGCCGATCCTGACCTACAACTTCGTCGATCTGGTCGCGTACGGCGCGGATCGCAGCACGGTGGGCAAGATCGTCGAGGCGGCCGCCGCGGCCGAGGGCGTCAAGCTGGTGCCCGATCCCACGCCCGAGGAAGCGAGCTTCGTCCGCTCGGATCACTACAGCTTCGTCAAGGCGGGCATCCCCGCGGTCTCGCTCGATCTCGGGCCGGGCGGCGAGGGCGCTGCGGCGACCAAGGAGTTCCTCGACAAGCATTACCACCAGCCCTCGGACCAGGTCGAGCTGATCGACTGGAAGCAGGGGCTGCGCTTCGTCGGCCTCAACTATGCGATCGCCCGCGCCATCGCCGACGGCGCCGACAAGCCGGTGTGGAACAAGGGCGACTTCTTCGGCACGCTGTACAAGGGCCCGATGGCGAAATGATCCTGCGCCGCCTCCTCCTCGCCGCCGCGCTGCTCGCGGCACCGCTTGCGCATGCCCAGACGGTACCGGCCTCCGCGCCCGCGCCGCAGCTGCCGCCCGAACAGGCGGCGCTGAAGGGGCATGTCCAGTTCCTCGCCTCCGATGCGATGCGCGGGCGCGAGGCGGGGACGCGCGACTATGAGATCGCGGCCGAATATGTCGCGGCGCAGATGCTCGCGATCGGGCTGCAGCCGGGGGCGGAGGGCAGCTGGTTCCAGCCGCTCAAGCTGGTGGCGTTCAAGCCGGCGGAGAAGGCGAAGTGGAGCCTGGTGCGCGGGTCGAGCGAGATCCCGCTCCAGTTCGGCATCGATTTCGTCAACACGCCCGCCCCGGCCACCCCGGACTTCAAGGCCGAGGGCGGGATCGTCTTTGCCGGCTATGGCATCGTCTATCCCGAGGGGAAGCGCGACGATTACAAGGGCCTCGACGTGAAGGGGAAGATCGTCGCGATCCTCCCCGGCGTGCCCAAGGGGCTGCCGAACGAAGTCGAGGCGCATTTCGGCGACGACGAGGCGAAGGCGGCGATCGCGCAGGCCAAGGGCGCGGTGGCGGTGGTCGTGCTGGAGTCGGTTGCGCAGCGCGAGCAGTTCCCGTTCGAGGCGATCGTTCCCTATTACGACTATGAGCGGAACACATGGGCGCGGCCGGACGGCACCGCCTTCGCCGTCGCCGCGGGGGCGCCGCCGGTCGGCTATGTCGGCGCGGTGGGCGCCGAGAAGCTGTTCCAGGGCGCCAGGATCAAATGGTCCGAGGTGCTGGCCGCCGAGCGCAAGGGCGGCCGGATCCCGACCGGTCCGCTGGTCGGCACGCTCAAGGTGGCGAGCAAGACGCGGCTGGTGACCCAGTCGACGCGCAACGTCGTCGGGATGATCTCGGGCAGCGATCCCACGCTCAAGGGCGAATATGTCGTGCTGTCCGCGCATCTCGATCATGTCGGGGTGGGCGACGCGGTGAACGGCGACCGCATCTATAACGGCGCAATGGACAATGCGGTTGGCGTCGCGACGATGCTCGAGGTGGCGCGCAAGTTCGTGGCGTCGGGCGAGAAGCCGAAGCGCTCGATGCTGTTCGTCGCGCTGGCGGGCGAGGAGAAGGGGCTGCTCGGCTCCGATTATTTCGCGCATTACCCGCCGGTGCCGAAGGACAAGCTGGTCGCCGACGTCAACATGGACATGCCGATCCTCACCTATCCGCTGGTCGATGTGGTGGCGCTGGGCGGCGAGCGCTCGAGCCTGGGGCCGGTGATCGCGGCGGCGGCGGCGACCGAGGGGCTCAAGGTCGTGCCCGATCCGAGCCCGGAGGAGATGTTCTTCGTCCGCTCGGATCACTACAGCTTCGTCAAGGCCGGCATCCCCGCCGTGTCGCTCGATACCGGGCCGGGTGGGCAGGGCGCCGAGGCGCAGAAGAAGTTCCTCGCCGAGAATTACCACAAGCCCTCCGACCAGATCGACCTGCCGTTCGACTGGAACTCGGCCGCCAAGTACATGCGGCTGAACTATGCGATCGCCCGCACCCTCACCGACGCGCCGGAGCGGCCGCGCTGGAACAAGGGCGATTTCTTCGGCGTCCAGTTCGGGGGCCATGGGGCGGAGTGACCCTGTAAATCC
>JAEXLC010000280.1 GCA_023445495.1 Pseudomonadota bacterium | reverse complement strand
GCCGGGGTCCCGCTAACTCCCTCCCGCGAAGAAGCGGGACCCCGGCGCAAGGCCGGGGTGACGAAAATGAATTTACAGCCGGTGCTCGCCCTTCACCCAGCGCACCGTGCCCGAATGCGCGCGCATCACCACGCTCTCGGTGGTCATCTTGGTGGCGAAGCGCTTCACGCCTTCGAGCAGCGAACCGTCCGTGACACCCGTCGCGGCGAAGATGCAGTCGCCCTTGGCCAGCTCGGTCAGGTCATAGATCTTGTCGAGATCGGCGATGCCCCATTTGCGCGCGCGGGCGCGCTCGTCGTCGTTGCGGAACACCAGACGTCCCTTGAACTGGCCGCCGACGCAGCGCAGCGCCGCGCAGGCCAGCACGCCCTCCGGGGCGCCGCCCTGGCCCATATAGACGTCGATGGTCGTCTCGGGATCGGTGGTGGCGATCACGCCGGCCACGTCGCCGTCGCCGATCAGCACGACGCCGCAGCCGATCTCGCGCAGCTCGGCGATCAGCTTCTCGTGGCGCGGGCGATCGAGCACGCAGGCGATGATCTCGTGCGGCTGCACGCCCTTGGCCTTGGCGATCGCGCAGACATTCTCGGTCGGCGTCTTGTTGAGGTCGATCACGCCTTCGGGATAGCCCGGGCCGACCGCGATCTTGTCCATGTACACGTCCGGCGCGTTGAGCAGCCCGCCCTTCTCGGCGACCGCCAGCACCGCCAGCGCGTTCGGTCCGGCCTTGGCGCAGATCGTGGTGCCTTCGAGAGGATCGAGCGCGATGTCGATCGCCGGGCCCTTACCCTGCGCCGCGCCCACCTTCTCGCCGATGAACAGCATCGGCGCCTCGTCGCGCTCGCCCTCGCCGATCACCACGGTGCCGTCGAGATAGAGCTTGTTGAGCGCGTCGCGCATCGCCTCGACCGCGGCGGCATCGGCTGCCTTCTCGTCGCCGCGCCCGACCAGGGTGGAAGCGGCGATCGCCGCCGCTTCGGTCACGCGCACCATTTCGAGGACGAGGACACGGTCGAGAGCGTGGCTGGGCTGAGTCATGGGGTACCCCGGTGATTGGACTTGGGGCGGCGATTAGGCAGCACCGTGGCGCTTGTCGATGCCGCTAACGTTGTCAGCCGGCTGCTGCTCCCAATTCCGCCACAACATGGCGCTAGCGTAACGAAATCCGGGGGCGGAGGACGTGCAGATGCTGATGATCGCGTTGCTGTTGCTTGCCCAGGATCATGAACAGACCCCGGCCGAGGTGCTGGCGATGCACCGCGAGCGCTGGTCGGCCAGCCCGGCGTGCAAGCGCGCCCGCGACGAGAACGAGATCGTCGTCTGCTCGCGGCGTGAGGCGGACAGATACCGCGTGCCGCTGCAGACGACCTATAACGGCCCGGACACCGATCAGGGCCGGCTCAACCGGCTGTTCGACGGTGCCGATGGCCATGCCCCGTGCGGCCAGGGCGCCTTCACCGTGCGCTGCGGCTATGTCGGCGTGACCGCCACGGTCAGCGCGCGCGGCGTGCGCTATGTCCGCCGCGAATTGGCACCCTGAGGGAGCCGGAGGGCGAAACGTGCGTTGAGCGCGATGAACCCGCTTCGGAGACTCCTGGAATGCTGCTGCTCGTCGCTCTCACCCTGTCCGGTGCCACGCCCGCGATCGATCCGCAGCGCCGCCGCGCCAAGGCGCGGGTGACGCGGGTCACCCGCATCCCCGCGAGCGCCCGGCCGGTGGCGGCGATCCCGGTCGTCCGGGTCGATCCCAACCAGCGCTACCGCCTGCCGCTGCCCAGCACCGAAGTCGCCGATGCCAAGGGCGATGCGGTCCGCAACACCGGCATGGCCTGCGGCACCACCGGCGCGCCGGTCTGCCCGAGCAAGGGCAAGGCGCTGGTAAAGACCAGCCTCGCCGATTGAGGAAATAGCGAGCGGGCAGGCCGCTTGTTTCCTTCCTTCGTCATCCCGGCCTTGAGCCGGGATCCTGCTTCTTCTCCACCGCAGCAAGGTAGCGGGACCCCGGCACAAGGCCGGGGTGACGGTAGAGACTATATGGCTGCTTCCCGCCAGCCTCAGCCCGCCAGGATATGCATCCACATCGGCTCGCCGGTCAGGCTGGCCGAGCCGCGCAGCTTGTCGAGCGCTTGCGCGACCGCGCGTTCCGGGCCTTCATGCGTGACGATCGCCACCAGCACGCTGCCGTCGGGATTGGCGCCGCGCTGCATCAGGCTCTCGATCGAGACGCCGGCATCGCGCATCGCCGCGGCGATCTCGGCGAGCACGCCCACCTTGTCCGCCACGGTGAAGCGCACATAGGCGCGGCCGGTGCGCTCGCCGGTGTCGGCGGCGCCCGGTGCGGCAAGCGCGGCGGCCGGCATCGCATAGGGCGGGCCGAATTCGCCGCGGGCGATGTCGATCAGGTCGGCAACCACCGCCGAAGCAGTCGGGCCATCACCCGCGCCGGCGCCCTGGAACAGCAGCCGCCCGACGAAATTGCCCTCGGCGACCACCGCGTTGGTCGAGCCGGTGACATGCGCGAGCGGATGGCTCAGCGGCACGAGATGCGGATGGACGCGCTGGAACAGCCCGCCGCTGCCGGCATCGGCCACGCCGAGCAGGCGGATGCGATAGCCGAGCGACGCGGCCTCGGCGATGTCGGCGGCGAGCACATGGCGCACCCCGGTGATCGCCACCTGGTCGAATGCCGGCTGGGTGCCGAAGGCCAGGCTGGCGAGGATCGACAGCTTGTGCGCGGCATCGACGCCGTCGATGTCGAAGCTCGGATCGGCCTCGGCATAGCCGAGCCGCTGCGCCTCGGCGAGGATCTCGGCGAAGTCGCGGCCTTCGGCCTCCATCTTGGACAGGATGAAATTGCAGGTGCCGTTGAGGATGCCATAGACGCGGGCGATCTCGTTGGCGGCGGCGCCTTCGCGCAGCCCCTTGATCACCGGCACGCCGCCGGCCACCGCGGCTTCGAACTTGAGCGCCAGCCCGGCCGTCTCGGCGGCATTGGCCAGCTCGAGCCCGTGATGCGCGATCATCGCCTTGTTGGCGGTGACGAAGCTCTTGCCGCCGGCCAGCGAGGCGCGGGCGAGGGTGAGGGCGGGGCCGTCCGATCCGCCGACCAGCTCGACGACCACATCGGCCTTGGGATGGCGCGCCAGCGCGGCGGTATCGTCGACCCAGTCGAAGCGGGTGATGTCGACGCCGCGATCCTTGGCGCGGTCGCGGGCGGAGACGGCGACCACTTCGATCGGCCGGCCGGCGCGGCGGGCGATGAGCTCCGCATTCGCGTCGATCAGGCGAATCACGCCCGCCCCGACGGTGCCAAGGCCAGCAAGTGCGATACGAAGCGGTTCGGTCACGATATCCCCCGAAGAATGGAAGCGGCGGGCCGCAGCCCGGCCTTCACCCCTAACCGCAGGCTTTGGGGGAGGGGAAGAAGGAATTCTTCATTGCGGTGGCGCAGCGACGGTGGCGGTCATCGTGCACCCGTCGCTGCATGGTCCAAACCACTCCATGTCCGCGTAGAGCAGCGCCGTCGCGGCAAGTGCCGCGAGCAAGGCGCTACGCCATTTGCGCAGCGCGAGGGCGGTCAGTTGCGCGGCGAGCAGGGCGCCGAGCAGCCAGCCGGCCAGGGCATGGCCGGCGTCTCCGTCCGCCCAGAATGGCAGGAGAAGGAACGCGATCAGCACCGACAGCACGCCGATGCCGATCGCCGGCCATTTCCACATTACTTCTTGATCAGCCCGATCTCGACCAGCCGCTCGAACAGATAGTCATGCGCGGTGATCGGCGTCGGATAGCGGTTCGGGCTTTCCGCGGTGATCGTCGACGGCAGCGTCTCGATCAGGAAGTCCGGCGCCGGATGCAGGAAGAACGGCATCGAGTAGCGCGGCGTGCCGCGGCGCTCGACCGGCGGGTTGACCACGCGGTGCGTCGTCGAGGGCAGGTAATGGTTGGTCAGCCGCTGCAGCATGTCGCCGACATTGACCACCATCGCGCCTTCGGGCGGCTTGACCGGCAGCCAGCGGCCGTCCTTGTCGAGCAGTTCGAGGCCGGCTTCCTCTGCGCCGAGCAGCAAAGTGATCAGGTTGATGTCCTCATGCGCGCCCGCGCGCACTTCGGGGGCATCGGCGGGCACCGGCGGATAGTGGAGCAGGCGCAGCACCGAATTGCCGTCCTTCACCGCGCGGTCGAACCAGTTGGGCTCGAGGCCGAGATACACCGCGATCGCCGAGAGCAGCCGGTCGCCGGCATCGTCCAGCGCCTGGAACAGCTCGAGGAAGGTCTCCTTGAAGCCCTCCGGCGCATGCGGCCAGATGTTCGGCGCCATCTGCGCCTCGAAGCGGTGGCCCTTGGCCAGCTCGCGGCCGATATGCCAGAATTCCTTCAGGTCGACATGGGTCGCCCCCTTGGCGATCTCGGTCTTGAACGGCGTCAGCCCGCGCGCGCCGCCGCCGCCAGGGATATGGTACTGGCGCTTCTCTTCCTCGCTCAGCGCGAAGAATTCCTTGGTCTTCGCCCAGGCGCGGTCGATCAGTTCCTGCGGCACGCCGTGATCCGCGACCATCGCGAAGCCGAAGCGGCGGAACGACTGGCCGAACTTCCGGGCGAACCCCTCAGGGTCGTTCGCCTGCTCGGCCATCGAGACGAGAGGCACCTCGTCGAGAATAGTAGCCATTTTATCGAGTCTCCTTGGCAGCCAGTTAGACCCGCCGGTGCCGGCGCGACAAGAGGCGCCCCCGGTGCTGCCATGACTCGATCGGCGGCGGCGCGACTTGCGCGCAGTCAAATGCCGGGGGCGGGCCGTGTCGGCATTCGGGTAGCGTGGCGTTTCGCAATTACCC
>JAEXLC010000291.1 GCA_023445495.1 Pseudomonadota bacterium | reverse complement strand
TCCCCGGCCCTCTCCCCGATGGGGAGAGGGGGAAGAGCTATAGGCCCCGCCCGATCACTTCCTTCATGATTTCGTTCGTCCCGCCGAAGATCCTGGACACGCGGGCATCGCGCCAGATCCGGGCGATCGGATATTCGTTCATATAGCCGGCGCCGCCATGGAGCTGGAGCGCGGCGTCGATGATCTGCCACTGGGTATCGGTGTGCCAGAGCTTGGCGGCCGAGGCTTCCTCGGGCGTCAGTTCGTGGCGGAGATGCCGGGCGAGCGCCCAGTCGATATGCGCCCAGCCGATCTGGAGCTTTGCCGCCAGGTCGGCGAGGGTGAAGCGGGTGTTCTGGAAATCGAACACCGTCTTCCCGAACGCCTTGCGCTCCTTCACGAAACCGAGCGCCTCGTCGAAGGCGCGCTGGGCGCTGGCCTGGGCGCCGATCGCGATGGTCAGTCGCTCCTGCGGCAGGTTGCGCATCAGATAGGCGAAGCCGCGACCTTCCTGGCCGAGCATGTTGGTGGCGGGCACACGGACATCCTCAAAGAACAGCTCGCTGGTGTCGGCGCCGTGCAGGCCGATCTTGTCGAGATTGCGCCCGCGCGCGAAGCCGGGGCGATCCGCCTCGACCAGGAACAGGCTGGTGCCCTTGGCGCCGAGCTCGACATTGGTCTTGGCGACCACGATCACGACATCGGCGGTCTGGCCGTTCGAGATATAGGTCTTGGTGCCGTTGAGAACATAATGGTTGCCGTCGAGCCGCGCGGTGGTGCGGATCGCCTGGAGGTCGGATCCGGCACCGGGCTCGGTCATCGCGATGGCGGCGACCTTCTCGCCCGAGACCATGCCGGGGAGCCATTCGCGCTTCTGCTCCTCCGAGCCATAGGCCAGGAAATAATCGGCCAGCACGTCCGACTGGAGGGTGATGCCCGAGGGGACGCGCGCATAGGCATGCTCCTCGGTGACGATCGCGTTGTAGGCGAAATCGAGGGCGGGGCCGCCATATTCCTCGGGCACGGTCGGACAGAGCAGGCCGGCGCTCCCCGCCTTGGTCCAGAAATCGCGATCGACGATGCCGGCCTCTTCCCAGCGATCGAGATGCGGGACGCCCTCTGCGGCAAGGAAACGGCGGACGCTTTCGCGGAACAGGGCCTGGCTTTCGTCCTGGCCGGTGCGGCGGGCGGTATCGAGCATCAGTTCACGCTCCTTTCGCGGCCGACCCAATAGGGATCGCGCAGTGCGCGGCGCATCACCTTGCCGGAAGGCGTGCGCGGCAGTGCCTCGACGAAATCGACCGACTTGGGGACCTTGAACCCGCCGATCCGCTCGCGGGCATAGGCGAGGATCGAGGCCTCGTCGGCCTCGGCGCCGGGCCGGGGCACGACCACCGCCTTGACCTCCTCGCCCCATTTGTCATGCGGCACGCCGATCACCGCGACTTCCTGGACGATCGGGTGGCCGAAGATCGCGCTCTCGACTTCGGCGGGATAGATGTTCTCGGCGCCCGAGCAGATCATGTCCTTGAAGCGGTCGCAGATGTAGAGATAGCCGTCCTCGTCGAGATAGCCGGCGTCGCCGGTGCGCAGCCAGCCCTGGCCATCGACGGTATCCGCCGTGGTCTCGGGTAAATTCCAGTAACCGACCATATTGGCGACCGAGCGGGTCTCGACTTCGCCGACTTCGCGGACGGCGAGCGGAGTGCGCTCGGTCGGGTGGACGACGCGGATCTCGACGCCGGGCATCGGCAGGCCGGCGCTGCGCATCCGCGCATTGCCGGCGGGATCATGATCCTCGGGCGGCAGATAGACGATCGTGCCGCAGGTTTCGGTCATGCCATATTGCTGGGCGAAGCCGCATCCGAACACTTCGGTCGCCTCGCGCAGCAGCTCGAGCGCGATCGGCGAGGCGCCGTAGAGGATGTAGCGCAGCCGGCTGAAATCCGCCTCGCGCACGCCGGGCAGCATCAGCAGCATCTGGAGCGCGGTGGGGACGACGAACATCTTGGTGACGCCACCCTGCGCAATCGCTTCCAGCACCGCGGCGGGCACGAACTCGCGATGGACGATCGAGGTGGCGCCGTTGAAATAGCCGACGATCGCCCAGCCCACCCCGCCGATATGGCCGAGCGGCAGCGCGACGAGATTGACGTCGCCTTCCAGCCACTCGTTCCACGGCATCGCCTGCGCCATCGAATCGGTGCGGCCGCGCAGCAGGTTGCGGTGGCTGAGCATCACGCCCTTGGGCTCGCCGGTGGTGCCCGAGGTGTAGAGCTGGAGCGCGACGTCATCGGCATCGACATCGTCGGGGATCGGCTGCTCGGGTGCGGCGTCGCGCCAAGCGGCGAAGCTGCGGAAACCCTCGGCGCCACTCTCCATCGCGATCGTCTCGCGGATCGTGTCGCCGGCCGCGCATTCGGCCGCGCGACCGATCTGGTCGGGGCCGGCGAAGAGCAGGCTGACCTGGGCATTGGCGAGGATCGTGCAGATCTCGGCAGTGGCGAGGCGCCATTGGATCGGGACCATCACCACGCCTGCGCGGGCGGCGCCGAACAGCAGCTCGAAGAATTCGTCGCTGCCCTTGCCGAGATAGGCGATGCGGTCACCCACCCGGCAGCCGGCGGCGCGCAGCGCGCGGGCGACCTGGTCGCTGCGATGATCGAGCGTGGCCCAATCACTGTCGCGCCCTTCGAAGCGGGTGGCGATCGCCTGGGGGCGATGCCGTGCGTGATAGGCGGGAATGTCGCCCAGCCGGGGCATCGCCTCGAAATCGATCCAGCCCGCTGAGGCTTCCGCTACCAAAGTATCGCCCATATGCCGCTCCTCTCCGAGCCGGTTTCGAACCGCGGGACATTTTCGCCCTCGAGCATTGTTTAATCGCTTGATTAAGCGATTCGCAAGTCAGGCGTCGGTTTCGGGCTTCACGAGCACGCTGCGCATCAGCAGATCGGTGACATGCACGGCATAGGCCTTGCGCAGATCGTCATCGATATCCTCCACCCCAAAGGCGTAGCGGAGCGAGTGGCGGCCGATGAAGAGATGGTCGCACATGCCGATCAGCGAGAAATAGAACAGCATCGGATCGATCTTGCGGAAGATGCCCTCGGCCTCGCCCTGCTCCAGGATCGCCTTCTGCGCGGCGGCCAGCGGCCGGCTGAACCGCTCCGAGATGAAGCGCGCGGTCTCGCTGTCGGTCTCCACCGCGAGCGCGGCGACCAGCCGGTTCATATAGGGGTAGCGATAATAGACCTTGATGATGCCATGGACATGGTGGCGCAGCTTCTGGCCGGCATCCATGTCGGCCTTCACCAGCCGCTCGAGATCGTCGAACGTGCCGCCGGCATCGCGCTCGAGCAGCGCCATGAACATGCCGAGCTTGCTGCCGAAATGATAGCGGATCAGCGCGGCGTTGAGCCCCGATTTCTCCGCGATATCGGCGAAGGTGATATCGACCGTGTTGCGCTCGATCATCAACGCGCTGGTCGCGTTGAGCAGTTGATCCGCCGAACTTGCCTCCAGCCGCACGAGCGGGGCCTTTGCCTTGCTTGCCATTTCCGTACCTTAACCGGCGCGACACCGCCGCGCCAACCTCCCGAAATTGTCAGTTGGGTCGCGCGAACCCCAAAGCCACTGCGCGCTGCACCGTGCGCAGCCGGCCATTCTCGCCCAGCCGGCTGCTGGCGCGACGCATGTGAAAGCGGATCGTCGGCACTGCGAGGCCGAGGATCGTGCCGATCTCGCCGTCCGTCTTGCCCGCCGCGGCGAGCTTGAGGCACTGGACCTCGCGCCGGGTAAGCTTGTGCTGGACGATCTCGGTCGAGGCATCGGGCCCGGCATTGCAGGTGGCGATGAAGCGCAGCGCCAGCGGATGGAGCAATTCCGACTCGCGTTCGAAGATCGCGTCGATGTCGAGCCCCGGCGTGGTCGATGCCCAGACCACCGCGCCGATCACGCCGGCGGGCAGATGGACGGGCGCGACGATCGCGCTTTCCACCCGGTAGCTGCGCTGCATCGCCTCGCGCTCGATCTGCGGCTCGATCCGGAGCGGCCGCCAGCTGCGGATTCGGCCCTGGTCATAGAAGAAGGGCTCGGCGAGATGGCGCGCGACCGAGACGATCGCGTTGCGCAGCGCGAAATCGCCCTGTGCCCAATAGGCGCCGGCGTCATGGGTGAATTCGAACAGCGCGCTGATCGGGGTGCCATCGGCGAGCTGCACCGGGCGGGCGCTGCTGATGTCGGCGCAGGCGGCGATCAGCGGCAGGCCCATCCGGCGCCCGTGCTCGACGATCCGGCCGGCCAGTTCCCAGGGCATGTTCTGCGCGTCAGGAGCCATATTCTTCCCTATCACATACGATAGCTGCACAGCGCTTTCCCTAAAGCTAATTATTCAAACAAACAACAGCCGGAAATCGACCCCGAAAATCGAGGCGGATCGGCGATATGGAGGGGAAGAGGATATGGCGATCAAGGCAGGCTTGCTGATGGGATCCGCGCTCGGGCTGCTGCTCGCCGCGCCGGCGATGGCGCAGGAAGCGCAGGAGGCCCCAGCGCCCAAGGCGGAAGGTCCGCAGACCAGCAATGACGAGATCGTCGTCACTGCCCAGCGCCGCTCCGAATCGATCAACAAGGTGCCGCTGGCGGTGCAGGCGCTGTCCGCCGACACGCTGAAGGACCTGCAGATCACCGATGTCGAATCGCTGGCCAGCTCGGTGCCGGGGCTCCAGGTTTCCCCCGCCTATTCGGGCGTGCCGATCTTCACGCTGCGCGGCATCGGCTTCAACACCACCAACATCACCGCCACCTCGACCGTGGGCATCTATCAGGACGAGCTGGCCTATCCCTACCCCTCGATGGCGGGCGGGCCGATCTACGACCTGGAGCGCGTCGAAGTGCTCAAGGGGCCGCAGGGCACGCTCTACGGCCGCAACACCACCGCCGGCCTGATCGACTTCATCACCGCCAAGCCGGGCAAGGACTTCGCCGCGGGCGGCACGATCGAGGCGGGCAACTACAAGACCTATAATGTCGAAGCCTATCTGAACCTGCCGCTGGGCGACAATGTCGCGCTGCGCGTGTCGGGCCGCGACGAGAATAGCGACGAAGGCTGGCAGATCGACCAGAGCCGCGGCGAGAAGCTGGGCCGGGTCAAGCGCTGGGGTGCCCGCGCCTCGCTGAGCTTCCAGCCGTCGAGCAAGTTCGAAGGCCTCATCACCGTCTCGGGCTGGCGCGATCGCTCGGATACCCAGGCGGGCCAGGCGATCAGCCTCAACCTGACCAATCGCCTCTCCGCCGCCTCCCCCGCCGTGGGGCCGGGCGACTTCAATTCAGCGGCCCTGCTCGCCTATCTGCAGAACCACCAGCCGACCAAGGCAAGCGATGCCGGCTGGCAGCCCGCCCCGGCGCGTGCGGCAACGGTGGGCCTCGCCACCGGCATGGGGCCGCCCCGCGCCAAATCGGACTTCATCTCGACCCAGATGCGCCTGACCTGGTCGCCCAACGACCAGCTCTCGGTGATCTCGCTTACCGGATACAATGATTTCACCCGCAAGGACGTGGTCGATTTCAGCGGCGCGCCCTGGGAAATCGTTTCGACCCAGTACGATGCGCGGATCAAGTCGTTCTCGCAGGAGCTGCGCTTCGAAGGCAATGGCCCGGGCTTCCGCTGGACGGTGGGCGGCTATTACGCGCATGACGACCTGCGCGAGAACAGCCGCTTCCTGATCGGCGAGAACAGCTCGGTCGTGTACCTGCGCCTCGCCGCGCAGGGCATCCTCGCCAATCCGGTGACCAACGCCATCTTCAACACCGGCGGCTATACGCCCGCGCAGGTCGCGGTCGGCTTCCGCGAGGGCGCGGGCCGGGCGAGCGGATACAACGAGACCTATAGCGGCTTCGCGACCGCCGAGTTCGACCTGGGCAACGGCTTCAAGGTCAATGCCGGCGCGCGCCTGGGCATCGATCATGGCGAGCTGGACGGCTGCTCGGTCGACTATAACGGCAACTATCTGCCCATCGTGAACACCGCCGGCCGCGCGGTGATCTTCCAGAGCTATGGCCTGCTCGCGCCGATGGTGCAGAAGGATGGCTGCACCACCTATGATCCGGCGACCAATACCGACACTTTGGTCCATTCGGTGCTCGACGAGAGCAATTTCTCGGGCCGCTTCTCGCTCAACTACCAGGCGGCGCCGGGTACCCTGCTCTATGCCTCGGTGGCGCGCGGCGTGAAATCGGGCGTGGTGCCGATCGTGCCGGCCAACCGCGCGGTGCAGTTCACCCCGGCCCGGCAGGAGAAGCTGACCGCCTATGAAGCCGGCATCAAGACGGCGGTGGGCGGCCGGCTGGCGCAAGTGAACGTCAGCGGCTTCTACTATGACTATACCGACAAGCAGTTCAGCTCCTATGTCGCCGATCCGACCTTCGGCGCGCTGCAGCGGCTGGTGAACATCCCCAGCTCGCACGCCTGGGGCATCGACGGCGAGATCACGCTGCGCCCCTCGCCGGCCTTCACCTTCGCCTGGAACGCGACCTATCTGAAGACCAAGATCACCGACTATACCGGCGCCAATGCCGCGGGCATCCCGACCAATTACGACGGTTCGGAATTCTCGTTCGCGCCGGAATTCTCGACCAGCGGCACCGCGACGCTCAACCTGCCGATCTCGTCGAGCCTGAACTTCCAGGCGACCGCCAACGCCACCTATCAGAGCGAGACGCACAGCGATTTCGGCGAGGACCCGCTGTTCCGGATCAAGGGCTATGCGCTGGTCAATGGCAGCATCGGCATCGCTAGCGCCGACGGCAAATGGGGCCTGACGATCTGGGCCCGCAACCTGACCAACGAATATTACTGGACCTCGGTGGTGGACAACCAGAACCTCAATGTCCGCTATGCCGGGCGGCCGCGCACCTTCGGCGCTTCGCTGACCGCCGGCTTCTGATCGGATGCGCGAGCAGGCCATCCCGCTTCCGCCCGGCCCCGCACCCGCCGCGGCGCCGGGCGGCAAGCGGATCCTGCCGCGCATCGACTATGCCAATCCGCCGGGCGCACCGGCGCTGTATCTGCCGGACTCGGTGGCCTGGGCGGTGTTCAAGAACCCGGTCGCGCTGTTCGTCGGCGGGATCACGGCGGTGCTGCTCGAGCTGGGCGAACCGCGCGTGCGCTCGGGCGTGTGGGAGCATTCGATCTTCCCGACAGATCCGCTCACCCGGCTGCAGCGCACCGGCTATGTCACCCATGTCAGCGTCTATGCGCCCGCCAATGTCGCCACCAAGGTGATCACCGGGGTGACGCGGATGCACGAGCGCGTGCGCGGACAGACGCCGCGCGGCGAAGCCTATCACGCCAATGATCCCGCGCTGCTCGACTGGGTGCAGTGCACGGTCGGCTTCGGCTTCATGGAAGCCTATTCGGCATATTGCCGCACGCTGACGCCGGCGGAGAAGGATCGCTCGTATCTGGAGGCCAAGCCCTCGGCCGACCTGTTCCTTGCGCATGGCGCACCGTTGTCGGTCGCCGAGCAGCAGG
This sequence comes from Pseudomonadota bacterium, assembly GCA_023445495.1. Lineage (GTDB taxonomy): Bacteria > Pseudomonadota > Alphaproteobacteria > Sphingomonadales > Sphingomonadaceae > Sphingomonas. Next base: position 12,875 of record JAEXLC010000291.1, on the reverse strand, counting down.
CGCAGTTCGAAGCGATGCGGCCGCGGCTGGAGCCGCACGCGATCATCAGCCAGTTCCTCGACATCATGCTGCACACCAAGGGCGTGCCGCTGCCGCTCCGCCCCTTCCAGGGGATGATGGTGCGCGCGGCGATCGCGCTGCTGCCCGATTGGGCGCGCACGACGCTGGCGCTGGACGGCGAGGAATGGCGGCTGCGCGGCTGGGAGCGCCGCACCGTCCGCACGCTCGGCGCGCTGTTCGAGCGGCTGCCGATCCCGGGCACGCCACCGGTCGAGGCCAGCAAGCGGCTCGGCCTGCCCGCCAACTACCTCTATCGCCGCCGGAAAGCCTGATGCCCGAGAGTTTCGAAGCCGATTATGTGATCGTGGGCGCCGGCTCGGCCGGCTGCGTGCTGGCGGACCGGCTGAGCGCCGATGGCCGCAACCGCGTGCTGCTGCTCGAAGCGGGCGGCGACGACCGGCCGCTGCGCGAGCGCGGGCAGTTCCTGTCGAACCTGATGATCCATGTCCCCGTCGGCTATGCGCAGACGCTGAAGGACCCCAAGGTCAACTGGCTCTACCGCACCGAGCCCGATGCCGGCACCGAAGGCCGCCGCCATATCTGGCCGCGCGGCAAGGTGCTGGGCGGGTCCTCCTCGATCAACGGGCTGCTCTATGTCCGCGGCCAGCGCGCCGATTATGACGGCTGGCGGCAGATGGGCTGCGAAGGCTGGGCGTGGGACGACATCGCTCCCTATTTCCGCCGCTCCGAGGACCAGCAGCATGGCGCCTGCGAGACGCATGGCGCGGGCGGTCCGCTGAGCGTGACCGATCCGGCCGGCTCGCATCCGGTATCCGAGGCGGTGGTGCAGGCGTGCGAAGCGCTCGGCCTGCCCCAGCGCGACATCAACGGACCGGAGCAGGAAGGCGTCGCCTGGTACCAGCTGACCGTGCGCAACGGTCGGCGCTGCTCGGCGGCGGTCGCCTATCTGCACCCGGCGATGGAGCGGCCCAATTTGCGCGTCGTCACCCATGCCCAGGCGACGCGGGTGGTGATCGCGGACGGATGCGCGACCGGTGTGGAATTCGTACGCGGCGGCGAGCGGCTGGTCGCCCATGCGGCACGCGAGGTGATCCTGGCGGGCGGCGTGATAAACTCGCCCCAGCTGCTCCAGCTCTCCGGCATCGGCCCGGGCGAGCTGCTGCGCGAACAGGGCATCGCGGTGCTGCGCGACCTGCCCGGCGTGGGCGAGAATTTGCAGGATCATCTGCTGATCTCGGCCAATTACCGGCTCAAGCCCGGCACCGTTTCGGTCAACGAGCTGAGCCGCGGGCTGCGGCTGCTCGGCGAAGTCGCGCGCTATGCGGTGGCGCGCAAGGGGCTGCTGACCCTGTCCGCCGCGCACATCGCCGCCTTCTGCCGGTCGCGGCCCGATCTCGCTTCGCCCGACATCCAGTTCCACATCCTGCCCGCCACGGTGGATGGCGATGCGCTGGCGCGGCTGCAGAAGATGCAGCTGGAGAAGCTGCCGGGGATCAGCATCGCGGCGTGCCAGCTCCGCCCGGAATCGCGCGGGACCGTGCGCATCCGCTCGGCCGATCCGCTGGCGCCCCCGCGGATCACGCCCAATTACCTGAGCGATCCGCTCGACCAGGAAGTGATCGTCGCCGGGCTGCGCTGGGGGCGGCGGATCGCGGCACAGCAGCCGCTGGCGGACCTTATCGCGCATGAGCTCCAGCCGGGCGCCGAGCTGCAGAGCGATGCCGAACTGCTTGCCCATGCGCGGCGGGCGGGGACGACGCTCTACCATCCGGTGGGCACCTGCATGATGGGACATGGCCCGCGCGCCGTGGTCGATCCCGAGCTGCGCGTGCACGGGGTGAGCGGGCTGCGCGTGGTCGATGCGAGCATCATGCCGCGGATCGTCTCGGGCAACACCAACGCGCCGACGATCGCGATCGCGGAGAAGGCCAGCGACATGATCCTGGCGGCGGCGAAGGCGCGGGTAGCGGCCTGAAGCCCTCTCCCCCTCGGGGAGAGGGTTGGGAGAGGGGCCTGGACTATGCCGTACCTCCCGCCTTCACGATCAGGGCACACTGCCCCTCTCCCCGGCCCTCTCCCCGATGGGGAGAGGGAGAAGAACTATTTCAGCTCCGCGCGTATCGCGTCCCCATCGGCATCGATCCCCGGCGGCACCGCCCCCTCGGGCACCGCGCGCGCGCCGAAGCGGATCGGGAGCGGCATCTCGACATAGTCGCCTTCCTCCGGATGCGTCCGCGCACGGAAGAAGCCCGTCGCCGCGAGGTGCGGATCCGCGCGGATGTCGTCGAGATCGCGCACCGGCATGCAGGGCACGCCGCCGGCGTTGAGGATCCTGACCCACTCCGCGCTGGTCTTCGCCGGGGTGAAGCGGGCGATCTCGCCATAGAGCGCACTGATGTTGCGCAGCCGGTCCATCGGCGTGGCGAAGCGCGGATCGTCGAACACCTCGGTCGCGCCGATCAGCTCGAACAGCTTCGCGATCGTCGCCGGCGTGTAGGGCACGATGCTGACATGGCCGTCGGCGGTGGGGAAAGGCTGGCGGTTGGGGTCGATCTGGCGCGGATAGCCGGCGGGCTCGAGCGGCGGATCGAAGGCAGCGCCGAACAGATGCTCCTGCAGCATGAAATGCGCGAAGCTCTCGAACAGCGGCACCTCGACGAACTGCCCCTCTCCGCTGCGCAGCCGGTGGACCAGCGCGCCGAGCACCGCCTGGGCACCGTAGAGGCCCGCGACCTTGTCGGCGATCAGCGAGGGCAGATAGCGCGGCGCCGGATTGCCGTCGGCGCGGGGCAGCAGGGTCGCAGTGCCGGTCGCGGCCTGGATGACGTCGTCATAGGCCTGCAAGCCCGCATAGGGCCCGCCCGAACCGAAGCCCTGGCAATGGACATAGACGATGTCGCCGCGCAGCCCGCGCACCGCTTCATAGCCGAAGCCCAGCCGCTCCATCGCCTCGCCGCGGACATTGTGGATGAACACATCGGCGGTGGCGAGCAGGCGACGCATCGTCTCGGCGTCTTCCGGCACCTTCAGGTCGAGCGCGATCGCGCGCTTGCCGCGGTTGAGCGTGCAATGGACCGGCCCCATCTGCCGCGCGGCGGCCCGGGATCGCCCGAACTGGCGGGTCTGGTCGCCGCCCGGTGCCTCGACCTTGATGACCTCCGCGCCCATGTCGGCGAGCATCTGGGTGGCATAGGGGCCGAACACGATCGTCGTCATGTCGACGATGCGGATGCCCTCCAGCATCATGCCGCCTGCTCCTGCGTCTGCGCCGCCTTGGCGCGGGCAAAGGCCGGGCGGGCGCGCAGCCGCTCCCAATAGGCAGCGACACGCGGCAAGCCGCCATCGCCGATCCGGATGAACTCGGCGAGCATCAGCGCATAGCCGACCGAGATATCGGCGGCGGTGAAGCGGTCGCCGGCGACATGATCGGTCTCGGCCAGCATCGCTTCAAGGCCACGCAGGCGGGCGAGATACCATTGCCGGTAATCATCGGCGACCTGCGGCACCCGCCGCGCCTCGGGCTCGAACATCGCGTAGCGCAGCACCAGCGTTTGCGGGAAGGTCAGCGTCGCCTCGCCGAAGGACAGCGCGTCGAGATAGGCCGCATAGCCGCGCTCGCCGGGGGCAATGGCCAGGCTGCTGTCGCCGCGCGTCGTCGCCAGATAATGGCAGATCGCGGCGGACTCGGTCATCCGGGCCTCGCCTTCGAGGAACAACGGGATGGTGCCGAGCGGGTTGAGCGCGAGATAATCGGGGGCACGGTCGCGCGGCGGAAAGGGCAGCAGCTCGAGCCGATAGTCGGCGCCCAGTTCCTCGAGCATCCACAGCACCCGGAACGAGCGGGCGTCGCTGCAATGATAGAGCGTCGGGATGGTCATTGCGGGCTCCATGCGCCTCGGTCGTTGATGGTGCCGATCAGGCCGACCGGGAAGCGGGCGTCGCTGGTTATCAGCGCGAGCGTCTGGCCATCCCCGGCGGGCACCGTGGCAAGGGTGCGGGCGCCTTCGAGCGTGCGCAGCACGACCACGCCGCGATCGACCGACCCGTCGCGCTGGTACAGCACCGTCGCGCTTTCGAGCGTCGCCGGGCCGGGTTCCGGCTCGACCAGCTCGGGCACCGGTCCGCGCCGGGCATCGGCCTGGGCTTGCACCGAATAGCCGGGGGCGATCGGCGCGCCGGGCTCGCGGGACAGCACCAGCGCGTGATGCTTGGTGACGAACTCGCCCTGGCCGTAGAGCAGCCCGGTGCCGCCTTCGCGCAGCACGCGCACCATCGCGCAGGCGGCGTGCAGCATGTAGTTGCTGAGCGGCCCGCCAAAGAAGGTCAGGCCGCCGGTCACCGTCGGCGCGACATCGGCGCCTAGGCCAAGGCTGCGGCGCGCCATCTTGGGAACGCAGGGAAAGCAGCTGTAGAGCTCCAGCGCGTCGAAGCCGCCCGGCGCCAGCGCCGAGGCTGCGGCAAGCACCGCTTCCTGTGCCGGGCTGCCGGCGAACCCGTCGCGGGCGAGGAAGTCGCGCGGCTCGCTGGCCGATGCGCCGCCGAGGATATGGATGATGCGGTCGTCGGGGATGCCGGCGGCGCGGGCGACTTCCAGGCTGGTGACGATCACCGCCGCGCCCTGGTTCACCGCCGGGTTGGCGACCATCAGCTTGGTATAGGGCCAGGCGATCAGGCGGTTGGCGTCACCGGGCGTGACGATCTCGTCCGCGCGCGGCGCCTTGCGCATCCAGGCACGGGGGTTCGCGGCGGCAGTGGCGGCGTAGCGGGCCCAGAGTTCGCCGGACTCCGCCCGCGCTTCCGCCGGCGACTGGCCCCAGGCGGCGGCGCTGGCCATCTCGAAGAGCGGATAGACCTGGGTTGGCGTCGACAGGCCATGCCGCAGCGCGAGCGGGTGGACGATATCCGCCCCGCGCAGCGGCGAGGGTGCGTCCTTCGCGAACGGTGTCCAGGGCGGCATCTCGCCTTCGCGCTTCGCCCGGGCCGCGCTGTGCTGCGCCTCCGCACCGCAGACCAGCGCGACCTTGCTCTCGCCGCGCGCGATCCGCAGCGCCGCTTCGTGGAGGAGGCGGACCGGGGATTCGCCGCCGACCTGATGGAATGCCCGCGTTCCCGGCGTGATGCCGAGCTCGGTGCAAAGCGCGCCAGCGACGTCCGCATAGCGCCAGCTGACAATGCTCACCACATCGAGCGCATCGACCTGGGCGAGCAGGCCCCCGCCGGAATCCGCATCGGCGGCGCGCACCGCTTCCGCCATCAGCGCCAGCGGTTCCCTGGCCGAACTGATCGCGAAGGGGCGGTCGATCGACTCCCCGATGCCCACCATGACGGGCGTGTGTGGCGCCATTTTCCTCTCCCTGGTCGCCCGCCCGGTATCGCCGCCCGCCCCGGCCTGCGGAACTATCACTAGCGATAGCAGCGCAATTCCGCGGTTCGGCTATGCTGCGCATCGGAGAGCGGAACCGCTCCCGAGGAGAGGAGAGAGGGTCGAATGCATCCCTGCGTCCACGCCGAAACCGCGCCGGAGAAGCCCGCGCTGATCCTGGCCGATACGGGCCAGAGCCTGACCTACGGCGAACTCGAAGCACGATCGAACCAGGCGGCGCAGCTGTTCCGCGCCCTGGGGTTCCAGCCGGGCGACGCGGTGGCGGTGCTGCTGGAGAATCATTTCCGCTTCCTCGAAATCGCCTGGGGGGCGCAGCGGGCGGGGCTGTATTTCGTCGCGGTATCCTCGCGGCTGACGGCGAGTGAGGCGGCGTTCATTGTGCAGGACAGCGGCGCGCGAGCACTGATCTCCTCGGCGGCGCTGGCGTCGGTTGCCGAGGCGGTGGCGGCGGAGCTGCAGCTCGCGGACGTGGCGCTGTTCATGCTCGACGGTGCCGTGCCGCCCTTCCGCGGCTGGGAAGCCGAGGCAGGTGCGATGCCGGCCAGCCGCATCGCCGACGAACGCGCCGGCACCGACATGCTCTATTCCTCGGGCACCACCGGGCGGCCCAAGGGCATCCGGCCGCAGCTGCCCGAGACCGACATCACCATGCCCAACGCGATGGTCGGCATCGCCCGGCATGCGGCGGTGGACGGCGATACCGTCTATCTCTCTCCCGCCCCGCTCTATCATGCCGCGCCGCTGCGCTGGTGCATGGCCGTCCACCGGCTCGGCGGCACCGTGGTGGTGATGGAGAAGTTCGATCCCGAAAAGGCGCTGGCGCTGATCGAGCAGCATCGCGTGACGCATGCGCAATGGGTGCCGACGCACTTCATCCGCATGCTCAAGCTGCCCGAGGAAGCGCGCACCCGGCACGACCTGACTTCGCTCCGCATGGCGATCCATGCCGCCGCGCCCTGCCCCGTGCCGGTGAAGCAGGCGATGATCGACTGGTGGGGGCCGGTGCTGCTGGAATATTATGCCGGGACCGAAGGCAATGGCCTGACGATGATCGGCGCGAAGGACTGGCTGACCCATCCGGGATCGGTGGGCCGCGCGGTGCTGGGGACGATCCGGATCTGCGACGAGGCGGGCGAAGCGCTACCGCCCGGCGAGACGGGGCTGGTCCATTTCGAAGGCGGGCCCGGATTTCACTATCACAACGATCCCGAGAAGACCGAGGCTGCCGCCAACCGGCATGGCTGGACCACGCTGGGCGATGTCGGCCATGTCGATGACGAGGGCTTCCTCTACCTTACCGACCGCAAGAGCTTCATGATCATTTCCGGCGGGGTGAACATCTATCCGCAGGAGATCGAGAATCTGCTCGTGCTGCATCCCAAGGTGGCCGATGTCGCGGTGATCGGCGCGCCGCATGCCGATATGGGCGAGCAGGTGGTGGCGGTGGTGCAGCCGGCCGAGGGCATAGCCCCCTCGCCTGCCCTGGCCGAGGAACTGGCCGAATGGCTCGCCCCGCAGCTCTCCCGCGTGAAGCAGCCGCGGCGGATCGATTTCGTCGAGGAACTGCCGCGGCATCCGACCGGCAAGCTCTACAAGCGGCTGCTGCGCGATCGCTATTGGGAGAAGGCGGACGCCTGATTTCCAACAGCGCTTCCAGCGCGACTCGCGGAAGTACACGAAAGTACAGGCCAAGAGTGGGTTTTTGCGGCTCCTAAGTTGACATAGTTCCCGCAAGCGCGCCGCATCTCGCAACATCATTGCGCGTTCGCGATCCTATTTTCCCAACGGATTCAAAGGGCGGCCGGTCTCGCGGACCGGAAGCTTCAGCAGCGCATGTGAAATCCTACATTGCAAGTGCTGATGCCACCGAGGGCTGAGAGGGTAAGCGAGCCGATAGTCCGTCGCTTACCTCCCCCTCCGTCGCGCTGCGCGCGCCACCTCCCCCTGGCGGGGGAGGAGAGTGGATGCCTCACAGCGTCTTGAGATACTCCAGCAGCGCCAGGCGCTCGGCGTCGGTGAGTGACTGGGTGAAGGCGTGGCCGCCATTGCCGTCGCCATAGAGGTTGCTGTTGAAGCTCATCCGCGAGCGGATCTGCTCGTCGGTGATCGGCGGCGGCGTCTGATAGGCCAGGTTGAGATAGCCCGCCGCCGAATTGGCGAAGGCCGAATAGAAGCGATCCGGCGTCGCCTGGCCGTTGCACGGCTGATAGGGCGGGACTGAAGGCGAGCTGCTGCAGTTCATCGTCTCGTACTTCCAGCCAAGCTTGGCGAAATCGTACGACGCGAAGCTATAGTCATAGCCCTGGTTCTTGCCGCCGATGCCCGCCGGCGAATAGGGCCGCTTCCACACCGCCGGACGGTCCGACGGCTTCAATATGCCCCAGATATCGGGGACGCTGCCATTGTGCAGGAACGGCCCGCCCGCCCAGGCGCCATAGAGCGGCGGCGAGACATAGCCCTTGGGCTCGACCCATTCGTTCGGCCCGAGCGGCGAATAGATCGGCCCGCCATTGTCGTAGACCGCGCGATAGACCCGGCGGATCGAGCTCGCGATCAGCGACTCGACCGGATAGCCGTACCAGCTCGGGCTGAGCGAGTTGTACGCCCACCAGCTGCTGTTCCAGGCGCGGCGCTGGCGCGGATCGGCGAACAGGTTGAAGCGGCGCGGATCGGTCTGGATCGTCTCGATCGGCGTGACATTGCCCGGCAAGCCCTTGAGCCGCGGATCGGGCAAATAGGCCGTGTCATTGGCATAGCGCGGCGAATAGACGCCGTGGCAGCTCGCGCAGGAGCCATTGCCCGGCTGGCGCGGAATCTCGACATTGGCGCCGTTCGCCCAGAGATCGCGCTGGTGGAAGATCACCGCGCCCTGCTCGGCCAGCGGCCGATCGATCGTGCCCGGATATTTGGGCGCCGACAGCGAGAGCAGGAAGTTGTTGATGTCCTCGAAATCGCTCTCCAGCGCGCGCCGGCCCGCAGCATCGCGGGTGATCGAGGCAACGCCGAACGCCATTTCCGAATGGACGTTGTCCGAGGTGAGCGAGCCGTCCCAGAATTGCCGCGTCTTGAAGGCGCGGTTGAACCAGGCCGGCGCCTTCGTCATGCCGCCGGCCGGCGTGTCCGGGGTATATTCGAGCAGGCTGGGGGCGAGCTGCAGCGTGTCCATGTCGAACAAGGCGGGCAGCAGGGTGATGAGGCCGATCGCATCGGTGGAGCCGCGGCCATCGCTCCACGGGATCGGCAGCGCGAGGCCGAGCCAGGTGATCGGGCTGGTGCGGTACAGGTCCGAGGCGAGCAGTCCGGCATCGTTCGCGCTGTTCGACAGTCCCCAGGTGAAGCCCGCCTCGTTCGTCGTACCGAGGCGCGAGTCATGGCAGGCGGAACAGGACGCGGTGATCGTGCCGGTCCATTTGCCGTCATCGCCCTTGCCCTGGATCAGGCCGAGCGGAAGCTGGCCCGAACCGCCATTGGTGGTGTTGGGGTTCTCACCGGGCAGCGGATAGGGATTGCGGAACGGCGCGGGATAATAGCCGTAGCGCTTCTCGACCTGCTCGTTGAAATCGGCGGGCTTGGAGGAGAGGCCCCAGACCGCCCAGAGCCTGTCGTAATCCTGGGCGCGCGAGAAGGGCAGGAAATACTGCCTGGTCTCGAGGTTCTGCTTGCCGCGCGCGACGCTGGCACGCCAGGCGCCGCAGGTGGTCGGGCGCGCCGGCAGCCGGTTGACATAGGGGGCCGGCGGATTGTGCAGGTTGGTGAAGAAGGAATTGAAGCGGACGGCGCCGTTCGGGTTGGTGTTGACGCTAGGCACGATCAGCGTGCGCGGATCGACCGGCAGCGGCGTGGCGTCCGACTTGCCGGCGCACCCGGCCGCCAGCGGCGAGCGGATCGCGGATTCATCGAGCAGCGGCTGGGTCTGTGCCAGCGCGGCGGGGGCAAGCGTGAGGGGTATCGCAGCGCTTGCGAGCAGGGCAGTCCAGTTGGCCATCGCACCTTCTCCCATGTCGCCGGTCATCACGCGGAAGGGCCGCATGTGCCGGCATTTGATCGGAAAATGCTGCGCGGGTGCGGAGGCGACAAGCTGGCGAACGTGGCAGGTTCGGGGGAGTGGGGTGTTCCTCCCCTCCCTGCAAGGGAGGGGAATGCGTTTGCCCTACAACCGCGTCAGTGGCCTGCCCTCGGTGCCCAGGCATTGCCCCGAGCGCTTCGCGTCCATCGTCATCGTGACCGAGACCTTGCCCGCGGCGCCCGGCTGCTGGGCGCTCTGGCTGTCGGTGGTGACGACCAGCTTGTAGGTGTCGCGGGCATAGCTGCCCGACATCGCCATCGAGCGCGTGCCCATCTGGTCCGAGCAGCGCAGCATGCCGTCGATCCTGCCCCTCCCCATCGCGAAGCGCTCATAGCGGCAGGCCTGGTTCTCCTCGCCGACGTAGAAGGCGCCCTTCTTCACATCCTCCGCCGTCAGGCAGCTCGCCGCGACCTGGGGCTGGCGCATCTGGGCCTTGAGCTTGTCGACGAAACCCGCCGGCATGCCGGGGGCATCGACCTGGTTGAGCGTGATCTTCGTCTCCCAGCGGCCGGGCTGGGCGAAGTTCCCGCCGCTCGCGACCTTGCGGATCTGCTGCGCCACGACCGAGCCCGATTCATTGCGCAGATCGACGCTGGAGCCCCAATCGCAGCCGCCCACAAGCAACAGGAAAGGGATCGCCGATCCCACCTGAAATCGCGTCATCCAACTCTCCCATTTCGCTCCGTTTTCTGGCTTCCGGAGGCTGCTTGTTTGATGCAGACCATCGCCTGCCGGCAAAACAGATCAAGCTGGTACCCGTCACAGGGTTCGGGAGAGAGGCATGGCGATCGAACGCGACCAGGCGTGGGCCGAAACCACGCTGCTGATCGAGGAAGTGCGCGAAGCGGGGCTGGCGATCGGCCTGCCCTTCGTCGCGGCGCAGGGCGACATCGCCGATCCCGAGCCGATGCGCGATGCCGATGGCCGGCCCTATGCCGAGACGCATTTCCAGTGGCTCGATCCTTCCGATCAATATTGGCACAATCGCCGGCTCGCGCTGCACGCGCCTTTCCTGCAGGTGGCGCGGGTGATGGCCGAGCCGTGCTTCTATGCCGAGGGCCGGCTCGGCACCTGGCGGACCAGCGCCTTGCTCGAATCGATCGACTGCCGGCAGGTGACCGCGACCACGGGCATCGCCGCGGCGATCATCGCGCCGGTGCACCTGCCGCGGGCGATCGTCGGCGCGGTGGTGTGGGCCGGGCGCGAGGGGGACGCGATCGAGCAGAAATTCGCGAAGCATGCGGTGCGGCTGCAGGGGCTGGCGCTCAAGCTGGTGGCGAGCCATGCCGAAGCCTCGTCGCGGCTGCGCGCGGCTGCGGGGCCGATGGTGCTGACCCGACGCGAGGTCCAGTGCCTGCGCTGGGCGGCGGCGGGCAAGACTGATGGCGAGATCGGGATCATCCTGTCGCTGTCGACCTCGACGGTGCGGTTCCATCTGCGCAATGCCGGCGGGAAGCTGGGGAGCACCGGGCGGGCACAGGCGATCCAGATTGCGGCGGGGCTGGGGTTTGTGAGCGCGCGGTGAGGCTGGGTCTCAGGCCTGCAAACCCAGCCGCGCCAGCCGGATGATCTCGGGAAGCGCATTGCGCATTGCGGCGATCAGCGCCGCATTCTCCTCGAACCTGTCGTCCGCGGGAACGACATAGGGCGGGGACTGGATCAGGCAGGCAGCCACCATCTCGGCACCATTCCAGGCCCCCGTTGCCATGCTCTCGTTGCCCCCGGTGTCTGGCCGTGTCGAAACCGCATAGGCGCCCATGAAATGGTCGTCGTCCAGCCGCCGGACATGCCAGGGACCGGTGGTTGCAGACCGTTCGAGCGCTTCGAGCGCATCCAGTGCTTCGGGTGTCATCGCCGGAGGGTAACGCAGCCTCCTGTCCGTCACCATCCCCGGGCCTATCGACGTTCCACCTTCGCCAGGGAACTGGAAAGTGGCGGGGCTGGGGTTTGTCAGCGCGCGGTAGGCTAGTCTGTTATCCTCCTCCGTCACCCTGCACTTGTTTCAGCATCCAAGGAACCGCGAGGGATATCGCTGGTGGCGTGTTGGACCCTGAAACAAGTTCAGGGTGACGGAGGGTTTGTGGGAGCGACGCTCCACGCCCCGCCCTAGCACTTCTCGCAGTTGCCGCATCGGCCTGCATCCTCAAGGCTTTACCGGTGGAGGACCGGTGGTGAATTTCGAGCTTTCGGAAGAACAGGCGATGCTGCGCGACATGCTGCGGCGCTATCTGCGCGAACAGTACGACTTCGAGACGCGACGGGCGCGGGTGCAGGCCGGGCGCGGGCAGGATGCCGCGCTGTGGCAGGAGCTGGCGGATCTTGGGATCCTCGGCGTGCTGCTGCCCGAGGCGGCCGGCGGCATGGGCGGCGGAGCTGTCGAGGCGATGCTGGTGTCCGAGATATTGGGCGAGGCGCTGGTCGCGGAGCCGTTTCTGGAGACGGTGGTGATCGGGGCGGGCTTGCTGGCGGGCGCTGGCGTGCGGGCCGAGGCGGTGCTGGCGGAGATTGCCGGCGGCGCGGTGCGGATCGCGTCTTCGCTGGAGCCGGGCATGCTCGATGCCGAGCCGGCACCGGGGGGCTGGCATCTGCGCGGGCAACTGTCCGTGGTGGTCGGTGCGCCGGGGGCGAGCCATCTCGTGGTGGCGGCGCGGACTTCGGGGGACGGGCCTTCGCTGTTCCTGCTTGAGGCCGGAACGCCGGGGGTGGCGGTTCAGGGCTATAAGCTGATCGACGACCGGCCGGCGGGGGATATCGAAATCGATGCGCATTTGCCCGCCGATGCTTTGCTTGGCGCGCCGGGTGCGGCGGGGCCTGTGATCGAGGCGGTGCTCGATGCCGCGCGGGCCGCCTTGTGCGCGGAGGCGGTGGGGGTGTTGCGGCGCATGCTCGACGACACGGTGGAATTCGCCAAGCAGCGACGACAGTTTGGCCAGCCTCTGGCGGGATTCCAGGCGTTGCAGCACCGGATGGTCGACATGTTCCTGGCGCTCGAACAGGCGGTTTCGGCGAGCCATCTCGCGACGCTCAACCTGGGCGCGCCACCCGAGACGCGGGCGCGTGCGGTTGCCGCGGCCAAGGCGACGATCGGCAAGGCGGCACGCTTCATCGGCGAGAATGCAGTGCAGCTCCACGGCGCGATGGGGATGACCGACGAGCTGGCGGTCGGGCATTATTTCAAGCGGGCGACGGTGATCGCGCAAAGCTTCGGCAGCACCGATGCGCAGGTGGCGCGCTATGCGGCGCTGATGCGGGCGGCTTGATCCCCTATTCCTCCCCCAGCTTGCTGGGGGAGGGGGACCATTTGCGCAGCAAATGGTGGAGGGGCGCCGCGCAGCGGCGTGCGCCTATCCACCAAGCGCTCCCCGCGCCGGTGGCGCGGCCCCGCCCCCATCGCGTGGGGAGGTT
>JAEXLC010000277.1 GCA_023445495.1 Pseudomonadota bacterium | reverse complement strand
CGCCCGCACCGCCGCCGCCCCCGCCGCCGCCTCCCCCGGCAGCCGATGCGGCCACCGCCGCGGCACCGGCGCCTTCCGACCCGAAGAGCTATCCGCGCTGCTCGAAGACCATCAAGGATCACTGCCGCCAGTCGCGGTGATCTTTCTCGAACCGGCAGGAGCCTGGTGCCCCTGCCGGTTTGCCCCTGCGGAAAGTCGTCATGCTGAACTTGTTTCAGCATCCAAGGCGCCGCGAGGGATATCGCTGGTGGAGCGTTGGACCCTGAAACAAGTTCAGGGTGACGGAGGGTTTGGATCGCGGCCCCTCCCCGCTAACCGTTGTTGCGGCTTGTCTCCCCCTCCCCGCCCTGCCTAAGCTCTCCCAAAAGGAGAGACCTGCATGACCATCGACTTCAAGGACCGCGTTGCCATCGTCACCGGTGCGGGCGGCGGCCTCGGCCGGGCCTATGCGCTCGAGCTGGCGAAGCGCGGCGCGAAGGTGGTCGTCAACGACCTGGGCGGATCGCGTGACGGCACCGGCCATTCGGACGCGGCACTGAAGGTGGTCGAGGAGATCGAGGCGCTGGGCGGCGAGGCGATGTCGAACGGCGGCAGCGTCACCGATTATGCGCACATGGTCGCGATGGTCGAGGCGGTCAAGGCGAAATGGGGCCGGATCGACATCCTGATCAACAATGCCGGCGTGCTGCGCGACAAGAGCTTCGCCAAGATGGAGCCGGAGGACTTCAAGTTCGTCGTCGACGTCCATCTGATCGGCTCGGCCAACTGCACCAAGGCGGTGTGGGAGACGATGCGCGAGGCCAATTACGGCCGCATCCTGATGACCGCGAGCTCGACCGGGCTGTTCGGCAATTTCGGCCAGGCGAATTACGGCGCGGCCAAGCTCGGCCTCGCCGGGCTGACCAAGACGCTCTACCTGGAGGGCGCCAAATACGGGATCAAGGTCAACACCATCGCCCCGGTGGCGGGCACGCGGATGACCGAGGACCTGTTCCCCGAGGAAGCGTTCAAGGCGTTCGCCCCCGAGAATGTCGCGCCGGCCGCCTTGTTCCTGGTGAGCGAGGACGCGCCGACCAACCAGATCGTCGGCGCCGGCGGCGGGGTGGTCCAGGCCGCCTATGTGACGCTGACCCAGGGCGCGAAGCTCGAGGCGCTGACCCCCGAGGCGGTGCAGGCGCAATGGGCGCAGATCACCGACCGGACGGGGGAGATCGTGCCGGGCTCGGGGTCCGAGCAGACGATGCTGATCTTGGGGAAATTGCAGAAGGGGTGAGCCTTCAACTCCCCTCCCTGAAAGGGAGGGGTCGGGGGTGGGTTGCGACCCCGACGAAGGCCGGGGGAGCCCTCCGAGACGATAGCCTTGAACAGAGAAGGCCGGGCATCGAGCCCGACCTTCTCTAACCCACCCCTAGCCCCTCCCTTTCAGGGAGGGGAATAAGCACCCGCCTTACTGTATTGATTCACTAACACACATAGGGTACACCCTCCCCCACAGGAGGAGACTGCCATGTACAGCGAAAGCGATCTGGCCAGTGCCGTGGAAGCGGGGGCGCTTTCGCCCGCCGCCGCCAATGCGCTGCGCAACTATGTCGCCGAGCGGCGCTCGGCGCCCGCGGTGGACGAAGAGCATTTCAAGCTGCTCACCGGGTTCAACGACATCTTCGTGGCGATCGCCGCCGCGCTGATCCTGGTCGCCGCGGCGCGCATCGGCGCCTATTTCGGCGAGTTGCTGATCGGCCCGGGGCCGGAGCCGCGGATCGTCGGCGGCAACATGATCGGCGGTGGGCTCGCCGTGGCCGCGTCGAGCTGGATGCTCGCCGAATATTTCACCGCCAAGCGCCGGATGGCGCTGCCGTCGATCCTGCTGCTGTTCGGCTTTGTCGGCGGCGTCGGCGCGGCGCTGTCGGGCATCTTCGCCGCCAACCTCCCCTGGATCGAGGAGCAGTTGCACCTCGCCACCGACCTGCAGCGCCAGCAGATGGGCGCGGGCGTTGCCGCCGGCGTCGGCCTGCTGACCGCGCTCGCCACCTGGATCCACTGGAAGCGCTTCATGGTGCCGATCACGGTCGCCGCCGGCGGGCTGGTGATCGTCGGCATGGGCGTGGCGATCGTGCTCGCGCTGGTGCCCAATGCGAGGGACTGGGTGAACGAGATGCTGCTCGTCGCCGGCGTCGCGATGTTCTTCTTCGCGATGCGCTGGGACATGACCGATCGCGAGCGCCGCACCCGCCGCTCGGACGTCGCGTTCTGGCTGCATCTCGCCGCGGCGCCGCTGATCGCGCACCCGGTGTTCCACATGCTCGGCGTGTTCGACGGCGAGGTTACCGGCCCGGTCGCCGCCGTGGTGATCGCGCTCTACATCGCCTTCGCCTTCGTCGCGCTGGCGGTGGACCGTCGCGCGTTGCTCGTCTCCAGCCTCGTCTACGTCCTCTGGGCGATGTACGCGCTGTTCCAGGCGACCGGCGCGGTCGAGCTGGCGGCTGCCCTGACTGCACTCGTGATCGGTTCGGCGCTGCTGCTGCTCTCGGCCTTCTGGCAGCCGGTGCGTCGCATCGTCGTCGGCCTGCTCGGCGGGCTGGAGGAGCGGCTGCCGCCGACCCAGCTGGTGACTGCCTGAGTTCCCTGGAGGCCCGGGGTTCGCGCCCCGGGCCAATCCCTTCGATCAGGATGCTGCATGATGTCGTATCTTACGCTGGCCCTGTTGCTGACCACCCCCGCCGCGCAGACGGATGCCCCGCTGGTCGAGCTGGTCGGCAAGTTCGTCGAGGCCGAGCGCGCCTATGACCAGGAGAAGATCGCCGACCTGGTGACCCAGGATTATGCCGAGGTCTCGCCGCTGGGCGATGTCGACACGCATGACGAATTCCTGGGCTTCTACGCCGCCGACAAGAAGCGGCCGGTGCCGGTGACCAGGCTGAGCGATCCGCTGGTGCGCGAATATCGCGATGCGGCCTCGATCATCG
The DNA here is from genome assembly GCA_023445495.1 of Pseudomonadota bacterium. GTDB lineage: Bacteria > Pseudomonadota > Alphaproteobacteria > Sphingomonadales > Sphingomonadaceae > Sphingomonas. The sequence continues at coordinate 4,008 of JAEXLC010000277.1, read as the reverse complement.
TGCGGCTGTCGTTCGACCTGCCCGGGGCGCCGGCCCAGCCGCCGCGCACGGTATCGATGCGGGCGAGCTTCCTGGCGGTGCGCGCGGGCGGCACCTGGAAGATCGCATCGGCGCACTACACCCCGATCCGTCCGCCGGCACCGCCGCAGCCGGCGACGCCCTGAGACAAACCTGCTTGGGAGGAAGCGCGGTCCCCAGCCCTGCTTCCGACACCACTCCCCTCCCGTGCCCCCGGCGCGGGAGGGGTTTTTCGTCAGAGCGGATTTCGATCCGACTTCGTCGGCTCGACCGCTCTAAGCTTTTGGTTTTCCGCATTTTCCGAGTCGTCAGATGATTCCATCTGACTAGAAAATGCTCTAGGGCTGCTCGATCGCCGTGCCCGGCCGCGCGCTCATCGCGGCGCCGACCGAGGAGAGGACGATCAGGCAGACCGCCAGCCACTGCACGCCGCTGAGCACTTCGCCGAGCAGCATCAGCCCCATCAGCGCGCCGACCGCGGGCTCGGCGCTGAGCAGGGTGCCGAAGGTGTTGGCCGGGAGCCGGGGCAGCGCGATCATCTCGAGCGCATAGGGGATCGCGCTGGAGACGATGCCGACGAGCAGGCCGAGCATCAGCACTTCCGGGCGGAGCAGCGCGGGGCCGGCATGGAGGATGCCGACAGGCGCGGCGAGGCAGGCGGCGATCAGCATGCCCCCGGCCGCGGCCGCGGGTCCGTGCGCGGCGCCGGCATGGCGACCGGTGAGGATGTACGCCGCCCAGCAGGCACCGGCGACCAGCGCGAGGGCGACGCCGCGCCAGTCGAGATGCGCGGCGCCCTTCCAGATCGGCAGCAGCAGCGCGAGGCCGAATACGGCGAGACCGATCCACAGAAAGTCGACCTTGCGGCGCGAGGTGAGCACCGCCACCGCGAGCGGGCCGGTGAACTCGACCGCGATCGCGATGCCGAGCGGGATGTAGGACAGCGCCTTGTAGAAGCTGAGGTTCATCACCCCGAGCACCAGCCCATAGCCGAGCAGCGAGCGCCAGCCGGCATCGAGCCGGATCCGCCAGGGCCGGAAGATCGCCGAGAGGATCACCGCCGCGACGATCAGGCGCAGCGCGGTGGCGCCTTCGGGGCCGACCAGCGGGAACAGCTTCTTGGCGAAGGTGGCGCCCATCGTCACCGACAGCAGCGACACGAACAGGGCGGACAGCGCGACAAGATCGATGCGCGGCGAAGCGGGCCGCGGGGCAGCGAAAGCGGACATCAGGACACTCGGATATGCGGGGGTACTGGCCCGAGGATAGGGATTTGCCGCGATAAGGGTGGTTTATTTTGGCGCTTATGCGATAAATTTTATCGGGTTAGGTTCGAGAAATGACGAATATTGAACCGCTCGATTCGTTCGACCGCAAGCTCCTCGAGCTGCTGCAGGTCGATGTGCAGCAGCCGGTGGCGGCGCTGGCCGAGAAGGTCGGGCTGTCCGCCCCCGCCTGCTACCGGCGCATCCGCCGGCTGCGCGAGACCGGGGTGATCGAGCGCGAGATCGCGGTGGTGCGCCCCAGGACGCTGGGCTGGCCGCTGTCGATGATCGTGCTGGTGACGCTGGAGCGCGAGACCGCCGACACGGTGAGCGAGATGTTCGAGATCTTCCGCCGCGAGCCCGAGGTGATGGAAGCGTGGAACGTCACCGGCGACCATGATTTCGCGGTGCGGATCATCGCGCGCGACATGGAAAGCTATGACGACCTGGTCCGCCGGCTGTTCTCGGCCGACGAGCGGGTGCGGACCTTCGAGACTTTGGTGGTGATCCGCGAGACCGGCGGGATGAGCCCGGTGCCGGTGGGGTTTGGGGGGTAGCGGCGTCCAGGGCGCTCCGAGCCACATCCCTCGTCACCCTGAACTTGTTTCAGGGTCCAACGCGCCTCGCGCGATATCGCCGGTGGAGCGTTGGATGCTGAAACAAGTTCAGCATGACGGAAGCCCCTATTCCTCCACCAGCTTCATCAGCCGGCGCTCAACCGGGGCCAGCACCGGGCCCAGCTCGTGGCCGCGCTTGAGGATCAGGCCGCTTTCGCCCACCAACACCCACATGCCCTGGCGGTTGCGCAGGCTCGGACGCTTCTCGATCCGGTATTCCGGGCGCTCGGCGGCGCGGCGGAAGGCAGCGAAGATCGCGGCGTCCTTGTCGAAGTTCATCGCATAGTCGCGCCAATGGCCGGCGGCGACCATGCGGCCATAGAGATCGAGGATGCGGGTCAGCTCGGGGCGCTCGAAGCCGACCTGGCCAGGACGTCCGAGGGGGAGCGGAGTTACGGTGCCCATTTACGCGCTGTCGCGCTGCTCCCCTTCGGTCCGGCGCTCGGCGAGAACGGCGTCGAGCCGCTTGCGCATCGCCTCCAGCTCGCAGCGCATGATCTCCAGCTTCTGGGTCTGCGGATCGAACAGCTCGCTGCACGGCGTGCCATAGGGCACGAAGCCCTTCTGCCACTTCTCCGCCTCGACCAAAGTCGGCTTGGCCGGGATGCCGACCATCACCGCGCCGGGCGCGACGTCCTTGGTGACCACGGCGTTGGCGCCGATCCGGGCGCGCTCGCCCACGGTGATCGGGCCGAGCACCTGCGCGCCCGAGCCGAGGATGGCGCCGTCGAGCAAGGTCGGGTGGCGCTTGCCGGCCACGCCATTGTCCGGGCTGGTGCCGCCGAGCGTCACGCACTGATAGATGGTGACGTCGTCGCCGATCTCCGCCGTCTCGCCGATCACGACGAAGCCGTGGTCGATGAAGAAGTTGCGCCCGATCTTCGCGCCCGGATGGATGTCGATCGCGGTCACGAAGCGCGACCAGTGATTGACCACGCGGGCGAGGAAATAGAGGCGATTGCGGAACAATGCGTGCGCGATGCGGTGATAGCCGAGCGCCCAGACGCCCGGATAGAGCAGGATTTCCGCGCGCGATCGCGGCGCGGGATCGCGCGCCTTGATCGAATCCAGATACGCCAACAGGCGCTGAAACATGGCCGGTCCCCTTTTATCGGGTGTCCACATAATAGCTAAACCCGCAGAATTCCAGAATGGCCCATTCTGCGCTTGGCCGCACTAAAGCCGATGTATCTTGTTGGAACGTTCCGGGGCCGTCATCCATTCCATCCCGGCCCAACCTTTCAAGGTGCGAATGATCTTTGGAATCGACCTGAGCCTCCTGCTGCCGTTCATCGCGGTGGGATTTGCCGCCCAGATGGTGGACGGCGCGCTGGGCATGGCGTTTGGCGTGATCTCCAACACCCTGTTGCTGAGCCTGGGGGTGCCGCCCGCGGCAGCCTCCGCCGGCGTGCACACGGTGGAGACCTTCACCACCGCAGTCTCGGGCATCAGCCATGCGGTGCACAAGAATGTGAACTGGAAGCTGTTCCTGCGCATCGCCGTGCCCGGGGTGATCGGCGGGGGGCTGGGCGCCTATGTGCTGTCGAACATCGATGCCGGCACCGCCAAGCCGTTCATCCTCGCCTATCTGACCGGCATCGGCTTCTACCTGCTGTGGCGCAGCCGGCACTATCCGCCCAAGGAGAAGTCGCCCAAGATCGTCGAGCCGCTTGGCCTGGCCGGCGGCTTCCTCGACGCGGCAGGCGGCGGCGGCTGGGGGCCGGTGGTGACCAGCAACCTGCTCGTCCAGGGCGCTTCCCCGCGCACCACGATCGGCACGGTCAACACCGCCGAATTCTTCGTCACCACGACGATCTCGGCAACCTTCATCACCCAGCTCGGCTGGGGTGCCTTCACCCTGGCGACGGTCGGGCTGCTGATCGGCGGCGTGATCGCGGCCCCCTTCGGCGCGCTGCTCGCCAAGCGGGTGGAGCCCAAGACGCTGATGCTGATGGTCGGCATCGTGCTGACGCTGACCAGCCTGTACAATCTGTACCTGGCGCTGGGGCGGTAGGTTTAATCCGTCATCCCGTGGCCAATACCGTCATCCCGGCCTTGAGCCGGGATCCCGCTTCTTCTTCTGCGGGGCAAGGCAGCGGGACCCCGGC
>JAEXLC010000276.1 GCA_023445495.1 Pseudomonadota bacterium | reverse complement strand
TATCGGAGAGCCATCGCCTGAGATCCCGGCTTTCGCCGGGATGACGGAAATGGTGGCGGGACGACGAGGATGGGTGTGCATGAATCTCTGGTTCGAAACCGCGTTGCTCCCCACCGGCTGGGCCGAGCGGGTCACGCTGCGCATGGCGGGCGGCCGGATCGCCGAAGTCCTTCCCGACAGCGATCCCGAGCCCGACGCCGAGCGCCACCGTGTAGGGCTTCCGGGCCTGGGCAATGTCCACAGCCACGGTTTCCAGCGCGGCATGGCGGGGCTCAGCGAGCGCCGTGGCCGGCCGGATGACGATTTCTGGAGCTGGCGCGAGATCATGTACCGGTTCCTCGACCGGCTCACGCCCGACGATATCGCCGCGATCACCGCCCAGGCCTATGTCGAGATGCTGGAGACCGGCTACACCCGCGTCGGCGAGTTCCACTATCTCCACAATGACGTCGACGGCGGCCGCTATGCCGATCCGGCCGAGACCGCCGGCGCAATCGTTAACGCCGCCGAGCAGACCGGCATCGGCCTGACCCTGCTCCCGGTCTTCTACGCGCACAGCGATTTCGGCGGGCGGCTGCCCAAGCCCGGCCAGCGCCGTTTCCTCTCCGATGTCGACAGCTTCGCCAGGCTGGTCGAGGCGAGCCGGGCTAGGCTGCCGGCCGACGCCGTGCTCGGCGTCGCGCCGCATTCGCTGCGCGCGGTGACGCCCGAGGAACTGGCCGCCGTCACCGCGATGACCGACGGCCCGATCCACATCCACGCCGCCGAGCAGGTCAAGGAAGTCCAGGCCTGCGAGCAATGGAGCGGCGCGCGCCCGGTCGAATGGCTGCTCCACAATGCCGGGGTCGATCCGCGCTGGACGCTGATCCACGCCACCCATCTCAATGAGTCGGAGACCGATCGCCTCGCGCGCTCCGGCGCGGTCGCCGGCCTTTGCCCCGTCACCGAGGCCAATCTCGGCGACGGCATCTTCCCGGCCGAGCGCTATCTGGCGGCCGGCGGGCGGATCGCCACCGGTACCGATTCCAACATCCAGATCGACGCAGCCCATGAGCTCCGTTCGATCGAATATTCGCAGCGCCTGTCGCTCCGCCGCCGCGCGATCCTGTCGCCGGAAGGGGCTTCGGTCGGGGAAACGCTGTTCAACGCCGCGCTGGCCGGCGCGGGGCAGGCGCTTGGCGTCGCAACCGGGATTGCGCCCGGCGCGCCGGCCGATATCCTTAGCCTGAACATGGACCATCCGAGCTTCGCCGGCGCGACCGCCGACACCTTCCTCGATCGCTGGATCTTCGCCGGCCGCGCCGGCGCGATCGACTGCGTCTGGCGCGCCGGCCAGTTGCAAGTCGTTCGCGGCAAGCACCGCGCGGCGGGTGTTATTGCTAATCATTATCACAAAACCCTGGAGCGTTTGCTCGGGTGACTTTGCAGGAACGCATCCGCTCGGACATCGAGGATCGCATCCGCTCGGGGGCGCTGCGCCCCGGCGATCGCATCCCGTTCGAGCATGAGCTGGTCGCGCACTATGGCTGTGCCCGCGCTACGGTCAGCAAGGCGCTGGAGCGGCTCGCCCATGCCGGGCTGATCGAGCGTCGCCGCAAGGTCGGCTCGTTCGTCGCGCAGCCCAAGGTGCATGCCGCGGTGCTGGAAGTACCCGACCTCGCCCAGCTGATCGAAGCGCGCGGCGAGGCCTATGGCTGGGAGCTCGACACCTGCCGCGTGGTCAATCGCGATCCGGACATCGAAGTCTCGGGCATCCCGGCGCCGGCGCTGCTGATCGAGGGCGTGCATTTCGCCGGCGGCCAGCCCTTCGCGCTCGAACGCCGGCTGATCGCGCTCGACACGGTGCCGGTCCCGCGTGCCGACACCTTCGAGACCGAGGCGCCGGGGTCGTGGCTGCTCCACCATGTTCCCTGGACCGACGCCCGCCACCGCATTCGCGCCGTCTCGGCGGGAGGGGCGCTGGCGAAACGGCTCAAGCTCGACACGCATGCCGCCTGCCTGCAGGTCGAGCGCTGGACCTGGCGCACCGGCAGGGCGGTGACCTTCGTCCGCCAGACCTTCCCGGGCGACCGCTACGATCTGGTCGCGGAGTTCACGCCGGGGGGATAATATACATAGCCCGTCATGCTGACCCCGGAATTGATCCGAGGTTCAGCATCCAACGCGCCTCAGGCGATATCCTGGGTGGAGAGTTGGCCCCTGAAACAAGTTCAGGGTGACGGTTGGTCTCGCGAGGCACCTGCTCCGAAACGGGCCTTTCCCTTTTCCCAAACCACACTAGTTTGCGCGCAATGAACTTGCGCCACATCGAGATCTTTCACGCGGTATATGTCAACGGCTCGGTGAGCGGCGCGGCGCGTGCGCTCAACGTTTCGCAGCCTTCGGTGTCGAAGATGCTGCGCCATGCCGAGAGCCTGCTCGGCTTCCAGCTGTTCCATCGTACCAACGGCCGGCTCGTCCCCACCGAGGACGCGCACACGCTGTTCACCGAAGTCTCGGAGATCCAGGACCGCGTCTATGCGCTGCGCGAGGCCGGGCGGAACCTGAAGCGTGGCGCCGGCGGCATGCTCAAGGTCTCGGCGCTGCCTTCGCTGGCGCTCAATGCGCTGCCGACCGCGGTGGCGCGCTTCATGCGCGGGCATGAGGGCGTGCGCTTCGACCTGCAGACCGTCCATCACGACGATCTGCTGCGCAAGCTCTACGAGCGCGAGACCGATGTCGCGATCGCCTATGAGGTTCCGCACGCCGCGCCGATCGGCCATCGCTGGCTGGGCGAGGGCGAGCTGGTGGTGCTCTACCGCGAGGAGGACATGCCCGACGCGCCGCCGCGCATCGAGCTGGAGCGGCTGCGGGGGCGGCCGTTCATCAGCCTCGCGAACAGCGGTCCGATCGGCCAGCTGTTCAGCCAGGAATGCGCTCGGCTCGAGCTCGATCTCGACGAAGTGATCTCGGCGCGGACCTTCTATATCGCCACCGCGCTGGTCGCGCAGGGCGTCGGCATGACGGTGGTCGACAGCTTCACGGCGCAGGCCTCGCTGGTCCCCGGCCTGTCGATGCGGCCGCTCAAGCCGCAGCTCACCTTCGACGTCCATGCGATGTTCCTGCTCAACCGCCCGCCGACGGCGCTGGCCACCGATTTCCTCAAGACGCTGGCCAAGGTGATCGACGCCTAAGGGCAAGCCCTTAGGCTGCCATAACGGCTGGCTATGCCGAGGCGCCGACTCGCTATGTGCGGTGCCGGATGCGGAGCGATAGCGTTATCACCCAATGATACCGGCACCTTACCTCCTTTACCTCGGTCACAGCACCGATTTCGTGGGCATCAAGACCTCGCGCGGCCTCGCCGAATTCCGGCGGCAGGATTGCGTGGGCGAGTTCCGCCACGACGATTCCACCCTCACGCTCGGCCTGCCGCGCATGACCATCGAGGAAGGCGCTGCGGCGGGCGCGAAGACGCTCGTGCTCGGCATCGCCAATTCGGGCGGCGTAATGGGCGGCGACCTGGTCCGCGATGCGATGGCCGCGCTCAACGCAGGCATGAACATCGCCGCCGGCCTCCACCAGCGGCTGCGCGACGTGCCCGAGCTGGCGGCGCTGGCCCGGGAGAAGAACCTCCAGCTGTTCGACGTGCGCGATCCGCCGGCGGACATGAAGGTGGGTAACGGCTATCCGCGCGCCGGCCGCCGCATCCTCACCGTCGGCACCGATTGCTCGGTCGGCAAGATGTACACCACGATCGCCATCGCCGATGCGCTCAAGGCGCGGGGCGAGAAGGCCGATTTCCGCGCGACGGGCCAGACCGGCATCCTGATTGCCGGATCGGGCGTGCCGATCGACGCGGTCGTCGCCGATTTCATCTCGGGCGGGATCGAGGCGCTCGCGCCCGAGCGCACCGATGGCGGCTGGGACGTGATCGAGGGCCAGGGCTCGCTGTTCCACCCGAGCTTCGCCGGCGTCTCGACCGGCCTGCTCCACGGCGCCCAGCCCGAGGCGCTGATCCTCTGCCACGATCCGAGCCGCGGCCATATGCGCGGCATTCCGGGCCGGGCGCTGCCGGGGCTGAAGGAATGCCTGGAGGCCAATCTCCAGACCGCTCGCCTCACCAGCCCGAACGTTCGCGCCGTCGGAATCTGCCTCAACACCTCCCGGATGGAGAAGGCCGAGGCCGAGGCTTTGTGCCGGCAGATCGAGGCCGAGCTTGGACTTCCCTGCACCGATCCGATCGCCTTCGGGGTCGAGGCGATCATCGACGAATTGCTATGCACCGAAGTCTCGCGGCCCGTCACGACCGCTTCCTCCTGACCAGACCTTTCCGCATCTCGCGCGGGGTGAAGACCGAGGCCGATGTGGTCACGGTCACGATCCGCTCGGGGGCGCTGGAAGGGCGGGGCGAGGGCGTGCCCTATGCCCGCTATGGCGAGAGCGTGGAAAGCGCGCTGGAGGCGATCGAGGGCATTCGCCCGGCGATCGAGGCCGGCGCGGGGCGCGAGGAATTGCTGGCGCTGCTGCCGGCCGGCGCCGCCCGCAATGCGGTGGACTGCGCGTTCTGGGATCTTGAGGCGCGGGAGGCGGGAAGGAGCGTCGCCGAGCTGATCGGCGCGCCCGAGCCGGGGCCGCTGGCCAGCGCGCTTACCATCGTGATCGACACGCCGATGATGATGGGCGTCGCCGCGCGCCGGGCCGCCGCGGCGCCCTTGCTCAAGGTGAAGGTCGACGGGCGCCTGCCCGATGCGCAGATCCGCGCGGTCCGCAACGCCGCGCCGGATTCCAGGCTGATCGTCGATCCCAATGAGAGCTGGGACGCGCGGCTGGTCGAGGCGATGCAGCCGGTGCTGGCGGAGCTGCGGGTCGACCTGCTCGAGCAGCCCGTCGCCGCCGAAATCGATGCCTGCCTCGAAACCTTCGAGCACCGCGTGCCGATCGCCGCCGACGAATCCATCCACACCAGCGCGGAGCTGGACCTGGTCGCGCGCCGCTATGAGGTGGTCAACGTCAAGCTCGACAAGTCCGGCGGCCTCACCGAGGGGCTGCGGCTTGCCCATGCCGCCCGTGCACGCGGGCTGGGGCTGATGACCGGCTGCATGGTCAGCTCGTCGCTGTCGATCGCGGCCGCGCTGCACATCGCGCGCATGTCCGATTTCGCCGACCTTGACGGTCCCCTCTGGCTCGCCAAGGATCATCCGGGCGGTGTCGAGGACCGGGACGGCACGCTGTATACGCCCATCAAGGGATTTTGGGGAACGCCATGAAGGTCGCGCTGCTGCTGGGGATTGCCGCTGTCTCACTGGGAGCCGCCGCCGCGCCGCTCCCGCCGCAGAAGGTGGACCTGCTGATCCGGGGCGGCACGATCTACACCGGCTCGGATGCTCCGTTCGTCGGGGACGTGGCGATCCGGGGCGATGCGATCGTCTCGGTCAGCAAGCACGCCAATGTCACGGCCGCACGGATCATCGACGCGAAGGGCATGATCGTCGCGCCCGGCTTCATCGATCCGCACACGCATATGGGCGGCGACCTTGCGTCGGACGATCAGGCCAGGCGGCTGGTCCCGGCCTTCCTGATGCAGGGCGTCACCACTGCGTTCATCGGCAATGACGGCGGCGGCGACCCCGATGTCGCCAGGGTGCTCGGCAGCGCCAAGGCCAGGCCGGTGGGCATCAACTATGCCGCCTGGGTCGGCTTCGGCGCGATCCGCGAGAAGGTGGTCGGCGAGGACAATCGCGCGCCGACGCCGGCGGAGCTGGCCAGGATGAAGGGGCTGGTCGCCTCGGCGATGTGCCAGGGCGCGCTCGGTCTCTCCACCGGGCTGTTCTACGCGCCGCAGAGCTTCGCCAAGACCGAGGAAGTGATCGAGCTCGCCAAGGAAGCCGGCAAGCGCGGCGGCAGCTATGACAGCCATATCCGCGACGAGAGCAGCTACACCGTCGGCCTGGTCGCGGCGATCGACGAGGCGATCCGCATCGGCCGCGAGGGCGGGCTGCCCGCGCATATCAGCCATATCAAGGCGCTCGGCGTCGACGTGCAGGGCGAGGCGCCGAAGATCATCGCAACGATCAACGCCGCCCGCGCCCGCGGCGAGAAGGTCACCGCCAACCAATATCCCTGGTCGGCATCGGGCACGAGCCTGGTCGCCTCGCTCGTGCCGCTCTGGGCGCAGGACGGCGGGCGCCCGGCGCTGCTCAAGCGCTTCGACGATCCGTCGCTCGCCGAGAAGATGCATGCCGGGATGGTCGAGAACCTGCGCAAGCGCGGCGGGGCGGACAAGCTGCTGATCGTCGAGGGCAAGTACAAGAACCGCTATCTCGATGCGGTGGCCAAGGAGATGAACCTGGCGCCGGTCGATGCCGCGATCGCGGTGATCCGCATCGGCGACCCCGGCACCGTCTCGTTCAACCAGAGCGAGGCCGATATCGCCGCCTTCATGCAGCAGCCCTGGGTGATGACCGGGTCGGACGCCTCGGGCGGCCATCCGCGCGTCTATGGTTCGTTCGCCCGCAAGTATAACAAGTACGTCAAGACCGACCATGTCATCACGCTGCGCCAGTTCATCGAGCGCAGCTCGGCGCTGACCGCCGACACGTTCGGGCTCGCGGGCCGCGGGCATCTGCGCAGCGGCGCCTATGCCGATGTCGTGGTGTTCGATCCGAAGACCTATGCCTCGCGTGCCACCTATGAGCAGCCCGCGCTGCTCGCCGCCGGCGTGCAGACGGTGGTGGTCAACGGCGTGGTCGCGGTCGACAAGGGGGCGATGACCGGCAAGGCCGCCGGCCGCGCGCTGGCGCACAAGCCGACGCCGGGTACGTGTCGTTGATCCAAAGCAGCTTGCCCGCGCTCCTGCGAAAGCAGGAGCCCAGGGTTG
>JAEXLC010000230.1 GCA_023445495.1 Pseudomonadota bacterium | reverse complement strand
CCCCGGCACAAGGCCGGGGTGACGGGCTTTTGCTCCGCTTCTGAACTGGAATGTCGATCCGTCCTGACCTCTGCTTTCGCAGGGGCTGTATTCCATCGCCTTCTGGCGCCCGCTCGTCGTGTTCGCCTTGCGGGATCGGCGCCATAGCTCCGTCTCGGCCTGAACCCAGTTTTCAGGTTGAGTATGCAGCACTTCCCAGTCCGCACCCTGCTCGACGCGCCGCGCCAGCGGCCGCTCCGGCTGGTCGAGCCCGGGCATCTACCCTGGACGGCGCGGGTGGCGGCGGCGACGCGGGTCTGGGCGAGCAACCCGGCGCTCTTGGCCGCGCTGCTGCTGATCGTCGCGATCGCCGCGCGGGCGGCGCAGTTCGGCAACCCCGTCGTCCAGATCGATGACGAATTCTACCTGCTGACCGGCGACCGGATGCTCCACGGGGCGCTGCCTTATGTCGATATCTGGGACCGCAAGCCGATCGGGCTGTTCCTGATCTATGCGGCGATCCGCCTGCTCGGCGGGGAAGCCGTGCTGGCATACCAGCTGGTGGCGACGCTGTTCGCGGTGGCCACCGCCTTCGTCATCGCACGGATCGCGCGCAACCTGGCCGGGCCGCACGGCGCGGCGGCGGCGGGCGTGGTCTATATCCTCTATCTCGGCATCTTCGGCGGCGAGGGCGGCCAGTCGCCGGTCTTCTACAATCTGTTCGTCGCGCTCGCGGCCTGGGCGATGACCGGTATCGTGCGCCGCCCGGGCTTCGGCTGGCCGGGCTTCGCCGGCGGGCTGGGCGTGATGCTGCTGATCGGCGCGGCGATGCAGGTGAAGTACACCGCCTTGTTCGAAGGCGTGTTCTTCGGGCTGGCGCTGCTGTGGTTCGCCGGGCAGCGCGGGGCCGGGCGCGGGGCGCTGGTGGCGATGGGCCTGGGCTGGATCGCCGCCGCGCTGCTGCCGACGCTCGCCGCCTGGGGCTGGTATGCGTCGATCGGGCAGGGCGATGCGTTCGTCCAGGCCAATTTCCTGTCGATCCTCGAGCGCAGCTCGGACGGCACCGGCATCGTGCTCAAGCGGCTGGGCTGGATGGCGCTGCTGCTGGCGCCGCTGGGGATTGCGGCATGGCTGGGGCGCGGGATGGCGCGGCCGGTGGGCGAGGACGTGCGCAAGCTGCTCGACGGCTGGGCGATCGCGGCGATCGGCGGGGTGCTGCTGTTCGGGACCTTCTTCGATCACTACGCGCTGCCGCTGATCGCGCCGCTCTGCGTGCTGGCCGCCGCATGGTTCGGCGACGGCGCGGCGGGGCTGGTGCTCGCATCGGGGCGGACGCGGTGGCGGATCCCGGCGGGGGTGGGGATGATGACGCTGATCGCGGCGATCTCGCTCAACATCGTCAACGACAATCGCCGCGACCGGGGCTGGGGGCCGCAGGTCGAGCGGATGGCGGACTATATCCGGCCGCAGCTGCGCGACTGCCTCTATGTGTTCGACGGCGAGCCGGCGCTTTACCGGCTGACCGGCAGCTGCCTGCCGACGCGCTGGCCGTTCCCGAGCCATCTGAGCCTGACCCGCGAGTCGGGCGCGATCGGCGCCGATCCGCTGGCCGAGGTGAAGCGGATCATGGCGGCGCGGCCCGAATTCGTCGTCGCCAGCACCCGGCCCGACCGCGACCTGAGCCCCGAAGTGCTCGAGTATATGACCGCGCTGCTGGCGCGCGACTATGCGCCGGCGCTGGAAGTGCCGGTGGGGAGCCGCAGCCGCATCGTCTATCGGCGGCGGGCGGGTGCCTGAGCGCCTCCTTTCCGCTGCCGCAATTGCGCCATCTCGCAGCCAAGGCTTGGCAAGAGAAGCGCGCAATGCTTTGGCTTCGGGCATGACTGCCACTTCGTCGATCAGCGGCTTGCAGCGCGTGCTCGAGGACGAGCGGCCGCGGCTGCTGCGCTTCCTCGCCGCACGCGGGGCGGGCGACGATGCCGAGGATGTGCTGCAGGACCTGTGGCACAAGATCTCGGGCGCCGAGGCGCGCCCGGTCTCCGATCCCACCTCCTATCTGTTCCGCGCCGCCGAGAATGTGCTGCGCGACCGCCAGCGCGCGAACCTGAGTCGCGGCCGCCGCCAGCATGAATGGCAGGACCTGGCGGCCAGCGACCATGCGCCGCAGGGCGAGCGCGTGCTGATCGCGCGCGAACGGCTGCGCGAGGCGGAGACGACGCTGCTTGCACTTGGGCCGCGAGTCGATCAGGTTTTCCGTCGCTACCGGCTCGAGGGGCTCGGGCAGGCAGCGATCGCTCGGGAATTGGGGATAAGCTTGAGCTCGGTGGAAAAGGATCTGCAGAAGGCGTACCGCGCCCTCGCCCAGCTGAAGGACAAGTTCGATGCGGAATGACCGCATCGACTCCGTCCTCGCTTTGAGGTGGGCATGAACGGGCAGGTTTCGGAACTTCTTGCAGAGGACGCCCGGGGGTGGGTGATCCGGCTGCAGGACTCGGCTTTCGCCGATTGGGACGCTTTCGCCGATTGGCTGGAGCGCGATCCCGCGCACCTGCGGGCCTATAACCAGGCGATCGAGGTGGACGAGGCGATGGCCGGGCTGTTCGCGCTGGCGCCCGCGCCGGTGGTGGTGCCCGAAGCCGAGCCGGTAGCGCCGCGCGCGCCGCGGCGGCTGTTCCTGATCTCGGGCGGCGCGGTCGCCGCCGCGCTGGCGGTGGTGGTCGGCTGGTCGAGCCTGAGCGGCCCGAAGGTGCAGTTCGAATATTACACCGCTCCGGGCGAGCATCGCGAAGTGGCGCTTGCGGACGGCTCGACCATGGCTCTCAACGGCGACACCAAGGTTGCGATGATCGACAATCGCCACGCCGAGCTCGTGCGGGGCGAAGCCTTGTTCAGGGTGCGCCACGACGCCGCCAACCCGTTCATCGTCAAGACCGGCGGCGTGACGCTGCAGGACGCGGGCACCGTGTTCAACGTGGTGCGCGACGAGACGGGCTTGCGCGTCTCGGTGGCCGAGGGCGCGGTGATCTACCAGCCCCAGGCCGAGGCGGTGCGGCTGAACCCGGGCGATGCGCTGAGCGTCGCCGGCGGCGGCAGCCCCCAGGTGACTCGTACCATAGTGAGCGACGTCGGCGCGTGGCGCGGCGGGCAGCTCGTCTATCGCAATGCGACGCTCGAGCGCGTCGCCGCCGATCTCTCCCGCAACCTCGGCGTCAAGGTGCGGGTGGGGAAGGGGACGGAAGCCATTCCGTTCACGGGCACGATCTCTACCCAGGGCGGCCCGGGAGCCGTGGTCGAGCGCATCGCCGCGCTGACCGGCACCCGCGCGACCCGTGCGGGCAATGGATGGATGCTGGACGCGATCGACGGTGCACCGCACTAAGCTGATCCTTCCGATCGCTTTGCTGGCGGCTTCGCCTGCGCTTGCGCAGGAGAAGCGGCATAGCGTCTCCGTGCCTGCCGGACGGCTCGATGCCGCGGTATTCACGCTCGGCAAGCAGACCGGCAGCAGCATCGGCCTGCGCGAGCCGGCGCTGGGCGGCATCACGGTGCGGCCGATCAAGGGCCGGCACAGTGTCGACGGCGCGCTGGCCGAGATGCTGCGC
>JAEXLC010000216.1 GCA_023445495.1 Pseudomonadota bacterium | reverse complement strand
CCCCCGGCCTGCGCCGGGGCCGCAACCCACCCCCGGCCCCTCCCTTTCAGGGAGGGGAGAGGCATAGGGTTCGGGCCGTTTTCCTTTTCCGCCCAACGGCATCCGGCGCGGGAACGCGAATCGAATTGCGTTCGTTACAACATGGCAACGCTCAGGAGAGTGAAGTCATGGAAGCAAACCCGATCGACCCGGCGCTGGACCGCATGTCGGTGGCACCGGGCCCAGACGAAGAAGCCCCGCGCACCACGGCCCAGTCCGCGGACGCAGGCACCGATGAATCGATTGCCGAACGGCTCTACCGTAACCCGGAGAGCAAGGAGGCACGGCTCGATCGCGGGCTCGACGAGTCGATGGACGCGTCGGACCCGCCGGCATCGACCCAGCCGGTGCACAGCCACAGCCATCGCGATCTGCCCGAAAGCTCGGGATATGATCCGAAGGCCGAGGCCAAGCTGGCCAAGGCCGGCGAGGACAAGGGCGTGATCGGCAACATCCTGTCGAAGATCGGCCTCGGCTAAGCCGCGCTGATGGCGGCTTCGCCCGCGTCGGGATGGCGCGCCAACATCGTCATCTACGCGGCGCTGGCCGCCAATCTCGGAATCGCGGTCGCCAAGTTCGTGGCGGCCGCGATTACCGGTTCCTCCTCGATGCTTACCGAGGGGGTGCACAGCCTGGTCGACACGGGCAATCAGGGCCTGCTGCTCTACGGGCAATATCGGGCGAAGCGCCCGCCCGACCGCGACCATCCCTTCGGCTATGGCCGCGAGCTCTATTTCTGGGCCTTCGTCGTCGCGATCCTGATCTTCGGGCTGGGTTCCGGCGTATCGATCTATGAGGGCTGGAAGCATATCCAGGCGCCCGAGGAACTGCGCGATCCGCTGCCCAACTACATCGTCCTCGCCATCGCCTTCGCGCTCGAAGGCACGAGCTGGTGGATCGCGATGCGCGAATTCTCCGCGAGCAAGGGCGAATGCGGCTGGTGGAAGGCGATCAAGGAATCGAAGGACCCATCGGGCTTCATCGTGCTGTTCGAGGATTCGGCGGCGCTGGCGGGACTGATCGTCGCCGGCATCGGCGTGTGGGCGAGCCATCACTGGGGCGATCCGCGGATCGATGGCTGGGCATCGATCGTGATCGGCGTGATCCTGGCCGGGGTGGCGAGCCTGCTGGCGCGTGAATCCAAGGGGCTGCTGATCGGCGAGCGCGCCAATCTCGACATGGTGGCGCGGATCCGCACAGCGCTCGAGGCGGAGCCGTGCATCACCCATGTGAACCATGTGCGCACGATCCATACCGCGCCAGACCGGATCTTCGTGGCGATCAGCGCGGATTTCGACGACGCGCTACCGATGGGCGAGGCGGAGACGCTGATCGAGCGGATCGAACACCGGCTGAAAGCGCAGGAGCCGAAGCTCAGCTCGATCTATATCCGGCCGGAAAAACGCGAGGATGCGGTGGACGCGGTGGCGATGGGGTGAGCGTCCCAATCGCGCCGGATGCCATCGCGCTATCGCTTGCCCGGACGGCGTGCTAGGCCGGGCCATCGCGAGCAGTTCCGACACGTAGGCGCCCGCGGCTGAGAGACCTGTGCGCTCCCGCTTACATGACGCGGAGCTGCCCATGGACCCCGAATCCGACGCTTCAACCTCTGCCGGCGAGACCTCGTCCGGTCCCGTAAGGACGCGCCCGTTTCGCAAGACCTTCACCGGCGTGCGCCTTGCTCCGGATCGGGCCGAGCGCCAGGGGCGGGTTGCGCGGCTGGCGTTCGAGGCTCTGGGGCGTGACGGCGCAACCGCCTATCTGAACGGCTTCGATGACGGGCTGGGCGGGCGTCCGCTCGATCTCGCGTTGGAGAGTGCCGAGGGGCTCGCTGCCGTGGAGGCCGAGATAGCGGCGCGGAAGGCGGCTGCATGCTGAAGCGCCGCGGTTGACCGGACGCGACCGCGCCGAGCTGGCGCGAGCCCATGCAACCCTGCAGCGCGGCGCCGATTTCCTGGCACAGGGACTGTCCCGCGAGGGCGCGCGCCCTGCCATCACGGGGCGGTATCGTGCCCGCGTGCTTGGCAACGGGCTGCGCGAACTCGATCGTTTCCTGAGCCTGTTGATCGATGCACTGGCCGGCGCCTGCGGCATTGCGCTGCCCGCGGGCGAGCGCGAAACCGCCAACAAGCTCGCTTCGCTGCGGGCGATGACTGGCGCCCCGCATGACGACCATGCCCGGCTGACCGCATTGGCGCGCAGCCGCGACTGCCTGTTCCATTGCGAAGGACTGGTGCGGCGCGGGGACCGCCGCGGGGATGCGAGCATGACGGTCGGCTGGCCGATGCGGGAAGGCGCGGTGCTGCCCCGGGTCGCGATCGGGGAACGGCTGAGCCTGTCCGGTGCCGAGCTCGACGAGATATGCGGCTATTACCGCGCGATCGCGGCGCAGCTTTTCAGCGAGTCGGGGCTACCTGTGCCGCCAGCCATTCCCGGAACGCCACCATCGCCGGGCTCGGCGTGCGCGATTGCAGCCAGGTCAGCCAGTAGCGGCCGGTGACGACCTGCTGCGCGAAGGGGCGGACGAGGCGGCCTTCCTCGATATGGCGGGAGAGCATCGCCGGCGGCGCGAGCGCGACGCCGGCACCCTGGACCGCGGCCTCGGCCATGGCGAGCGAACTGTCGAACACCGGTCCGCGCAGGGGCGGCGGGGCGATGCCGGCCTCGGCGAGCCAGCGCGGCCATTCGTCGGCGCGGTAGGAGCGCAGCAGTGGCAGGGTCAGCAGGTCGGCGGGGGTAGCCAGCTTTGCGGCGAGGGCGGGGGTGCAGAGCGGGGTGAGCGGCGTCTCGATCAGCGGCACCGCCTCGGTGCCGTGCCAGGCGCCGGCGCCGAAGCGGATCGCATAGTCGAGCCCTTCGCCGGCGAGGTCGACGCGGTTGTTGTTGGTGAACAGGCGCAGGTCGATGCGGGGGTGCGCGGCATGGAAGGCCGGCAGACGCGGGAGCAGCCAGCCGGTGGCGAAGGTGCCGACCGCGGCGACCGAAAGCAGTTGCGCGGCGGTGCCGCTGGTGATGCCTTCGACCAGCTCGGCGATGCGATCGAAGCTGTCGCCCAATGCCGGGAGCAGCGCCATGCCTTCGTCGGTGAGCGCCAGCCCGCGCGGCAGGCGGCGGAAGAGCTGGGCGCCAAGCCGCTCCTCCAGCCCCTTCACCTGATGGCTGATCGCGGCCTGGGTCACGCAGAGCTCGATCGCGGCGCGGGTGAAGCTCAAATGCCGGGCCGACGCCTCGAAGGCGCGCAGGGCGTTGAGGGGGAGGTGGGGGCGGACCATGCGCGCCGGAGCATAAGTTTATCTCATGCATGGCGCCAGATGGGGACGAGCGGATAAGGCCGGGCGATGCTTGCCGCTGCGCTTCTCTGGCTTGTCGCCATCAATCTCTGGACCCTGCTGCGCTTCTGGCAGGACAAGAGGCGCGCGATCGTTGGCGGGCGGCGCGTTCCCGAACGCCACCTGCTCGGGCTGGCGCTGCTCGGCGGTTCGCCCGGTGCGTTCGCGGCGCGCCGGCTGTTCCGCCACAAGACGCGCAAGCAGCCCTTCTCGCTCTACCTGGCGCTGATCGCGCTGATCCAGGCGAGCGCCGCGCTCGGCCTGCTCATGCTGGATGTGGCGGCCTGAGCGGATCGCAGCGCATCGCGATGCGTTGGTCGGGCAGGTCATTTGAGGGGATGGCATGCTGGCGGAGCTTCGCGCGGCACATGCGGCATTGCTCGACGGAATCCAGGAACTGGAGGACGCGACGCATGCGCCCCTGCCCGATGCGAGCGCGCTGGCCGCGATCCGCTGGCGGCTGAGCCGGGCGAGCAGCCGGCGTCGGCGGCTGGTCGACGAGGCCTGTGCCCGGTTGCGCGAGGGCGGCGCGCCCCATCTGGTCGCCGAGCTCGACCGGCTGCGCGAGAACAGCGCCGAGATGCTTGCCAGCAGCAGCCGCCATGTCGGCGGGTGGACGATCGATCGCATCGTCGCGGATTGGGAAGGCTATCGGGCCGCCTCGACCGCGATGCGCGCGGCGATGCGCCGGCGCAGCGCGCGGGAGAAGGCGATCCTCTATCCGCTGCTGGAAGCGGGAGGCTGAGCGGCGCGGGGCTTTACCTGTCGTGCATATACCTATAGGGGGTATGGGTATGGCACATCTCTCCCATGACAATTCCGCATTGCTCGCGCGGGTGCGGCGCATCGGCGGGCAGGTCGGCGCGGTCGAGCGGGCGCTGCAGGGCGAGGCCGGCTGCGCCGAAGTGCTGCAGCTCGTGGCCGCCGTGCGCGGCGCGGTGAACGGGCTGCTCGACGAGATCATCGCCGATCATCTCGAGGCGCATGTCGCGGCACCCGGGCTCAGCGATGCCGAGCGGGCGCAGGGGGCGGAAGAGCTGCTGGCGGTGATCCGCCGTTATTCGAAATAGGATTGGACATGGCTACGCTTCCCGAGATCGACGCGCTGGCGCACGAGCATGTGTTCCTGGGCGCGGCGCATGACGACAATGCCCGGCGGACCCTGTGGGTGGTCGCGCTGACCGCGGTGATGATGGTCGGCGAGATCGTCGCGGGCTATTGGACCGGATCGATGGCGCTGCTCGCGGACGGCTTCCACATGGCGACGCATGCCGGAGCGCTGGCGGTGGCCGCGATTGCTTACAGCTATGCGAAGAAGCATGCGCGCAATGCCGCCTACAGCTTCGGCACCGGCAAGGTCGGCGACCTGGCCGGCTTCGCCTCGGCGATGGTGCTCGGGCTGATCGCGCTGGGGATCGGGGTGGAGTCGGTGCTGCGGCTGTTCGAGCCGATCACCGTGGCGTTCGGCGAGGCGACGATCGTCGCGGTGCTGGGGCTGGCGGTGAACCTGGTCAGCGCGCTGCTGCTGTCGGGCGGGCATCACCATCATCATCACGGGCACGATCATCACCACCATGACCACGGGCATCACGGTCATGGCCATCACCAGGACAACAACCTTCGCTCGGCCTATGTCCATGTGCTGGCCGATGCGCTGACCTCGGTGCTGGCGATCGCGGCGCTGCTGGCCGGGCGCTATCTCGGCTGGGCGTGGATGGACCCGGCGATGGGGATCGTCGGCGCGGTGGTGATCGCGCGCTGGTCGTGGACCCTGATGCGCGACACCGCGTCGGTGCTGCTCGACCGGACCGACGACCATGTCGCCGAGGAAGTGCGCGAACTGCTTGCCGAGGGCGGCGTGCGGATCACCGACCTGCATGTATGGCGGGTCGGCCCCGAGGCGCGGGCGGCGATCGTCAGCGTGGTGGGCGCGGATGCCGATACCGTCCGCGCGCGGCTGGCGCCGGTGCACGAACTGGCGCACCTCACCGTCGAATGCCGCTAGCTCGACGACAGCTTCATCAGCACCAGGCCCGAGACGATCAGCGCGGCGGCGCCGAGCCGCATCAGGCTGGCCTGCTCGCCGAGCACGACGATCCCCACCACGAAGGCGCCGACCGCGCCGATGCCGGTCCACACCGTATAGGCGGTGCCGAGCGGCAGGCTGCGCATCGACAGCGAGAGCAGGCCGAAGCTGGCACCCATGGTGACGAGGGTGACGATCGAGGGGACAAGCTTCGTGAAGCCTTCGGACTGCTTCATGAAGAAGGCCCAGACGACTTCGAGCAGACCGGCAATAATCAGAATCAACCAAATCACGGCAGCCTCCTTCAACAGAGCTGCCGGGCCGTCCCGGTCTTGAAACTCCACATGGGAGACGGGAACGTGGTCGCCGCGCCGGTCATCTAGGGC
>JAEXLC010000183.1 GCA_023445495.1 Pseudomonadota bacterium | reverse complement strand
TGCCGCGACCGGCTCGGGCGCGGGCGCCGGGGTGGCTTCCGCGGCCGGTTCGGCCTTCTCGCTCGGCTTGAGCTTGGCGGCGAGCGCGACGAGGCCCGCGGCGAGCAGGTCGTTCACCACGGGGTGCTTGGCGAGCGCGTCGAGTTGCTTGCGCAGTTCCTTGGGCAGTTTCATCCCGGCAATGCTCTTCGGGAGAAAGCCCTTCTTCTCCGGCTTGGTCTCGCCGGCCTTCTTGTCCTTCTTGCCCGCCATCACTCGGTCTCCGCCGCTGGTAACTTGACTGTCATGAATGTCAGGGAGCGGCGCGGGCTAGTCAACGCGGAAATGGCTCATTCTTCATCGTCGTCCGAATCGGCCTCGAACTCGAATTCGATCTCCAGATCGCCGGGGCCGATCGGGTCCTCGGCATCCTGCTCGGGCGGCAGGATATAATAGACGAGCGGCGGCGCATCGGCCGTCGGCTCGGGCAAGGTGCGAAAGGGGTTCATCGTCTTCACTCTCCGTCATGCTCCGGGCACGAACGGAGGGGATGGCGAAGCGGTTCCCTCGCTAGGCGACGCGCTGGTCCGTGAGGCGGCGGAGAAAGGCGTGGAGGCGGGCGCTATTGGCGGCCCAGGTGAAGGGCGCGGCGATGGCGCGGGTGTCCGCCGCGTGCGGCGGCGTGGTGACCAGGGCGTCCAGCGCGCTGGCGAAGGCGGCGGGGGTGCGTGCGACGATCCGGCCGGCGACCGGGCTGGTCACGACCTGGCGGGCGCCGCCGACATCGGGGATGACGATGGGCGTGCCGCTCGCCAGCGCCTCGAGCCAGGCATTGGCCAGGCCCTCGCGCTCCGAGGCCAGCGCCATCACATCGGCGGCGGCGAGCGCGGCGGCGACGCGGTCGGGCGGGACCGAACCGAGCAGCTTCACCCGCTCGCCCAGGCCCAGCCGCGCGATCTGCGCCTCCAGCCGCGTGCGGTCGCCGCCTTCGCCGGCGATCCACAGGGTGACGCCGGGCAGGGCGGCGACGGCGTCGATGACGATGTCATGCCCCTTGATCGGGATCAGCGCGCCGACCGACAGGATCAGCGGGCCGGTGACGCCCAGTTCGGCCTTGGCTTCGGCGCGGTCCCTGGGCGTGAAGCGGGTCAGGTCGACGCCGGTGGTGATCGTCTCGATCTTCTCCGCCGGCACGCCCATGGCGATCATGTCCTCACGCATCGCATCGCTGACCGCGAGCACGCCGTCGGCGGCCTGGCCGGCGGCGATGACCTGCCTGCCGATGCCGGGGCGGCGGCCCCAGTCATGGATGTCGGAGCCGCGTGCCTTGATCGACACCGGTACGCCGAAATGCTTGCCGAGCAGGATGGCGGCGGGACCGTCGGGGAAGAAGAACTCGGCCGAGATCACGTCGAAGGGGAAGTCCTTGCGGATCTCCCGCAGCAGCGGCGTCAGCGCGGCGGCGAGGGCACGGGCATGGAAACGGCCGCCGGTGCCGGGCAAGTTGAGGAAGCGGGGGCGGTCGACCGTCAGCCCCTTCCACTGCTCGCGGGCCGGCTGGGCGGCGATGCGGGCATAGCGGGCGTGGCGGGACAGCGGGAAGGGCGGAAGGCCGCGCGGCGCCACGACCCGGACCTCGACATCGGCGCGCTCGGCCAGCGACAGCGTCTGCCGTTCGACGAAGATGCCGAAATTGGGGCGGGACGCATCGGGAAAGAGCGTGGAGAGGACGAGCACGCGGAGCATGGCCTGCCCTCTAGCATATAGGGGTTAACGGGCTCGTTCCGGAACGGGAACGGCCAGCCCGGCACCTCGCCGGACGGGCCGCACCCTTGTCAGAACCCGCTTAGCGGCACTTGCGATCACCGCTCCGCTCGATCTCGCGGCCGGCCACCGCGCCAGCGGCGGCGCCGAGCAGCGTGCCGACGGTGCGGTCGCCGCGGGTGTCGATCGTGCGGCCGACCAGCGCGCCCGCCACGCCGCCGACCACCAGGCCGGTGGTGCCGTCGGACTTGCGGCAATAGCGACGGCCGTCACGGCCCTGCCACTCACGATAGGCGTAGCGCTTGCGGTAGCGGCGGTCCTGCGAATAGGTGCCGTCGGCGCCAGCCTTGGCGACGGGGGCGGCATTGGCCGCGATGGGAAGGACACTGGCCGTGGGCACCGCCACGGCAAGGGCGCCGAGCGCCAGAATCAGTTTACGCATGTCTCACTCCTGCTGCACGTATGGATAAACCGGCAACGTAACGTTCCTGATCCAGATCAGGTTTCATGAACGCAAAACTACGTGCCGTTCATCGGAAAGGAAGGCAATGGATCCCGCCAAGGCGATCATCGAAAAGCTCGGCCTGATGCCGCATCCCGAGGGCGGGTGGTATCGCGAGACCTGGCGGGCGGCGCCGGGAGCGGACGGGCGGGCGCGCGGCACCGCCATCCATTTCCTGCTCGAGCAGGGGCAG
This sequence comes from Pseudomonadota bacterium, assembly GCA_023445495.1. Classification (GTDB taxonomy): domain Bacteria; phylum Pseudomonadota; class Alphaproteobacteria; order Sphingomonadales; family Sphingomonadaceae; genus Sphingomonas. Next base: position 1,265 of record JAEXLC010000183.1, on the reverse strand, counting down.
CGCTCGCACTGGCACCGGGTGGATGCCGAGGAATGGTGGCTATGGCATGCCGGCAGCCCGCTCGACCTGCACATCGCCGATGCCGCCGACGCAAATCCGGTGACGACCCGGCTTGGCGGCGATCCGACCCAGGGCTATGCGCCCCAGTGCCTGGTCCCGGCGAGTCGCTGGCAGGCGACCGACGCGCCGCATGGATGGGCGCTGGTGAGCTGCATCGTCGTGCCGGGCTTCGATTTCGCCGGGTTCGAATTGGCGCCTCCATCCTGGTCTCCGCGCAACAATATTACCTAGTTTTCCACGTTATCCACAGTTTGCACAAGTCTGCAGCCATGTTTTGCGCTTTGCGCGACTCGGGTTCGATGACACCATCATAACTGTAAGCGGAACAGTCCGGCGGCGGGAAACCAAAGCAAGATCAGAAGCTTACACGGGCCGGAAACGGTGCAGGTGCCTTCGGGAAACCGCATCCGGGAACGGTTCGGGGATGCGAAGCCCCGGAAAGTCGCAGGATCGAAGTGCCGCCCAGGCGCTGCCGAGATCCCGAGGACGCCGGAGCCCGGATCGACCGGGAAGCGAAGTGCTCCGCGCAAGCAGGGTGCGACGTGGAAGCCGAGAGCGGCACGCAAGTGTGGCTTGAGGCGAGCATGGAAAGCGGCACGCAAGTGCCGATGGAAATGCGAGTGACGGGTCCATGCAAATGGGTTCGGAGCGGATGCGGAAGGCGGTGCGCAAGCATGGCCCGACGCGGACGGGCGATACGGAAAGGGTGCGGAACCCTGGTTCGCGGAGATGGGCGCGCAAGCGGCCGGATCCGGGAACGAAGGAACGGACCGCCAGGAGATTTGGCCAGCCGGACATTCCGCGCAAGCGGAGTGGAGGGACGGAGCGGATCGAGCGGAGCAAGAGCATCCGAACATTGCTTCCGATTTCCGGTCCCGGCCGGAGAGACGAAGCGGGCCGCCGAGGCTGGTAACCGCAGCGCTTCCTTTGGGACGCGTGGAGAACGGCCAGCCTCGACGACCGGACCGAAGCTCGCATGCCCTTGCCGGCGCGGGCCGAGGAGCCGCCGAAACCATGCCGAAGATCCGTCCGGGTCCACGGCAGCAGTCCGGCGACACGGGGCCTGGCAGCAATGCCGGGCCCCTTTTGCGTTTGGGGGCTTGGTTTGTCGGCGTGCGTTGCCCGCAGCGCCTAAGATTGCGGAGCGCGAGGCGAATGGAGCGCGCTTCCCTTGCACCAGTATTTTCCCCGGCGAAGGCCGGGGC
>JAEXLC010000181.1 GCA_023445495.1 Pseudomonadota bacterium | reverse complement strand
CCTATAACCAGCGGGCAAGGCGCCAAGGCATCACTGCGCGGCTTCGTCCGCGTCGATCACGCCATTCTTGTTGGCATCGGCCTTGTCGAACTTGGCAAGGTCCTCGGCCGCCAGCTCGTCGGCAGTGACGACACCGTCGCCATTGGTATCGAGCCGCTTGAAGCGGCGATCGACCTTGGCCTGGTCCATCGTCTCGCCGCGCTTCTCGGCCGCCTTGGTCATGAACGCCAGCAGCTCGGCCGGGCTCGCCTTGCCATTGCCGTCCGCGTCGAGGTTCTTGAACTTCTTGGCCGATGCCGCCTGTGCCTCGGCGCGGGTCTGGCCGGCCTTCTGCGCCAGCGCCTGGCCCGAGATCAGCAGCGCGCCGATGGTCACGGCAATCTTCAAAATCTTCATGGTTCTTCTCTCCTAAGGGTCGTCATCGTGATCAGAAACGGAAGCCGGCGCTAGCCCGCGCGCTCACGCTCGAGCCGTTGCCGCCGGTTTCCCCGCGCAGGCCCATGCCGAGCACGAAACGGCCGACATTGGTGGAGGCATCGATCCGCCCCATCACCGTCGTCTTGCCGAACTGCGCGCCATTCGCCTCGAAGCCGCCTCCGGTATCGACGAAGCCGAACAGCCGCCGCGTTTCGGCGTCGCCAAGATAGGAGCGCCCGCCGAGATCGCCGCGCAGCGTCACGCCGTTGACCGTCGCGGTGCCGCGCACGCCGTAGCTGGCCAGGGTCGTGGTGGTCCGCGCCTTGCCCGCGACCAGCGCCGCGGCCCCGCCCCATTCCTGCACCCGGTCGAAGCTCGCCGACGTCACGCTCGCACCGACATAGGGACCGACCCGCGCGCCGCCCATCGGCGCCATCCAGGCGAGTTCGCCAAAGCTGGTATAGCTATGGCCATCGCCGTCCGAAGTGAGCCGGTTGGTCAGCCCGCCAAATGCGATCCGCCGATCGGTGGACAGGGTATGCGCCGAATAGCCCGCGCCGCCGGCGATGCGCAGCCCGCCCCAGCTATAGCCGAAATAGGCAAAGGCCGAATTGCTCACCAGCTTGCCGTCGCTCGCCCGCGCATCGAGGCTGAGTTCGTTCTTCGCATAACGATAGGAGAAGCCGTAGCGCAGCGTATCGCCGGTCACTTCGATGCCGCCCGAGATCACCTGGCGATCGGACTCGATCCCCGCCAGCCCGTCACGCGCGCCGGCCTTGAGCTGGCCGAGGTCGCCGGCGATCCACGCGGTCTTCTTCTGCCCGCGCGGCCCATCGATCCGGCCGATCAACTCGCGCGCCGCATCATGCCCGTCACGCCCCGCCACCGTCATGCCGGCGGCGAAGACTTCGCCCGAAAGCTGGTCGAAGGCGTTTCGCGCGTCGGTGGCGTTGAGCCCGATCACCGCGTCGAACACCCCGCCCGAGCTTTGCGCACCCACCGCGGCGGCAACCGCGATCTGGTTCGGCGTCTGCGCCACCGCGCCCAGGCTCACATCGTTGCGCAGCAGCCGCAGCTGCACGCTCGCCGCGCCATAGACCAGCGACGGCGTCAGGAAGGCGAGGTCGGTAACGACATTGCCGAACGTCCCCGAAACGCTCGAACCGGACAGGATCGTATAGGTGGTCAGCGGCAGGAAGTTGGTCGCCCCGCCGGTCAGCACCGAGACCGAACCGCCGTTGATCGTCACCGTACCGGTCGCGATGATCTGGTCGGAGATGCCGGTCGGCGAGACTTCGACCTGATAGGTCGAACCCGCCGCGAAGCTGAGGTTGCCGGCCACGTTGAGCGTGCCGATCGAATTGCCCGGCGCCACCAGGCCCGAGACGCTCAGCGATCCGGTCTTGCCCGATCCGCCCAGCCGCCCGCTCGCGCCGATCGTCAGCGTGCCGGCCAGCGAACCATTCACCACCAGCAGCCCCTCGTTGATCGTGGTCGAGCCGGTATAGGTGTTGGCGCCGTTCAGGATCAGCGTGCCCGCGCCCGACTTGACCAGCCGCCCGGTGCCCGAAAGCACGCCCGAATAGCTCGAGCTGCTCGCGGTGTTCACGGTCAGCACGGCGCTGCCCAGCGCGATATTGCCGTCGCCGGCCAGTCCGCCGACCGTCGTCGCGAAATTGGCGAGATTGACCGAACCCGGCGCGGTAACGGTCAGCGCGCCGCTGCCAAAGGCATTGGCGATGCCTGCGGTCAGCGTGCCGCCGGTCACGGTGGTGCCGCCCGCATAGCTGTTGGCGGCGCCCAGCATCAGCGTGCCGGTGCCGGTCTTCACCAGGCCCCCGGCTCCGCTGATCACGCCGGTGAAGCTGCTGTTGATGCTGCCCCCGACGCTCAACGATCCGGTGCCGAGCAGCCCGCTGGTGAGCAGGATACGTCCCGCTCCGCTCAGCGTGCCCGCCACCACGCTGCCGCCATTGACGTCGAGCGTCGCCCCGCTCGCCACGCTGAGCGCGCCGCCACCAGTGATCGCGCCGCCATCCAGCCGCAGCGTGCCGGCCGAGACGCTGGTCGCGCCGGTATAGCTGCTGGTCCCCGCCAGCGTGAACACGCCGCTCCCCGTCTTGGTCAGCCCGCCGCTGCCGCTGATCGCGCCGGCAAAGCGCGTGTCGCTATTGCCGCCGCCGGTGGTCAGGCTGCCACCCGACAGCGTCACGCTGCCCGTGCCGGCAAGGCTGGCGATCGTCTGCGAGGCGGCAAGGTCGAGCGTCGCGCCGCTCGCGATCGTCACGTTGGTGCCCGTCGGCAATGCGCCGCCAACGCCCGCCCGGAGAACACCGCCCGCGACCGTGGTCGCCCCGGCATAGCTGTTGGCCCCGCTCAGGATCAGCGTGCCGGTATCGAGCTTGTTGATCCCGCCGCTGCCGCCGATCGCTGCGCCGATCGTCGCGGTCACGCCCGGATCGACGCGGATATTGGTCTGCGCCTCCGCCAGGCTCAGCGCGCCCGTGCCTGCCGCGATCACATAGCCGCTGGTCATGAACTGCATGCCGCTGACGCTGATCGCGCCATCGACCGTGACCGTGCCGGCCGCGCCCTGGAATACGGCGAAGCGCCCGCCCCAGCTGTCGTTCGCGGTGCCGTTCGCATCGGTCCAGTTGGTGAGCGCGCTGTTCCAGCTGCCCGAGCCGCCGCCGATCGCGCCGTTCGCGGCCGTGCCGGTGCCATCCCAGAACTGAATCTCGGGGACGATATTGTCATAGACCAGGTTGATCTGGTTCCCGATCGAGGTCTGCAGGTTGATGTGCGGCACGTTGGAGCCGGCCGGCAATGCGCCGATCGCCAGCCCGTTGTCGGTGAGCGCACCGGTATAGTCGATCAGGCGATAGACGCCGACACCGAAGCCGCCGAGATCGGTGACGTTGAGCGTGCCGTCGAGCGTCAGGTCGCCATTGACCTGGATCCGGTCGCTCACCCCGGCCACGTTCGGCGCGCCGAGCCCCATGTCGAGCACCGAGGCCGCCGACAGCACCAGCCCGCCGGTGGTCAGCGTCCCCGCGCCCGCACCGCCGGCGGCGAGGTGGCCGCCATCCGCGATCGTCACCACGCCGCCCGCGCTGCCCGATCCGCTCAGCGTTGCACCGCTGGCCACCTGCACCGCTCCGGCGACGCTGCCGTCGAGCTGCAGCGTACCCACATTCACCTGGGTCGCGCCGAGATAGGCATTGGCGCCGCTCAGAGTCAGCGTGCCGCCGCCGGTCTTCGTCAGCCCCCCGGCACCGCTTGCCACCCCGGTGAAGCTGTCATTGGCACCCAGCCCGCCGGTGGTCAGGGTCGCGCCGAGCAGCACGCTGCCCGCGCCGTTGAGCCCGCCGATGCTCTGGTCCGCACGGATATCCAGCGTGCCGGCCGCAGCCACGAAGACATTGCTCGTCGCCGGCAGCGCCCCGCCGTTCAGCGCCACCAGCGTGCCGCCGAGCGCGTTCGTCGCCCCGCCATAGCTGTTGGCGCCGGAAAGGATCAGCGTGCCGGCGTCATTCTTCACCAGCCCGCCGCTGCCGCCGATGCCGGCGCTGATCGTCGCGGTCACGCCGGGATCGACGCGGATATTGGTCAGCGGGCTGTCGGCGCTCAGCGTGCCGGTGCCCGCCGCGATCTCATAGCCGTCGGTCATGAACTGCGCGCCGGTGAACAGGATCGCATCGTCCACGGTCACCGTGCCGGCCGCGCCGCCGAACACGCCGAACGCGCCGGACCAGCCGCTGTTGGTGGTGGCCGCCGCGTCGGTCCAGTTGGGGAAGCTGTTGGTCCAGCTGCCGCTGCCGCCCTGCGCGATGCCGTCGCCCGAATTGTCGGTGCCATCCCAGAACTGGATCGTCGTCGCCGCCGGCGTGCCGTAGATCAGGTTCACCTGCGTCGCGACCGAGGTCTGGATCGTCATCAGGCTGCCATTGGCGCCCGCCGGCACCCCGCCGATTACCAGCCCATTGTCGGTCAGCGCGCCGCTATAGTCGATCAGGCGATAGACGCCCTCGCCGAACCCGCCCACGTCATTGATGTTGAGTGTGCCGTCGAGCACCAGGTCGCCATTCACCTGGATCCGGTCGCCGGTCCCAGGCGCGGCAAGGTCATAGGCGAGCAGCGAGCCTGCGGAGAGGACCAGCCCGTCGACATTGAGCTTGCCCACGCCATTGCTGCCCGGCGCGAGCGTGCCGTTGTCGACGCTCAGCACGCCATAGATCCGCGCCGCGCCCGTCAGCGTCGCGCCATTGGTGACGCTGGTCGCGCCGCTCCACCGCGTGAGCGCCACGGTGCCGCCGGTCACGCTGAGCTGGCCGCTGGCGGTGTTCGCGCCCGACAGGGTTAGCGTGCCGCTGCCGACCTTGGTCAGCCCGCCGAGCCCGCTGATCACGCCGGAGAACTCGGTGTTGCCGCCGCCCGCTCCGGTGGTCAGGATCGCGCCGCCGGAACTGCCGCTGCTGGTCCGGATCGAGCCGTTGCCCGAGATGTTCGCGACCGTCTGGTTGCGCGCGACCGGGGTGCTGACATTGACGGTCTGGCCATCGACGATCGTCGGCGTGGTCGTCGTGTCGGTCATGTCGATGACGCCGAGATTGGTGACGATCAGCGCCGAATTGGCCGAGAAGCTGTTGTCGGTCATGCCCGAGCGCAGCCGCCCGTTGCTGACCACCGTGTCGCCGGAATAGCTGTTCTGCCCGAACAGGGTGAGCTGGCCGGTGTTGACGATCTGCACGCCGCCGCTGCCGCTGATCGTGCCGGTGTTGGTCACCGTGCTGGTGCGGTTCTGGATCAGCGTGCCGTCGTTGACGATCGTCCCGGCGATCGAGCCGCCCGAGCTGCCGCTGTCGTCATAGCGCAGCGTCGCGCCGGCCGAGATCGTCGCGCCGTTCCGCAGCGTCTGGCTGTTGATGATGCCCCAGGTACCGCCCTGCACGTTGAGCGTGTCGACGCCGCTGGTGTTCACCAGCACCTGCGATCCGGTGCCGGTCAGGTTGAGGATGTCGGTGGAATTGGCGTTGGTGGTGATCGAGATGTTGCCGTTGATCACCGCGCCGGTCTCGATGGTCAGCGTGTTGACCGTGCCGGCGACGGGCGAGCCGCCGATCGCCACGGCATTGCCGCTGGCATTGCTGCCCGTGCCCGCCGAGGTGACGCTGCCGGCCGCCAGGGTGACGCTGTTCAGCGTGCTGGTCGCGCTCAGATTGATCCGGATCGCTTCGCGCGTGAGGGTCGAGGTGGTCAGCCCACCCTCGCCGCCGCTCATCGTGCCGCGGTTGATGATGGTGCTGTTGCCGGCGCCGATCACGCCGTAGACGCCGCTGATCACGCCACCGGCTTCGTTGGTGAGCACCAGGGTGCCGTTCGCGCGCACGCCCTCGCCCTGGGTCGCGCTGTACACCGGCTGGCCGTTGGTGTCGGTTCCCGTCTGCACCACCGCACCGGTGCCGGTGATCGTGCCCGCGTTGACGATCGTCGCGCTCGCGGAGGTGAGCACGCCCTGATTGCCGCTGATCGATCCGCCGGCAAGGTTGGTGAGGTTGAGCACGGCGCCCGGGATCGTCACTTCCACCCCCTGCGACGCCTGGCCGATCCCGGCCGTGTTGGTCGCGCCGGTGCTGACGATCGTGCCCGAATTGTTGATCGTGATCACGCCGCTGTCGGCGGCGGTGGCGGTGATCTGGATCGCGTCGTTCGCGCCGCGGATCAGGCCGCTATTGTTGATCGTGATCGTCCGCTCCCAGACGGGTGCCGGCGTGTTGCCGCTGGCCGCGCCGCCGGTGCCGCTGATCGCGCGGCCATTGGTCGTGCTGGTCGGCGTGCCTTCGATCGTGCCGTTGTTGGTGATGACGATGCCGGTGCCGGTGCTGGCGCCGTTGATCGTCACCGCACGGTTGCCCGCCACCTGGATCGTGCCGCCCGCCGCCACGGTCAGCGTGTCGTCGGCGTCCAGATTGGTGTTGCTGGTCTTGGTCGTGCCGGCGGCGATCGTCGTGTTCTGGGCATGCGCCACCGTCGGCAGCGCCACGAAGCAGGCGGAAAGCAGCAGGCGGGTGCGCAGGCTGCGCGCGCGGATCGTTTTAGTCATAGGTCATCCCCCCATCGCGGCGCATGCCGCATGGCCAAGTCCGGCGCGGAGCCGGGTTTCGCGATTTCTGGTGGGGCAGGCGCGCGGCGACGGCCGCGATTCTACGGCCCCTCGTTGCGTGCGCTTATCTTCGCATCCGCATCCGGCATCTCTCCCTGGCAGCGTCCGGCTTGCCCGTGCATGCGGGTGCCGCTTTTGTCCTCAGGGATAAGGCCAGACCTTCAATCCGGAGTCAATAGAATGGTTAGTCCAGATTTGGCATATTGGTTCGTATACCAGTAAACGGACCAGTGCGATCAGCCAGCATGCGAAAACGCGCGCCGCGGCAGGTGCCAGGCGCGCGTCGGAATCGCGGTAGGGGGAAGGGTTCGGCCGCTCAGCCCAGCTGGGCGCTGATCAGGAAGCGATTGCGGCTGGCCTCGGCCTTGCGGCGCAGCTCCATGATCTCGCGCTCTTCCGATGCCTTGAGCATCGCCTCGAGCAGCCGGCTGAAATGCTTGCGCATCGCGGTGCGCGCCGCCGCCGAATCACGGTTCTTCAGCGCCTCGAGCACCGCGGCATGCTCGTCATGCCGGCTGTCCTCGTCCTTGCTGCACACCGAGGCGTGAAGCGCGCAGATCTCGGGGATCTCGGTGCGCATCCGCCACAGGGTGGTGATCACGAACATGATCGCCTGGTTGCCCGATGCGCCGGCAATGGCGAGGTGGAAGGCCCGGTCCGCCTCGGTCGCGGCGGCGCTGCCCTCCTCGGCCTCGTCCATCGCGGCGACCAGCGATTCCAGCACCTGGAGCTGCTCGTCGCTGATCACCGGCGCGGCGAGCGCTGCCGCCTCGGACTCGAACAGCGAGCGTGCCTCGGTCAGCTCGAACGCGCTCACCACCGGCAGCTGGCCGACACTCGGCTCGTTGCGGTCACAGACATAGACGCCCGACCCGGTCTTGATCCGCACCAGCCCCTGGGCCTGGAGCGCGATCTCCGCCTCGCGGATCGTCACCCGGCTCACCCCCAGCCGCTCCGCCATTTCCCGCTCGCCGGGCAGCCGCGAGCCGGGAGGGAAAGTACCCTCCGCGATCATCGCCGCGATGCGTTCGGCGATATCCTGGAAGAGACGGCGTTCGGCCATGGGGTCCTCGATAACTTGGTCTGAGGGTCAGCAATGCCCCAGGCTGCGGAATTTTGGAATAGGCAATTGGTCCGCAACCTCCTTCCGCCCCGCCTTAACGGAGACGAACGCGGAAGCTCAGGAAATATTGCGGGCCGTAATATTCCACGTTCCGGGTGCTGCCGACGACCGGCATATACTCGACGCGCGGCTCGTTGAAGATGTTCAGCGCCTGGAAGCGGATGTCCGCCTGCTTGTTGATCTTGTAGCTCATGTTGACGTCGAAGGTGTTGTTGCCCTCGACATAGCGCAGCTGGGTATTGTCGCTGGTGAACGCCTGATAATAGCGCGAGCGATAGCGATAGATGCCCTGCAGCGAGATCGGCCCGATCTCGTAAAAGGCCTGGGCCGAGAAGACGTGCTTCGAATAGCCGCTCAGCCCCGCTGCCGGGATCAGCCCGGGGATCAGGTCGCCGGTCGCGCTGTCGATGATATCGCCATAGCGGATGTCCTGCGTCTTGTAGTTCGACCAGGCGTAGTTGTAGCTCAGCTTCACGCCCAGCCCGTCGAGCGGATGCGGCAGCCAGCTGAACCGGTTCGAGGCAGTGAACTCGACGCCGTACAGGTCGGTCTTGTCGTTGCTGTTGGTCGTCTGGCTGACCGGGACCAGATAGTCCTGCCCGTCGATCACGAAGGTCTCGTTGATCGAGATCGGCACCTTGCCGCCGGTGAAGCGCTTGTAATAGCCGGTCGCCGCGAACAGCGTGTCCTTGTTGGCATAATATTCGAACGCCAGGTCGGCATTCCACGACATCACCGGCTTCAGCCGCGGGCTGCCCGAGGCGACGATCGTGCCGATCGCTTCGTCCACCGTGGGGAAGCCCTGGCCCGCATCCTCCTCCAGCGTGATGCGGCGGCCGGCACCCAGCGCGCTCGGCGCGGGCCGCGACATGGCGCGGTAGATGCCGGTGCGGATGCGCATCTTCGGCGCGACGTCGAAGATCGCGTTGATGCTCGGCAGCCAGCGCATCGTGCCCGAGGTGATCCGGGTTTCGGTGAAGCCGGTCGTGTCGGCCACCAGCGAGATATTGCCGCCGGCCCGGGGAATGATCCTGAGCGGGGCGCGAAGGCCGACCGCGGTCACCTGGGTGTGCACGCCGCGCACGCCGAAATTGCCGCGCACCGGGATGCCGCCGAGGCTGCCCGAATAGGTCGCCATCGCGTAGCCGGCCAGCGTCTCTTCGGTAACATCGGGATTGTCGACCGAACGCAGGTCGGCGCTGGGGCCGGGATCCTCGGTGCCCAGATAACCGCGGAACTGGCAGAGCACGTCGAAGGTCGCGTAGCTGATCGTCTGCTTGTTCGGCGAATCCGCGAAGAAGTTGCGCTCGGGGAACGGGGTGCGGCAGGCCAGGTTGACCTCGCGGTCCTTGTCCAGCGGCGCCGACAGCGTCACCACGTCGTTGCTGTAGCCGAAGAACTGCCGCCTGGCCCAGCGCCCGCCGATATCGATCCGCTCGATGAAGCCGTCGAGCTTGTAGCTGGCGTCCAGCCGGCCCGAATAGATCTCGTCATCGCGGCCGTCCTGCGAGCGGGTGAGCTGGGTATCGTCGCTGAACAGATTATAGTTGTTCGGATCGAAGCGCGGATCGAAGCTGAAGACCGGCAGGAAGCTCTTGGTGAAGTCCACCGAATAGGGGATGCGCTGGTTGTTGATCGCGGTCCGCACGCCATAGATGTCGAGCGGATCGGTGCGCAGCCGCACCGTGCGCGTGATGTCGACGCGCTTGGTGTGCGAATAGCCGAAGTCCGCGGTCAGGGTCAGCCGGTCGCTCGGCTTCCATTCGACATTGCCGCCAAAGCCCAGATATTTCTCGTCGCGCTGGAACAGGCCCGACAGCGTCTGCAGCGTCGCCACGCCCTTGGCGGACAGCAGCTGGTGGTTGTCGCCGATCACGACGTCGCTGAGGCTGTAGCGCCCTTCGGCGGTACCGAAATCGTTGCGCGTCTCGCTGTACTGGCGCCGCGAATATTGCAGGTCGAGATTGACGTCGATCGTCGGGCTCGGCTGCCACTGGACCGCCCCGAACACCGCGTTGCGCAGGTCCGAGGTTATCATCTGGCGATAGAGATAGGAGTTGGACGCGTGGAAATAGGGCGTGCCGGCATTGCCCTGCTGGCGCGTCACTTCGGTGCAGTTGCCGGTCGAGACCGGATTGGTGGTCGCGTTGCAGGTGAACCAGGTCGAGCTGGTGTAGAAGCGCTCGACCGGGTCGTTCACGTCGTTGCGCTGATAGCCCAGCGAGATGCCGATCTTGCCGAGGTCGCCCGCGTTGAACTGGTCGATATAGCTGATCGTCGCGCGGTAGCCATAGGGGCTCTGGCCCGCGATCCGGTCCTGATAGGGGTTGAGATTGCCCTTGATCTCGGCCTGGATGTTGCGCCGCTTGTAGTCGAGCGGCTTGCGCGTCTCGAGCTCGATCAGGCCCGCCACGCCGCCTTCGATCAGATCGGCCTGCTGGGTCTTGTAGATCTTGATCGCGTTGAACAGCTCGGAGGGGAACTGGCCGAAATTGACCGCGCGGTCGCCCGAGCCGTTGGTCGCCTCGCGCTTGTTGAGCGTGGTCATGCTCAGACCCGAGCCGAGGCCGCGGATCGAGACTTCGGTGGGACCGTAATTGGCGCGGTCGATCGAGGCGCCGGTGATCGTCGCGATCACTTCGCCGACCGACTGGCCGGGCAGCTCGCCGATTTCCTTGGAGGATACCGAGTCGACGATCGCATCGGAATCGCGCTTGGACTGGATCGAGCTCTGGATCGTCTCGCGGATCGCGGTGACGATGATCTGGTCTTCCGGCTGCGTCTCCTGCGCCACTTCCGGCGCGGCCGCTTCGCTCGAAGCCGGCGCCTTGTCCTGCGCCCAGGCGGGAACCGCGGCGAGCGCCGCGGCGATCGACACACCGGTCAGCAGCGCCGAGCGAGCGCGCACGCGCGCACGGATGGTGCCCAAAGCCATTCGAATCCTCCCCAATCTTCTTTTTATACCAATTCTAGGTACCACAGGTCCGGAGACTGTCAATGATATCTTGATACCAATTATCCAATCCGCTTAGTGCAATGCAACAAAGCCATAGGGGAGGATTGGATGGCAACCGGACTAACCAGCAGCGGACCAGCGCGGCTGATCGGCTTTGGCGAAGTGCTGACGCGGCTCGCGACCCAGGGGCGGGTCCAGTTGCCCCAGGCACAAAGCCTCGACCTGCATGTCGGCGGCGCCGAAGCCAATGTCGCCGCTGCGCTCGCATCGCTCGGCCACCGTACCGCGATGGTCTCGGCGATCCCGCCGGGCGGGCTGGGTGACGGCGCCTGGCGCGCGCTCGCCGCCGCCGGCGTGGACCTGACCCGCAGCTTCCGCGCACCCGGCCGCCAGGGGCTCTATTTCCTCAGCCCCGGCGGATCGCTGCGCGCCTCGGAGATCCTCTACGACCGCGCCAGCAGCGCCTTCGCGTCGCACGACTGGTCCGCATTCGACTGGTCGGCGGCGTTCGAAGGCGCCGAATGGCTCCACGTCTCGGGCATCACCCCGGCGCTCGGCCCCGATCTCGCCGCCGCCACCGGCGCCGCGATGGCGGCCGCCCGCGCCGCCGGGCTGCTTGTGTCGTTCGACGGCAATTACCGCGCGAACCTGTGGGAGAGCTGGGACAGCGATCCGCGGACCATCCTCACCACGCTGGTCCGCCAGGCCGACCTGTTCTTCGCCAATCACCGCGACATGGCGCTGCTGCTCGACCACCCCTTCTCGGGCGACGGCGAGGCGCGCCGGCGCGAGGCGGCACGCGCCGGGTTCGAGGCTTTCCCGAACCTCAGATGGATCGCCTCCACTGCCCGCCATGTCGAAACCAGCGACTGCCACCGCCTGGCCGCCCGCATCGACACGCCCGAGGCCGGCTTCCAGACCCCGGAAGTCGCGATGCCCGGCATCATCGACCGGATCGGCGGCGGCGACGCCTTTGCCGCCGGGGTGCTGCACGGCCTGCTCGAAGGCGTGCCCGTGCCGCGCATGGCCGAGCTCGGCCTGGCGCTGGCCTGCCTCAAGCACAGCGTGCCGGGCGACATGGCGCTGTTCCCGCGCACGGATGTCGAGGGCTTCTCCGGCGAAGGCGCCGATGTGAAGCGCTGAGGACCGGCCTAAGCCCATATCGTCATGCTGAACTTGTTTCAGCATCCAAGGCTCCTCAGGCACTATCGCTGGTGGAGAATTGGACCCTGAAACAAGTTCAGGGTGACGATAGCTTGCAATGTAGGATTCGGCCTGCTTGGCTTCCCCAGCCGGTCCACCACCCGGCCGCTCTTTCAACCCGCAGGAAAAATAGGATCCCCCGCCCGCAACAATGTTGCGAGATGCGGCGCGGTACCGGGAACTATGTCAATTTCGGCCCGGCGAAAACCCGCGCTTGGCCTGTGCTTCGGATACTTCCGCGAGTCGCCGCCAACCCCGCTGTTGGAAATCAGAACCAGCCCCAGATCGGGTTCGCCGGATCGGCCAGCAGCTTCACGGTCAGCGCCGCCGAGAGCAGCACCAGCAGTGGCCGCACGCCCTTGCCCCCGAACCGGATCGCCAGCCGCGCGCCGATCTGGTTGCCCGCCATGTTCGCCAGCGCCATCGCGATGCCCAGCCCCCACAGCAGCTTGCCGCCGGCGATCATCGCGAGCAGTCCGGCCAGGTTGGTCGAGAGGTTGAGGAACTTGGTGTTGCCGATCGCCCGCACCAGCCCGAGCCCGGCGAGCGCGACCAGCGCGGTGGTCAGGAAGGATCCCGTGCCCGGCCCGAAAAAGCCGTCATAAAAGCCGATGCCGGTCACGATCAGCGTCAGCCCCTTCGTCCCCACCCGGGCATGCCGGTCCGCCTCGCTCATCTTCGGCGCGAGCAGGAAATAGAGGCCCATCAGGATCAGCAGCACCGGCACGAAGGCAGCGAGGAAGTGCGAGTCGATCAGCTGCAACGTCACCGCTCCGGCCGCCGCGCCGACAAAGGCGCCCGCTGCGGGCAGTGCGAAGCGCTTGAAGTCGACATGCCCGGCCCGGGCATAGGTGAACAGCGCGGAGCCGGTGCCGCAGGCGCTGGCCAGCTTGTTGGTCGCGATCGCCGAGACCGGCGGCACGCCCATCGCCATCAGCGCGGGCAAGGTAATCAACCCGCCGCCGCCCGCCATCGCATCGACGGTGCCGGCGAGCAGCGCCATGGTGACGAGGAAGGCGAGGATGTCGGGGGTAAGGTGCATGGGCACCCGTTAGGGCGACGCGGCCGAATAAAAAAGGAGGCGCGGCCGTGGGATGCGAACCGCGCCTCCAGGGACGGAGCTCAGGGGAGCAGCTGGCTGCTCAATTCGGGCACGGCGATCGCCAGATCGTACGCGACGATCTTGGCGAAGGCCTTGGCGCCGGCTTCGCCGACATGGGTGTAGTCGAACTTCTCGACGATCCGGCCGCGCGGGCCGGTCTTGGGCAGGGTCGAGGCCGGCGGCGATTCCGGCGCCGGGCGCGGGCGCAGCGTGGTGCCGGCCTTGCCTGCCGCGACTTCCTCGGGAAGCGGCTCGGCCATCGCCAGCTTCATCGAGTCGACCGCGCCGAGCTGCTCAACCGCCCGGGCGCTGTCGCGGTTCAGCTCGATCACCGGCGCCTTCATCTCGACGCCGATCTTGCGCACCGCATCGGCCCAGGCGGCGAGCGTGTTGTTGAGCTTGCCGTCGCGGAACTCGCGGCGCGACAGCGGGGTGACCAGCACCGGCACCGCACCGGCGGCGCGCACATCGCTCACCATCTGGCGCAGGTTCGACTGGAAATCGGTGTTGAGGTCGGTCCAGCGCTCGGCCTTGGTCGACTGGTCGTTATGGCCGAACTGGATGAGGACGTATTTCTTGGCATAGCCAGGCGCGGCGGCCTCACCGAGCGCGATCTTCCACGAACCCTCGGCCTGGTAGCTGCGGGTCGAGCGCCCGCCCCGCCCCATGTTTAGGCAGGCAATGTTCGACTTCACATGATAGGCGCAGAAGGCCGAGGCCCAGCCGCTACCCGGCGCCATGGTCGAATCGCCGACCAGGATGATCTTGTAAGCGGAGATCGGCGGCGCATCGGTCCGCTTCTCGCGCTTGTCGAGCGAAGGCTGCGCCTCCGAATTCTGGGCGAAGGCCGCCCCCGGAACCGCCAGCAACGCTGCCAGCGTGATCGCCATTTTCAGCATGTTTTACCCTCCCAGTTGCGGCCTTCTGTCCTTCGATCAGGAGAAGGCGAGGCCGCCGTTGATGTCCATGTTGACGCCCGTCAGGAACGAGGAGTCGTTCGAGGCGAGGAAGACCACCGCCGACGCCACTTCGTCCGGATGGCCTTCGCGGCGCAGCGGCGTGTTGCCGGCCACTGCCTTGCGGCCCTCGGGCTTGGAGAAAGTGTCGTGGAAGCTGGTGCCGATCAGGCCGGGGCACAGCGCGTTGACCCGGATGCCCTGCGGACCCAGCTCCTTGGCGAGGCCGCGGGTGAAGGTCATCAGCGCGCCCTTGGCGGTGGCGTAGATCGACGCACCCGGCCCACCGCCGTCGCGGCCGGCGAGCGACGACAGGTTCACGATCGCACTGCCCTCGCCGAGATGCGGCAGCACTGCCTTGGTCACCAGGAAGGCGGACTTGAGGTTGAGCTCCATGACATGGTCGAAGAACGCCTCGTCCATATCCGCCAGCGTCTTGCGGGCGACCATGCCGCCGGCGACGTTGACCAGCACGTCGACACGCTCGCCGAATGCCGCCGTGGTCTCCTCGACCAGCTTGGCCACTTCCGCCGGCTTGGTGACGTCGGCCTGGACCAGGATCGCGGTGCCGCCTGCGGCTTCGATCTCTGCGACGGTCGCCTTGGCGGCGGCTTCGTCGCTGCGATAGTTGACCGCGACCTTGGCGCCCTGTGCCGCGAGCTGCAGCGAGACCGACTTGCCGATGTCACGCCCGCCGCCGGTGACGATGGCGACCTTGTCCTTCAATTTCATGCTGGATTCCGTTCTGGGGAAGTGGTGCCCGCGGCGCGCGGAAGCCCGCGGCCGAGGAGCAGGATGGAGAGAAGCGCGAGCGGGACGATCGCCGCGGCCAGCGCGAAGATCGGCGCATAACCCTGGCTGGTCATCACCGGCACGAGCCAGGTGGTGATGAGCGTGCCGGCCACCGCGGCGGTGCCGCTGATACCGGCGAGCGAGCCGACCGCGCCGCCGGCGAAATAGTCGCCCGGCATGGTCTGGATGTTGTTGATCGCCACCTGGAAGCCGAACAGGATCACCGCGATCAGCAGCACGGCCGAAAGCGGCGTCGAAGCCTGGGCGGTGAGCAGCAGCGCCGGCAGCATGATGACGCCGCCGATCGCGATGGCGAGCTTGCGGGCCGAGAGCGCGCTCCAGCCCCGGGCGATCAGCAGGCCGGAGAACCAGCCGCCGCCGAGGCTGCCGAGCATCGCGCCGACAAACGGCACCCAGCCGAACATGCCGATCTGCTTCACGTCGAAGTGGAAGGTCTCGGCGAGGTAGATCGGCAGCCAGGAGACGAACAGCCACCAGACCGGATCGAGGAAGAAGCGGCTGAGCAGGATCGCCCAGCTCTGGCGATAGCGCAGCAGCTCGAGCATGCCGGGTGCCGGCGCGGCCTCCTCGACGGCGACGGGACGGGCGTTGATGTGCGCACGCTCCTCGTCGCTCAGCCAGGGATGACGATCGGGATCGGCGCGGTAGACGAACAGCCAGGGGATCAGCCAGACAAAGCCGAGCACGCCGACCAGCACGAAGGTCGTCCGCCAGCCGAACCCGGCATAGAGCGCGGCGACGGCAGGCGCGGCGATGATCGCGCCGATCGCGGCACCGGCGTTGAAGATGCCCTGCGCAAAGGCGCGCTCCTGCGGCGGAAACCACAAAGCATTGGCCTTGACCGCACCGGGCCAGTTGCCCGCCTCGGACACGCCCAAGGTAACGCGCAAGCAGAGCAGCGCGCCGAGCGAGCGGACTAGCGCATGCGCACCGATCGACACCGACCACACCGCAATCGCGATGACGAAGCCGATACGCGTGCCGATCCGGTCGAGCAGCTTGCCGAACAGCGACTGGCCGAAGGCATAGGCGACCATGAACATGGTCACGAGCAGCGCATAATCCGCCTTGTCCGCGCCGATGTCCTTCGACACCGCCGGCCACATCACCGCCAGCGCGTTGCGATCGATATAGTTGATGACGGTGACCAGCCCGATCAGGCCGATCACCAGCCAGCGAAGCCCTTTGACCTTCGTCATCGGCTCAGTTTCCCTTGCCCGCATCGAAGCGCGCGAAATGGCCCTTCCAGTCGAGCTTCCTGCCGTCGATCGTCGCCGAATGCGCGGCATTGGCATCGACCGAGAAAGCGATGGCGAGCGTGATGCTGCGGCCATCGGCGAGCTTGATCGTCACCACATCGGCATCGCCAGTGCGGACATGGGTGAAGCCCTTCACCCGGCTGTTGCTCGCCGTGGTCTTCTCTTCGCCGGCGTCATAATTGCCGTGCGGCTCGAGCAGGTTGACGAACTGGGCGTTGGTCGCGTTCGTCACGCGCTCGATCAGCAGCGGCTCGCGACGCAGGTTGAAGCGCGGATCGTTGGCGCCGCTCTCACCCAGGATCACGCTGGCGCCGGCCGGCGCGATCATCCGGTAGGTGTAGAAGCGGTTGTCGTTGATCCAGGTGATCGCGCCATTGTCCGCACCCGGCGTGCCCGTCGCATCGACCCAGATATGCTGATAGCCGGCGGTTTTGCCCAGCACCGGCCGCTCGGCCGTGTTCGACTGGAGCGGGAAGCCGATCGCTGTGATCTGCCCGGCATAATGGAGCGGCAGGTCATAGGTGGCGGGCTTGTCGCCGGTCACGTCGAGCAGGTCGACGATCATCGGGCTTTCGGTACCCTCCACCGGCAGCTGGATCAGCGTGCGGCGATAGCGGACGCCCGGATAGGCCCCGACCATCTCGGCGGTACTGATCGTCGCCTGCGGGGTGCTCGCCCAGAACAGCTGCTTCGGCGCGAGCTTGTCGCCGACCTTCCACTTGCCGCCGAAATTGCTGGTCTCGTTCACCACCAGCGTGTTGTGCGCGACGGTCTGCTTCGCCCAGCTCTCATTTTCCTTGAGGTAGCGCCCGCCGTCCTTGCTCTCGACATTGAGGAAGCGCGCCGCGCCGTAATCGGTCACGATGGCGTGGCCGTTGTCGTAGAGAATCCAGTTCAGCTTGTCGAAATGGCCATGGCCCATGCCCATCGCGGCATTCTTGGCGACGAGCACCTGATCCTTGTCGCTCGGCCCCGAGCGCATGATCGCAAGGCCGCCCATCTCGCCCTTGGGCCCGTCGCTGAGGAACTGCGAAGCGAAGGGAAAGGGCTTGGCCTTGCCCGCCGCGAGATCGCGCGCAACCATCAGGCCGTCGGGCGTCAGCACGGTGCGGCCCTGCCACTGCGCGATCGAGAGCAAGGCCGGATCCTTGGTCACTTCATAGCCGATCGCTACCGACTGATAGAGCTCGTCGGTCTTCAGGCTCTTGTCCGGCATCGCGTCGTTGAACGGGAAGAAGAAGCCGTCATAGGTCGTCTGGATCGAAGTGCGGATCGCCTTGAGCAGCACGCCGTCGCGGTGCTGGAAGATCTTCTGCTCGGGCTGGTTCGCTTCGATGAAGCGGGCGAACAGCACGAAGGGCAGCATTGCGTAGCGCTGGTAATAGGGCCCTTCGACATAATAGCCGTCGGGCGAGAAGAGCTGGTCGATCTGCGCCAGGAAGCCGAACTTGCCGTCGCGGTGCAGGCCCTTCAGCGCGACCTCGACGAAATCCTTGTCGCGCAGCGTATAGCCGATCATACCGACCGCGGCGCAGGCCCAGGTGGCATGGTTGTGGATCTGGTCGAACTCTTCCGCTTGCCCCGCCGACAGGAAGCTCGCCATCGGGCGGAACACCTTCTCGTCGATCGTCGCGCGATCGGCGGCGCTCAGCGACTCCCGGATCGCGTCATAGCCCTGCACGGCATAGACCGCCCAGACCGCGTCGTTGAGGCTCTGCCAGAACAACCGGCCCGGGCGCTGGTCGCTCGCCGCCGGATGGTTGCCCAGCGTCGGGTAGAGCTTGGCGTACTCCAGCAGCTCGGCCCGGGCGAAATCGGCATAACGCTGTTCGCCGGTGATCCGGAACAGCAGGCCCGCGCCATAGATGGCGGTGTAGTTCCGCTTGTGCTGCTCATGCGTGTACCCGCCACCCGGATCCTTGGGCTGGGGCACGATCACGCCGGCCTTGATCGCCTTGTCGACTTCGCGGCGCACCCGCTTCAGCTCGGCGTTGAACAGCGGATAGGCGGTGGCTTCCTTGGCCGTGGCCGCCATCTCGGCTGCGCGGAACAGCGTAGGCTGGGTGCCGGGCGCGGTCTGTGCGGCAACAGGGGTAGCGAGCAAGGTGGTACCGGCGAGGAGAAACGCGAAACGAGTCATCAATTGCTTCCCGGAAGCGGCGAGGCCGCAGGCTTGGCGTACCAGGAGACACCCGTCTCCTCGCGCGTGATGGGCTTGAGCGTGCGATCGGCACCGAGCTTGGCCAGCGCCGGATCGACCGGATAGAGCAAGCCATTGGCGGCGCGCTTGAGCGCCACCTGGCGGCGGTCCATCGCGATCGGCAAAGCTGCGGGTCCGGGCACGGACAGGACATTGCCGGTGAATGTGATCCCGGCGATGTCCGCCTTGGCGACAAAGGGATCGCCGCGCTTCGCGTTGAGGAAGAGGTTGTTCACGAACCGCGTCGAGACCGGTGGCAGCGACAGTTCGGCATCGGCACCGTTGCCCAGAGTCACCGTCGCGGCATCGATCAGGCTGTTCCGCTCGATCAGCGCATCCTGCACCTGCTCGTAGCGGTTGATCGGCGAGTTGGGCACGCCGTTCATCAGCGAGAGCGCGCTGTACGACCCGTCGCCGGCCAGCCCTTCGAAATAGTTGTTCCGGACGATCTGGCGCCGGTTGATCACGCGCACGCCGCCGCTGTGCTTCACGCCATTGCCGAAGAAGACATTGTCCTCGATCACATTGCCGTGCCCGTGGCGCATCACGAAGGCACCCTGGCTCTCGACCACGACATTGCGACGCAGGATGTTGGCGCCGGACTTGATCGAGACGATCTCGACTTCGCCATTGCAGCGCTCGAAGAAATTGTCCTCGGCCACCGTGGAGGAATCGCTCTGCGATTGCTGGCTGGTGCCGATGCGGATCGTCTCGCCGCCATTTTCCCCCAGCGGAGGCCGCGGGCCGAAATAATTATGGTCGATGCGGTGATGGTTCTCGCTCGGGCCATAGGCGGCGCGGACCACGACCAGCATCGCCCCGCCATGCACCTTGCCGGTGAAGTGCGAGTGATCGACGCGGTTTTTGCTGCCGTAGAGCGAGACCCAGTGATCGGTCTTGGCTTGCGTCGGCGCGCCATAGCCATCGACGACGACCCCGGTCAGGCGCGAATTCTCCGCCCAGCGCTTGGTATCGAAGCGAAAGGCGATCAGGTCCTCGCCGGTGCCGTGCCCGTCCTTGAAGACCAGGTTCGAGACGACCAGCCAATTGCCCGCCATGCGCAGGCTCGATGCGCCGGTCAGGATCACCTTGCCCGGCGTCTCCGCAGTCAGGGTGATCGGCTTGTCCTGCGTGCCTGCGCCCGAGAAGCGCACCGCAAAGTCGCGCCACTCGCCATTGGCGAGGATGATGCGGTCTCCCGGCGCCAGCGCCCTGGCTGCCGCGGCATATTCCTGCTGATTATGGACAAGGGTGTCGCGTGCCGCCGCCGGACTGGCAGCTACCGCAAGCATCCCCATCGACAGCGCCCAGAGTCGCAACGAGTCCTCCCCACCGGCTCTTGTGGCCGATACGGATGCCTACCAGTCGCGCGAATTACGTGCAAGCCAATTTGAATACCAATTCACTGGACCAGAATTGGTAGAGTGGTTCTATACCAGATCAGCCGCGTGCGCCGCCTCCGAACAGCGGCGCCAGCGTTACCGTCACGGCACCGACAAGGATCGCGGCAACCATCGGGTCCAGCTCGTTCGCCAGCCAGAAATAGCCGGTAGCGCCCGCGACCGTCGCCAGCCCGACCGCGGCGAACAGCGACGCGGCGCGCACCAGCGCGCCCGCGCGGCGCGGCCAGCCATCGATGACGTGCCGCACGCGATCGAGCATCACCCTGCTCAGCCCGGCGGCTTCGGCGCGTGCGACCTCGCCCGAGTCGAGACGGGCGCCGTCGAGGCGATAGAGAATGGCGAAGCGGCGCAGCGCCTCCAACCGGGCATTGGCGAGGCCGGAGACCCGGCGCGAACCGAACAGCATGGCACCGATCCGCTCGATCCGGCGCGGCGCGCGCAGCGACGCGCGGCCGTCGGCCAGGGAGAGCTGGAGCGTGCGCAGCTCGAGCGGGCTCAGCGCGGCTTCGGCCGAAACGGTTCCGGCGAGCCCTTCGAGCAGCCCTGCTCCGGTATCGAGATACGCCATGATGTCCTCCTGTTTGCAGGCCGGGATCTAGGCGCGCCGAACGCGGTTGATTAGCCGTGCGCGCGGCACCTCAAGGTTTCCGCAACTGCGACGATCCGCCGCGAAACCGGCATGGCCGCGCGGGCGGTGTAGCGAGGGAGACACAGGCGAACGACTATGCGCAAGTATGAGCGCAAGGGCCTTGATACCTTATAACATCACGGCTACCGCGACGCAGCAAGTTCCATGTTCGGGAAGATTCGTTGATGTTGTTGCGTCCGCTGTTGCTCGCCTCCGCCGCCCTGCTCGCCCTCCCCGCGCACGCCGAAGAGACGCCTGCCAATAGCAATGGCGCCCCGACGACCAGCTCCACCGAAGCCAAGGCGCCGGCCACCAGCGACCAGGATCACGACCAGCCCGGCGCGCAGATCGTCGTCACGGGCACCCGCGCCCGCAACACCGCGGACGTGCTCGGCGGCACCGCGGTGCTCACCAAGGACGAGCTGACCCGCGACCTGCGCCCGACGATAGGCGACACGCTGGCCAACCAGCCGGGTGTCTCCGCCACCTCCTTCGGCCCCAATGCCTCCCGCCCGGTGCTGCGCGGCTTCATCGGCGCCCGCGCGCCGCTGCTGACGGACGGCATCGGCAGCATCGACGTGTCGAACACCTCGGCCGATCACGCGCCGATCATCAACCCGCTCACCGCCGACCGCATCGAAGTGCTGCGCGGCCCGACCGCGCTGATCTTCGGCCCCTCGGCGATCGGCGGCGTGGTCAACGTGATCGACAGCCGCATCCCGCGCCACATGCCCGAAGAGGCGGTGCATATCGACGGCATCGCCAGCTATGGCAGCGCCGCCAATGAGCGCTCGGTCTCGGGCGCGACCGACGTTCCGGTGACCAGCAAGATCGTCCTCCACGCCGATGGCAGCTTCTCGCAGACCGGCGACCAGCGCACCGGCGGCTATGTCCTCAGCCGCCCGCTGCGCGCCGAAGCCGCCGTCAGCGCCGATCCCGAGATCCAGGAACTCGCGGATCTCAAGGGCAAGGTGCCCAACACCGCTGCCAAGACCTGGGACGTCGCCGGCGGTGCCGCGATCATCGACGGCAGCAACAATGTCGGCTTCTCGGTCAGCCATTTCGACACGCTCTACGGCGTGCCGGTCCGCTATTCGCTCGATCCCTCGGTCGAGGCCGAGCAGGTGCGCCTCCACGCGCAGCAGACCCGCGTCGATGTGCGCGGCGAGGTCAATATCGGCGACGGTTTCTTCAAGCAGCTCCGCACGCGCTGGGCCGCGGCCGACTACAAGCATAGCGAGATCGCGGAAGACGGCGCCGTCGGCACCACCTTCTACAACCAGGGCTATGAGGGTCGGCTCGAGATGGTCCAGTCGGGCCGTGGCGGCTGGGACGGCCTGATCGGCGGCCAGTTCTCGCTGCGCGACATGCATGTCGTCGGCGACGAGAAGTTCCTGCCCAAGAACTCGGCCCAGCAGTTCGGCCTGTTCACGCTCCAGTCGCTCGATCTCGGCGCGTTCAAGGCCGAGGCTGCGGCGCGCTTCGAGCATAACGACCTGAGCGCCCAGGCCGACGCCGATATCGGCAACCCGGCCTATAACCGCAGCTTCAACAGCTTCTCCGCCTCGCTCGGCGCCAGCTATGCGGTGGCCGATGGCATGCGCTTCGGCGTCAACGTCTCGCGTGCCGAACGCGCGCCGACACCGGAAGAGCTGTTCGCCAACGGCCCGCACGCCGGCACCCAGGCCTTCGAGATCGGCAACCCGAACTTCGGCACCGAGAAGAGCTGGGGCGTCGAGGCGACGTTCAAGGGCGGCGGCGACGGCTTCGCCTTCTCGACCGCGGCCTATTACAACTGGTTCAACGGCTATATCTACGACACGCCGACCGGCGCGACCCAGGACGATCTGCCCGTCTTCCAGTACAATCAGGCCGATGCCCGTTACTACGGCTTCGAAGCCGAGGGCTCGCTGCGCCTGGCGACGGTGAAGGACTTCACGATCAACGCCACCGCGCTGGCCGACTATGTCCATGCCGAGATCGTCGGCACCGGCCCCGCCCCGCGCATCCCACCGCTGCGCATCAACGGCGGCCTCGAAGCGACGTCGGACGCCTTCACGATCCGCGGCGAAGTCGAGCATGTCTTCGACCAGACCCGCATCTCGGCCTTCGAGACGCCGACCGACGGCTTCACCTTCGTCAATGCCTCGATCGCGTGGAAGCCCTGGGGCGCCGGCTCGAACACCAGCCTGCAGCTCTCGGCGAACAACATCTTCGACGTCGAGGCCCGCCGCGCGGCCAGCGTCCTCAAGGACTATGCCCCGCTCCCCGGCCGCGACATCCGCGTGACTGCGCGGATCCAGATCTGATCCCGTCAACTCCCCCTCCCTGCACGGGCGGGGCCAGGGGTGGGTTAGAAAAGGTCGGGCTCGATGCCCGGCCTTTTCTTTTGTCGGCCACCTCGCAGAGCACGCTACGCTCGCAACCCACCCCCTACCCCTCCCTTGCTGGGTGGGGAGTGAGAAGAGGATCATTGCACTCGCTTCGTCGTTAGGCGATCCGATGCCTATGCAGCCCGCCCCCGAAGCTCCGCCAGCCTCCCGCCGCCTGCCCTGGCCGATCCTCGCCGGTGCGGGCCTGGCGCTGTTCCTCCTGGCGCTGCTCTGGTTCGGCCACGAACTTGCCGAGGGCGACGGCGCGACGATCGACCGTGCGATCATGCTCGCGATGCGCGTCCCTGGCCACCCGCTCCAGCCGATCGGCCCGGCCTGGCTCCCGTCGGCAGTGCGCGACGTGACCGCGCTCGGCAGCACCACCGTGCTGAGCTTCATCGTGCTGGTCTCGGCGATCTTCCTCGGGCTCGCCGGGCGGCTGCGCACCGGCCTGCTCGTGGTCGGCGCCTCGCTGCTCGGCTCGGTCGCGGTCGAGACGATCCGTGGCCTCATTGCCCGCCCCAGGCCGCAGCTGACCGGCCAGCTGATGGAAGTGACCTCGGCGAGCTTCCCCAGCGGCCATGCCGCGATCAGCGCGATCGTCTATCTGACGCTCGCCACCCTGCTCTTCCCGGTACTGCCCGACCGCCGCATCCGCGCCTTCGTGCTGATCGTCGCGCTGGTGCTGACGACCGCCATCGGCCTCAGCCGCCTCTATCTCGGCGTCCACTGGCCGAGCGACGTGCTTGCCGGCTGGGCATTCGGCGGGGTGTGGGCGATGCTCTGGTGGCGGATCGAGCTGGAAATGCTCAGCCGCGCTGCTGGGCGCCGTGTTTCACCGTCGTGATATAAACCGTATCGCCAACAACGACATAGCGCAGGACATAGGGCGGCACCGTCACCAGTTCGCGCAGCCCCGACGTGGTAGGCCTCCCCCGATTGGGGAAATCACTAAGGCTATGGCCCGCTGCAATCAGTCTTTCAGCGACGCGTTGCGCCGCGCGAGGATCGAACTGCTGAATATAGGCTCGAATGGCATCGACCGCGCCGAGCGCCTCGGGCAGCCAGATTACGCGAGCCATTCAGGCGGGATCGGGGTCTCTTCCGCCGTGCCCCATTTGCGCATCCAGGCCGCAACCAGCGCATGATCGACACCGCGTCCAGCAGCGATGTCGGCCATCGCTCGAGCATCAGAGATCGCGTCCCACTCCTCCTCGCTCATCCCTTCGGGAGGCAGCAGCGGGTGTCTGGGTTCGGCGTTCATGCCACCGATATAACAGTTTCGTGCGAACCCGTCAGCCCTGGCGCTCGGCGAGCTTGCGTTCCCAGGCCAGCGCATCCTTGACGATGCCTTCCAGATCGTCGTGCTTCGGCCGCCACGGCAGCGCCGCCAGGATCGCGCTGTTGTCGGCGATCAGCGCGTCGGGATCGCCCGCACGCCGGCCTTCGAGCTTGCGCTCGATCGTCAGGTTGGTCACCCGATCGACCGCGTCGAGCACCTGCAGCACCGAGAAACCGCGGCCATAGCCGGCATTCATCGTGTGGTTCTCGGTCGGCTTCGCGATCAGCAGGTCGAGCGCGTCGACATGCGCGGCCGCCAGATCGCTGACATGGATATAGTCGCGCACGCCGGTGCCGTCGGGCGTGTCGAAATCGGTGCCGAACACCGAGACATGGCTGCGCTTGCCCGTCGCCGCCTCGGCCGCGATCTTGATGAGGTGCGTCGCGCCCGCGGTCGACTGGCCCGAGCGGCCCTGCGGATCGGCGCCGGCGACGTTGAAATAGCGCAAAGCCGCATAGTTGATCGGATGCGCCGCGGCGACGTCCTTCAGCATGATCTCGGTCATCAGCTTGGACATGCCATAGGGATTGATCGGCTGCTTCGGGCTGTCCTCGCGCACCGGCACGACCTCTGGGATGCCATAGGTCGCCGCGGTCGAGGAGAAGATGAAGTGCTTCACCCCTTCGGCCACCGCGCTCTCGATCAGCGAACGGCTCGCGGCGGTGTTGTTGCGGTAATATTTGAGCGGATCGGTGACGCTCTCGGGCACCACCACCGAGCCGGCGAAATGCATGATCGCGATCACGCCATTGTCGCGGATCGCGGCGCGGACCTTGTCGTCATCGGCGATGTTGGCGACGACCAGTTTGGCGCGCGGATCGACGGCCCAGTCGAAGCCGGTGACGAGGTTGTCGACCACCACGACCTGCCAGCCCGCATCGAGCAGCGCCAGCACCGCATGGCTGCCGATATAGCCCGCCCCGCCCGTAACCAGCACCGTGCCTTCGCGCATGTCAAACTCCGCATTGTTCTTGGCGCGTCCAATCCTATCTTTGCGCCGATAGCAAGGAGTTCGCGATGAGCATTGAAACCGCTACGCTGGCCGGAGGGTGCTTCTGGTGCACCGAGGCCGTGTTCAACGATGTGATCGGCGTCCAGTCGGTCGAAAGCGGCTATATCGGGGGCACCAAGGAGAACCCGACCTACAAGGAAGTCTGCTCGGGCGAGACCGGACACGCGGAAGCGATCCGGGTGAGCTTCGATACCGACCAGATCTCGTATGGCGAGATCCTCGATATCTTCCTGGCCACCCACGACCCGACCCAGCTCAACCGCCAGGGCAACGATATCGGCACCCAGTATCGCTCGGCGATCTTCCCGCATTCGGCGGAGCAGGAGCGCGAGGCGCTGGATGCGATCGAGCGCGCCCGGCCGGACTGGCCCGCGCCGATCGTCACCGCGATCGAGCCGCTCGGCGAATGGTGGTCGGCCGAGGACTACCACCAGGAATATTGGCAGGGCGACGGCCAGCGTAACCCCTATTGCCTGGCGGTGATCCCGCCCAAGCTGCGCAAGCTCCGCAAGAGCTTCGCGGCGCGCAGCAAGGAAGGCGCGACGGCGGCCTGACCTGGACAGCCCTCCCCCGGCATCACCGGGGGAGGGTCCTGGCCTATTCCTCGCCCCCCGGCAGCGCCGCGCCCTCGATCGGCGGACGCTTGCCCGCTTCGGCGCCGAGCGCCTTGTAGACGAAGCCGCCGAGCAGTCCGCCGGCGATCGGCGCGATCCAGAACCAGAGCAGTTGCTGGAGCGCGATGCCGCCCTCGAGCAGTGCCGGCCCGGTCGAGCGCGCCGGATTGACCGAGGTGTTGGTCACCGGAATCGAGATCAGGTGGATCAGCGTCAGCGCCAGCCCGATCGCGATCGGCGCGAAGCCGGCCGGCGCGCGGCTGTCGGTCGAGCCCATGATAACCATCAGGAACATGAAGGTCAGCACGACCTCGATGACCATTCCCGCCTGGAACGAGAAATGGCCGGGCGAATGCTCGCCGAAGCCGTTGGAGGCGAGACCGCCGGCATAGCCCGGCGCGCCGCTGGCGACGTACCAGAGCAGCCCCGCGCCGATCACCGCACCGATCACCTGCGCGATCACATAGAGCGGGATGTCCCTGGCCGGAAAGCGCCCGCCGGCCCACAGGCCGAAGGTCACCGCCGGGTTGAGATGGCAGCCCGAGATATGGCCGATCGAATAGGCCATGGTGAGAACCGTGAGACCAAAGGCGAGGCTGACGCCCGCCAGCCCGATGCCGACCTCGGGAAAGGCAGCCGCCAGTACCGCGCTGCCGCATCCACCGAAGACGAGCCAGAATGTGCCGATGAGTTCGGCAAGTCCACGTTGCACATTGCTCATGCTGTTGCCCTCCTGCTGTGTACGGTCTCTCCCAAGCCCCAGACCTGCGCAGATTTGTAGGTCTGCGTGGCGGAAAAGCAAAGCCGGGCGGATGGCGGTTGCGGCCGGGCGGCGCCTGTGGTGAGGGGATGGCGATGAGTCTCCCCAGCCGCAGCTTCGCCGCCTTCCTGTTCGATATGGACGGGACGCTTGTGAACTCCATGGCGGTGGTCGACCGGGTGTGGCGCGCCTGGGCGGCCCGTCACGGCGTCGAGACCGATCCGCTGATGGCCGCGCTGCACGGCGTCCGCGCGATCGAGACGATCCGCCGCTTCGCCCCCGCCGGCGTGGATGCCGAAGCCGAGACCGAAGCGCTCACCCAGGCCGAGATCGACGATATCGAAGGACTGGTCGAGGTAAGCGGCGCCGCGGCTTTCCTTGCCCGGATCCCGGCCGAACGCTGGGCATTGGTGACCTCGGCCCCGCGCGCGCTGGCGCTGCGCCGGCTGGCAGCGGCCGGCATTCCCCTCCCCGAAATCGTCATCACCGCCGAGGATGTCGCCCACGGCAAGCCCGCGCCCGACTGCTTCCTGCTCGGGGCCGAGCGGCTGGGCGTCGCGATCGGCGATTGCCTGGTGTGGGAGGACAGCCCGGCCGGCCTCGCCGCCGCCGATGCCGCGGGCGCCGCGGCGATCGTGATCACCGAGACGCATCACGATGCGATGGATACCCCGCACCCCGCCCGCACCGACTATCGCGCCCTCGATGTCGAGACCGACGCAAATGGCTGGCTGAAGCTGGTCGCGCGCTAGAAGGCGGCGCGGCGCAGGCGGTCGTTGATCGCCACGCCGATGCCGGTGGCGGGGATCGGCGCGACGGCAATGGCGGGCGCCTCGCTCGCATCGGCGCGGTGGAGCGCGTCGAACAGGTTGGCGGCGGCTTCGGTGAGGTCACTGGTCGCCGAGAGGGTTTCAGTGCCGGCGATCGGGCCGAAGCCGATCCAATACTCGCCATCCCGCGCTTCGGTCGCGTTGAGGCGGACTGGCTTGGAGGGGGCGTAGTGGCTGTCGAGCTGGCCAGGGGCGACAATCCCCTCTTCTTTCCCCGGCGAAGGCCGGGGC
>JAEXLC010000169.1 GCA_023445495.1 Pseudomonadota bacterium | reverse complement strand
GGGCATCGCTGCCCGGCCTTTTCTGTTTCAGCCTGTCCGCTGGTTCAGCGGGCGCCCATCGTGCTGGCGGCGAGGCGGTGCATCAGCCCGCGCAGCGTCGGGTAATTGGCCTTGTGATAGGCCGAGGCCTCTTCGAGCGCGGTCGAGATGCGGCGGTGCGCCTCATCGAGCGCGTGATAGGGCAGGCTCGGCAGCAGATGGTGCAGGGCGTGGTAGCGCAGCCCGATCGGCGCCCAGAGATAGGCTAGGAAACCCGGCGTCGGCACATTCACGCTGTCGAGATACTGGGCGGTGACGGTGAGCGGCTCGCCGTCATTCTCCCAGAGATGTGCCACCAGCGTGCGGACCTGGTTAATCACCGCCACGCCGGCGACCACCGCGAGATAGACGCCGAAGGCGTGCAGCGAGACGATACCCGTCGCCACCGCGGTAATCAGCGCGATCGAGAAGATGCACGCGCCGGCTTCCTGCCAGCACCACTGGGTGCGGAATTCGCCCTCGGGCGCGCGACGCGAGAATTTCGGGTTGATCTGCAGGCCCGAATATTTCGCGACGACGAGACGGCGCAGCGGCGGGATCACCAGCGACAGCGGAGTGAGCACGCCGAAGCGGATCAGCATCGCCACCGGCAGCAGCATCGAGACGAGCAGGAACATCGGCAGCGTCCACGGCTTCATCAGCGCGAGCGGCAGATATTCGGGATCCTCGACCGTGCCATAGCGGGTGCGGGCATGGTGCATGGTGTGCACGCCTTCGTACATGAACGAGGGCACGAGCAGCGGCACGCCGAGGATCAGGTTCCACACCAGCCGGAAGTTCGGCAGCAGCGAATGCTTGAGGTGGGTGATCTCGTGGATGAAGAGGCTGGCGCGATAGAGCGCGAGCACCGCGACCACGCCGGCGACCAGCGCCAGCGGCCAGGTCGGCGCCAGGACCGTCGCGGCGAATGCGGCATAGCCGATGCCGGCCGAGACGAGCATGTCGGTCCAGTAGATGCGCTTGTTGGGCGTGTGCAGGTCGCGCGTCAGCTCGGCGGCGGCGCGCAGCATCGCGCGATCGTCGGGCACGCCGGAAAGCTTGATACGTGCCGATGCCGGCGCCGTTTCCAGCTCCGCATCGTCAATCTTCAGGGCAAGCGATTTCGTCATGATGTCTGCCATTTGGCGGGAGATAGTGGCTTTATGGTGGCATTCCAGGGGTCAGGTGGAGGCATCCCCCGCCCTCCGAAACGCCGCGCTTGACACTGAACCCGCGCCGGAAGACTGCATTGCGCTGAATCAAACCCAACAGAAGGGCTTTCCCCTTGCCCAGCGGCCCGCTCAGCATCCGTCCCGTCTCTTCCAAGCGCGACACCAAGCAATTCATCGAGATCGCCTACCGCCTCAACGGCAACGACCCGAACTGGGTACCGCCGCTGCGCGACGAGGTGGCGGCGACGATCAGCCCGAAGAAGAATGGCTGGTTCAGCCATGCCGAGGCGCAGTATTTCCTCGCCGAGCGTGATGGTGAGGTTGTGGGCCGCATCTCGGCGCACATCGATTTCCTGGCGCTGGAAATGCCGCCCGAACAGGGCTTTGGACCGGGCACCGGCTTCTGGGGCATGTTCGATGCCGAGGACCAGAACGCCGCTAGGGCGCTGATCAACGCAGCCGAGGACTGGCTGCGCGGCAAGGGCATGACCAAGGCGCTCGGCCCGGTCAGCCTGTCGATCTGGGAAGAACCCGGCCTGCTGGTGAAGGGACACGACCACTCCCCCACCGTGCTGATGGGCCATCATCCGGCGCATTATCAGGCGTGGATCGAGGGCGCGGGCTACAAGGAAGCCAAGAAGCTGCTCACCTATGAGCTCGACGTCACCCAGGAATTCCCGCCGCTCATCCAGCGCATCGTCGCGGCCGGCGAGAAGAACGAGCGCATCAACGTGCGCATGGTCGACAAGTCGAAATTCGCCGAGGAAGCGGAGATCATCCTCGCCATCCTCAACGATGCATGGTCGGATAACTGGGGCTTCGTGCCGCTCACCCAGCCCGAAGTCGACGATGTCGGCAAGAAGCTGAAGCCGCTGGTGTTCAACGACCTGATCCGCATCGCCGAATATGATGGCGAGCCGGTGGCGTTCATGGTCACCCTGCCCGACCTCAACGAGCCGCTGAAGCCGCTCAAGGGATCGCTGTTCCCGTTCGGCTGGGCCAAGCTGCTGTTGTGGCTGCGGCGCCCCAAGGCGCGCACCGCGCGCGTGCCGCTGATGGGCGTGGTCAAGCGGCTGCAGAGCTCGCGCATGGCAAGCCAGCTGGCCTTCATGATGATCGAATATATCCGCCGCGCGGCGGTGGAGACCTATGGCGCGGACCGCGGCGAGATCGGCTGGATCCTCGACGACAACCAGGGGATGAACGCGATCGCCAGTGCGATCGATTCCCGCGTGAACCGCGAATACGTCATCTACCAGAAGCCGCTCTGACGGCGACAGCCGTAACGGCCACGACCGGCCTGTTCCCGGTTGCAATGGGAACAGGCCGGTGCCGGCCTGGGGACCGGAAGAGCGCTACCCGCGGCGGCGAACGCTCACAGAACCGCCGCGGGCGCCCTCCCTGGGCTTCAGCGCGCCTTCTTCATCAAATCGACCGGATCGACGCCAAGGTCGAGCCAGTCGGCCCGGCTATGGCATTCCCGCTTCGGGATACGCGATCCCGTCGCGGCATCGACATAGATGCAGTATTTGCGGCTGTCGGCCTTCGCCGCGGCAACCTCCTGCTTCGGTTTGACCGGATCATTCCCGGCAGCGGCGGCGGGGGAGACGGCACCGGCGACGAGAGTGACGCCGGCCAGCAGGGCGGCGGCAGCGGAGAAAATGGGCTTGCGGGTCATGACGGAAATTCCTTCGGCTCGGGGGGCACGAGCGGGCGAACGGTGCGAGGGGGCGCCGCAGACCGTTCGCCGCACGGGGGGACGGCGGGGGCGCTCAGTCCTTCTTGGAAGCGACGGGATCCTTGCCGGTCAGCGCGATCCAGTCGGCGCGCGTGTGGCACTCGCGCTTCGGGAACATCGTGCCGGTCGACGGGCCGACCGCGCAGTACTTCTTCTGCATCGCCTTGTCGGACTGGTCGTCGGACTTCTTGGCGGCTTCCTTGGCCGGGTCGTTGCTGCGCGCCATTGCGGGCGAAACCGCGCCGGCAACCAGGGTGACGGTGGCCGCAAAGGCCAGGCAGGCGGACTGGACGGGCTTGCTGATCATATCCTCAACTCCTCTACTTGCAGACATGACAGGCGCTCCTTCCCGCCTGTGCCCCATGCTTCGCAATCGGCGTGCCAGTTTTGATAGTTTCGGAAATTCAACCACTTAGCTGATTATGACTGAGTGATGATGTGCTATAGCACGGTAATACACGCCAAATATTGGGATTTTAGCGGACCAGCCGTCCGGAAACGGACAATGGCATCGTCCGGAAGCGGACGCGGCGAACAGGCCGGTGTCATCCGGAGCCGCTTGCAAGGGAGGATTTGGTCTGTTCGGCGGGTGCGGCCGGGTGTCGCGCCGGCCGGTCAGAAACGCATCCTAGCACGAACTTTGTGAACTTTGGCGAGTCGGGCCCGACCGCGACGCTGGAATCGGCCTAGCGAAGCGAGACCCAGGTCGGGGCGTGGTCGCTGGCCTTTTCGCGGCCGCGATATTCCTTGTCGACGCCGGCGCCGAGGAAGCGATCGGCAGCGATCGGGCTGAGCAGCAGGTGATCGATGCGGAAGCCCGCGTCGCGCTGCCAGGCGCCCGCCTGATAGTCCCAGAAGGTCCAGACGCCACCGCCCGGATACCGGGTGCGCAGCGAATCGGTCCAGCCCTGCGCCAGCAGCGCACGATACCGCTCGCGGCTCTCGGGCTGCATCAGCGCGTCTTCCTGCATGGCGCGCACCGAGAAGGTGTCGTCATCATTCGGGATGACATTATAGTCCCCCGCCAGCACCACCGGCCGCTCCTCGGCAAGCAGCGCGCGGGCGCGATCGGCCAGGCGTTCCATCCACTTCAGCTTATAGTCGAACTTGGGACCCGGCTGAGGGTTGCCGTTGGGCAGATAGATCGACGCGACGATCAGATCGCCGATCTCCGCTTCGATATAACGGCTGTGCTCGTCTTCAGGATCGCCGGCCAGACCCCGCTGGCGCTCGACCGGTTGCTGCCCCTTGGCCAGCACCGCGACGCCGTTGAAGCCCTTCTGGCCATGCCACACCGCGCCATAGCCGGCGGCTTCGATGTCCTTGATCGGCAGCGTCTCGTCGGAGCTCTTGAGCTCCTGGAGGCAGACCACATCGGGCTGCTGCTCGCGCAGATACTCGGTCAGGCGCTCCAGCCGCGCCTTGATTCCGTTGACATTGTAGGTGACGATCTTGGGCAAGGGTTCCGCCTCAGACCGAGAAGCTGGTGCCGCAGCCGCAGCCGGACGCGGCATTGGGGTTGATCACGGTGAAATGGGCCCCGCCGAGATTGTCGACGAAATCGACCGCCGAGCCGCGCACCAGATCGAGGCTGATCGAATCGACGACCAGCTTCACCCCGTCGAGCTCCGCCACGCTGTCATCGCCTTCCACCGCGTCGGCGAAGCCGAACTTGTACTGGAAGCCCGAACAGCCGCCCCCCTCGACCGAAAGGCGCAGGATCGCCGGCTTGCCCTGCTTCGTCGCGATCGCCGCGACACGGGCGGCGGCGGACGGGGTCAGGCCGATCTCGGGCTGGGTAAGCGTTGCCATGGGGCCGAGATAGGGAAGCAAGGCGCGCTAGGCAATGCGCACGGGGCGGCAACCGAACCGCTTCCGCCCCACACGGCCCCTCAGAGCACCCAGCCGCCATCGATGGTCAGGCTCTCGCCGGTCATATAGCCCGCGTCGGGCCCGGCCAGCCAGGCAATCAGCCCGGCGATCTCGGCCGGACGCCCCACCCGCCGCATCGGGCTCTTCTCGGTCAGCATGTCGAGCGCATCGGCGGTCATGTCGGTCGCGGTAGGCCCCGGCTGGACATTGTTGACGCTGATCCCGCGCGGCGCGAGGTCGAGCGCGATCCCCTTCACCATCGCCGCGACCGCCGCCTTGGTGAACTGATAGACGCTCGAGCCCGGGAAACCCGTGCGCACCGCGGTGTTGCTGCCGATGGTGATGATCCGGCCTCCCTCGGGCAGATGCGCGGCAGATGCCTGGATCGCGAGGAACACGCCGCGGATGTTGATCGCGATCATCTGGTCGAGCTCCTCAAGGCTGACCGCGTCGACCGGGCCAAGCCGCAATATGCCCGCATTGACCACCACGACATCAAGCCGGCCGAAATGCGCGACCGCCTGCTCGACAGCGGAGCGGATCGCGGCGGGATCGGCGCTATCGGCCTGGATCGCCAGCGCCGCACCGCCCGCATCCGCGAGTTTGCCGACCAGCGCCTCGGCTGCGTCGGGCCGCGAGACATAAGTGAAGGCTACGGCGTGCCCTTCCTGCGCCAGCCGCTCGACCGCGGCGGCACCGATTCCGCGCGAGCCGCCGAATACCAGCGCGACCTTGCGTGCTTCCTGAGATTGAACGTTCATCGGACTTCCTTTCTTGATAGATCAGTCAATAATTAGGCAAATGAAGATATTCGGGTGCGGGGCATCGCCGCCTCAGCCCTTGCGCAGGCGATCGACGGCGAAACGGGCCATGGCGGCCAGATCCGCGGCACCCGCGCCACCGCGCGCAGCAAGCTGGAGCCCGGTCATGGTCATCTGGATGAAGGCCGCGGCCTGGACGGGATCGAGGCTAGGATCGATCTCCCCTGCCCCCTGCCCCTCACGGATGCGATCGGCGATGCGCGTGCCGAGCAGGGTGCCGGCCTTGCCGCGCAGCTCGGCCAGCGCGGCATCGCCCGTGCCGAACTCGCTGACCGAGCCCACGCCCATGCAGCCGAGCGCACGCTCGGCATCGTCCTGCGGCGTGAGGCCGTGCAGCAATTCGTACAGGCCCTCGATCGGCGATGCCCGGGAATCCAGCCGCCTCAAATGGCCGCTGATGGTGCCGCGCTGATAGGCGGCCAGCGCCTCGCGGTAGAGGTCCTGCTTGCCGCCAAAGGCGTTGTACAGACTCTGCCGGCCGATCCCCATCGCCTGAATCAGGTCGTCGGTGGAGGTGGCGGCAAAGCCCTTTGCCCAGAAGACGCGCATCGCCTTCTCCAGTGCCGCATCCCGATCGAATTCGCGTGGTCGTGCCATAAACTGGAATTAGGTATTGTGGAACGTTTAGTCAATAACCCGCGCAATTGGATCCGCGATGGCGCGAAGCATTGTCGGCATCCATTGCCCAAGCTAGCCTTCCACCGGGGCGACCGATCTGCAATCGGCCGCAAGGGGGGCGTTGATGACCGAGGCAGCCGAGCGGATCATAGACAAGTTGCTGGCCCGCTATCGCCGGGACGCCGTGCTGCTCCATCGCCCCTATCCTCCGCAGAGCGCGCCACGGACCAACAGCAAGTTCGGCGGCCTGCCCCGGCTGCCCGAGCATCATGAATGGCCACGCATGCCATCGGGCGTGCCGCTCCATTTCCTTGCCCAGATCGATTGCGCGGACATCGGCCATCCATCGCCGCTTCCAGACCGTGGCGTGCTCTTCTTCTTCGGGCGAAGCGATGACGAACAGGTCTGGGATGCGGACCAGCCCCAGGAAGCCTGCCGGGTGCTCTATGTCCAGGATGCCTTCGCGCTGACCCCGCCACGGGCGGCTCCGGACGATCTTCCGCCCATCGGCGGCTTCTATCCGCCGCCCTTCGCGCGGCCATTCCTCCAGCGCGACGAACCCGGCCCCAATCTCTATGTCGAATGGCCGATCCAGCCGCTCCGGTTCGACAGCTGGCCGGATGGCAGCGCCGTCCATGAGGCTATCTCGCCCCCCTTCGACTGGGGACGGCTCAACCCGGCCCGGCTGTTCGGGAAGCCACGCTTTCCGGCGTGGGTGGAACGTGCCGGCGAGATCGAGGAAATCGTCGAGGAATATGACGAGGTGCTGGAGCGCAAGCGGGACGCCGAATATTACCGCGCGACACAGGAGCCCCGGCCCGAGCAGGAATGGGACGGGCATTCGACCGCCGTTGCGCTGCAGCTCTACGGCGACGACGCTGCATCCGACGCCTTTCCGCAGCTCTGGTCGCATGTCGATTTCTTCTGCCGCGCGCTGACCGTGCAGATCGCGGCGGGCCGGAAAGGTTTCGAC
Organism: Pseudomonadota bacterium; assembly: GCA_023445495.1. GTDB lineage: Bacteria > Pseudomonadota > Alphaproteobacteria > Sphingomonadales > Sphingomonadaceae > Sphingomonas. Next base: position 25,538 of record JAEXLC010000169.1, on the reverse strand, counting down.
GACCCCGCCGCCACGACGTCAGCCGCGCAGGACTGGATCGCGCGGGCTGGCGGAAAGCCGGCTGACGATCCGGTGGCCGGCGCGGACCGTGCCGATTTCCGTGCCTGGATCGCGTCGCTGCCCAGGCATCCGAGCTTTCCGTTCAATGGCATTGTATCGGATGCCATCACCGAAGCGAGCGCCGCCGTCGTCCGTGCCTTTGCCGGCGATCCGGAACGGGCGTCGCTGATTTCCCGTTCGAGCTACGACATCATGGCGCCGCTGTTCTGCGGAGGATCGGTGTTCGGCGTCCAGTTCTCGCAGATGCTCGGCCATGCGCCTTCCGCCCAGGAAGCGCTATCGGTGAACGATCCGACCGTCTGCCTGCTGAGCCTGTCCACCGATGGCGGCCTCGGCTGGATGTTCGGCGATGTCGGCGAATGCACCTTCTGGATTTCGCCCCAGGACCTGGCGCGGCGCGATTTCAGCCGCGTCTGGGGCACGATCGAAGGACATTGACGCGTAGCGGGTGCGTCAGAACGAGAAGCGCAACCGCCCCATCACCCGGTCGCCGCTGTTGCCGAGATCGGCAAAGGGGGAACTGGTCGTCCCACGGCCCAGATTCGTGCCGACATAGTCGACGCCGAGCGTGAACGGGAACTGGTTGAACTCCAGCCCGAGTTTCCAGTCGGTATAGTTGCCGAGCGGGCGCAGGCGCGCGGCGCGGATCGGATCGTCGGTGCTGCCCGAACTGCGTCCGATCGAGGCTGAGGCGGACAGCGGCGTCATCGGGATGCCGGCATTGGCCGAGGCGAAGACGTAGAGATTGTCGCCGCCGATCGCGCGCTGGTCGGGCGCATAGACTGCGCCGGCGCCGAGCTGGAGCGGGCCCAGCGTGTAGCTGGCCCGGCCGCCGAGCTCGACATAATCCATGTTCTCGCGGGCGCCGGCGAAAACATGGGCGGTGACATTGCCGCGCAGCCGGAACGCACCCGTATCGGCCACGGCACCCAGCTCGAGGTCGGCGACGGCATCGGCACCGGCATGGCGGGCGGAATCGCGGGTGCTGACGATCCGCGCGGAAGCCTCGAGCGCGCCGAGGGCGACCAGTGCGTCCGCCGATGCCGCCACGTGTCCTTCGCTCCAGCTGAGGCCGCGACGGCTCTCGTCGGTCGCCAGCTCGACGCCGCCGGACAGGTCCTGGGCATGCGCCGCTCCGCCCGTCAGGGCCGTGAGCAACGCCGCCATCGATGTAAAATTGGTACGCTTCACACTCATCCTCTTCAGCGGCCCATGCCCTTCGGCACGATCTCCGCCTTCAGCACTGCCGCATCCTCCCCCGCGGCCGCAAGCAGATGGCTGCGGATCTCCTCGCCGCGACGGGCGACTTCCGCGTTCACCGCCTTGTCGCTAGCCCCGCACCAGCCGGCGCGGCTGCCTTCGAGGATCGCCTTGCGATCGATGCTGCGGCTCAGACGCTGCGCCTGGCCGAAGCGTGCCTCGCGATCGATGCGCAGATGCGCGCGCCAGGTGCAACGCAGTGTCGACGGAACGCCCGCCTTGGCGACCGAGCCGAGCTGGCGGCGGACCACCACGACGCGCGCTCGGTAGTGCGTGTCGATGCTCTCGCCGGCATGATCGAAGCTGGCACGATGCTCGAGAGTGGAATGGACCGGTTCCGGGGCTGCAAGCGCCAGCCCGAGCGCGAGAACGATGCTCATGGGTTCATCTCCTGCGGCGCACCGGCTCTTGGCGGCCGGCGTCTGTCAGGCGGATGGAGAAGCGTTCGGGCGGGCGCAACCGGCGGGGGTGGCGAGGAAACACTTCCTCACAATGGGTGGGCGCGAAGGCGATGCACCCAAGCCATTCCCCGGCGAAGGCCGGGGTCCAGTTGCCACGTCGTTCGCGAGGTTCGACCACCCCAACCCACTGCGCCGAAACTGGGCCCCGGCCTTCGCCGGGGAACTGAAAAGCAGGGTAGCAGGGCTGGGACGACGAAGCCCCAAAAGAAAAGGCGTTTATATATTTTGCAAACACACCCTCAGGGCAGTATGATCGCTGACATCGGAGGTTGAGTCGATGTCGGTTCTGTCCCGCCCTGAGTTCCACGATGAAGAGAAAGCTTTCGAGCATCTGGAGCGGATCGTCTGGGCCGATGGCCGGTCCTGCCCGCACTGCGGCGGTATAGACCGGATCACGAAGGTAAAGGCCAACCCCGAGAAGCGTATCCGCGTCGGGCTCTGGCGCTGCGGCGACTGCAAGCGCCAGTTCACGGTCAAGATCGGCACGGTGTTCGAACATGCCCGGCTCCCGCTGCACAAGGCGCTACAGGCAGTCTATCTCATGACGGCCTCGAAGAAGGGCGTTTCCGCCCACCAGCTGCATCGCATCCTCGAAGTGACCTACAAGACAGCCTGGTTCCTCGCGCACCGTATCCGGGAGGCGATGCGATCCGGCGAGCTGGCTCCGTTCGGCGGTGGCGGTGGGATCGTCGAGGTGGACGAAACCTTCATCGGCCGAAAGGCTGGCACCGAGAAGAAGCGGGCCTATCACCACAAGATGAAGGTGCTGGCGCTGGTTGACCGTTCGACCGGGCGTAGCCGTGCCATGGTGGTCGATAACGTCTCGATGGCGCACATCGTCCCCATCGTGCGCGATAACATCGACGCGGAAACCCACGTCATGACCGACGAAGCGAACCAGTACCGTTACCTCGGGGAGGAGTTCGCTGCGCACGATTTCGTCTCTCACGGGCGCGGTGAGTATGGCCGGGGCCATATCCACACCAACACGATTGAAGGCTATTTCTCGATCTTCAAGCGCGGGATGAAGGGCGTCTATCAGCACTGCGGTGAGAAGCACTTGCACCGCTACCTTGCAGAGTTCGACTTCCGCTACTCGCATCGCGCCGCCAACGGCTACGATGATCGCGAGCGCTCGGAGCAGGCCCTTGCTGGAATCGTCGGAAAGCGCCTGACCTATAGCAGCACTGGTGGCCGGGCCTAAGGCCAAGAAGCAACCTCGGCCTCCCAAATCTCTCCGTCGCTGGCGGACCAAGAAGCACCGGCGTGCGCGTCGTCATGGACGGCAACTCAAGCTTCCGCTATAACGTGATTGGCTAGCAAACCGCCCGCATCAGCGGATGAAGCCCCCGGACCCAATGGCTCGGGGGCTTCATTTATTCTGTGGAGGTGCCGGGAATCGAACCCGGAGCTTCTCGGCTAGCAAACCGTCCACCGCACCAAGCCACCCCCTCGCGGTCACGATTAGGTGGCAGGAAATTCGCCGTCGAAATTCGCCGATAATTCGCCGGAAAATTTCGGCGAATTAATCTCCGTCTTGACTCTTCGCCGGACGGCCTCGCCGCCTGTTGGGAAGAACTGTCCGCAGCCTTTCGCGGGAAATGATGTGGTCGGGGAATAGCGTATTGAGCGACTGTCGGGCTGTCGCTTCCGTGGCGTTAGGATAGGTGGCGAAGAATAGTTCGGCCCATGCGGTTAAGCGTGCGTCGGGAAGAGGAAGCGGCTTGCGCGGCTGCTCTACGGGAGCGCTATGTGTTGCACTAGAGCGCGGTAGTCTCTGTTCTTCCGGATCAATCCGCACGTCATAAGCGCTGATGCTCCAGGGCCGTCCATCATTACTGCCAGCTAGGCGAAAATCGCCGGAAACCCAGACATTGGTTCGCGATGCTGCTGGCCAGATGTCTCGCGGTACGAGGACGTGCCCGCGATCAATCCCGTTCACGATCAACTGCTTTGCTCCGGCTCTGAGCAGGCCGTCGCTCAACATTGCTACCACCCGGGCTTTTGCCCCATCGTTGCCCAATCCCTGCTGATAGAAATGCTCGACTAGATCGCTGGGATGCAGCCAATCCTCGAATCCCTCGGAAGTCAGTTCCCCCATACGCAAATGCTGCCACTATGGCAGTCCATTGCCAACCCGCCCGGAACGGCATAGCAACTCCATCGCAGTCCTGACTTTGATCGGAAGGGGCAGCCCGCACTCGGCGGCGAACACAGGCTTTCTCGGCTTCGGGCCGGGCGGCCTGCGAAATATAAGACCTACGGGAAATACGCGGGAGGCGTGTTCCTGTGTTCGCGTCGATCAACCGTCCCGGCTGTCGGGGCGGCGCGGTCGAACACGGGAAAATCTATGCGCGTGGCTCTAGCTGTCGCGTTACCCATAGCCATGCTGGCAACGGGCTGCGCCGACAAAATCACGAAGGAGGAAAAGCGGTACGAAATCGTCAAGCGGAATGGCGATGCCGACGCAATTTGTGGTGAAGGCCGGAAGGTGGTGGAGGCTTACCTAGAAGCTGGCAACGGGGAAGCCTATCACGAACGCGATGTCGCGACCGCGATTGAGTGCCAGTCGGCCCGCCGGGAGGCGCAGGAAACGAAGCCAGACCAAATGGTCACCCAGCTTCCCTGAACCAGCGCCTGGGTTTATATTCGCCGGAAAGGAGCATCGGATGGCGGACCAGGCACAGAGCGAGAAGTTCAAGCAGGCCGCGCGCGACCTGGAGTGCGATGAAGATGAGGCGCGCTGGGATCAGGCGCTCACGAAGATCGCCAAGCAGAAGCCGGAAGCTGAACCCGGCGAGGATGCTGAGTGATCGTTGCCACCCTCAAAGAGGAAGATGGCAACTGGCTTGGGGACTGGGCCTTTGTGACCCTGCCCCGGATCGGCGAGCAAATTGTGGTCCCAGCTGATCGCTATCAGGTGCTCGCCGTCGAACACTGGCCCGCGCTGAAAGACGCGATCGAAGCGCATGACCATTCTGCCGTTCGCCTCGTAGTGACGCAGATGCCTAACGTCTGAGAGGGGATAGCCATGACGCATGAGCCCGAAGGGTACGAAGTTAGCTTCAACGAGACGATGGGGGACTGGTTCGTCGTTCATCGCCAGCTGAAGGGGGATGTCCTCCACCGCAACATTCTAGCCGAGCGCTACGACAGCGAAGAGGAGGCCGAGAAGGCCGCCGACGCCATGCGAAACGCTGGCTAGTTTGCAAAGTATATAAACGCCAAAGAAAAGGGGGCCGCCTTCGCGGGCAGCCCCTCTTCCTCTCCTGAAATCAGGCTTACTTGTTCTTCGCCGGGCCGCCGACGCCGCCCTGGACGCGATCCTGCACCGAAGCGAGATACTCGCCGGTCTGCAGGAAGGGGATCGGGTTCACGGCCTTGCCGTCGACGCGCACCTCATAGTGGAGGTGGCTGCCGGTCGAGCGGCCGGTCGAGCCCATCAGGCCGATCAGCTGGCCACGCTTCACGCGAGTGTTGTCGGCGACGAGGATCTTCGAGAGATGGCCATAGCGCGTCTCGATGCCGCGGCCATGGTTGATCTGGACGAGGTTGCCATAGCCGCCCTGGCGGCCAGCATGGCTGATGACGCCGTCGGCGGTCGCGTAGATCGGAGTGCCGAGCGCGCCGGGGATGTCCACACCGGCATGCATCGCCGCGGTGCCGCGGAACGGATCCGAGCGGACGCCGAAATTCGACGTGAAGGTGAGCTTGTCGACCGGCTGCATCGACGGGACCGAGATCACCGTCTGCTCGAGCACATCGAGCTTCTTCCAGGTGACGAACAGCGCGCGGAACTGGGCGTCGGCGGCTTCGGCCGAAGCGTCGCTGCCATTGGCGCCGTCATTGTCGATCGGCTCGTACGGGCCGCCCATCGCGGGAACCTTGACGTAGCGCTCGGGCGAGAGGCCGAGGCGGCGGAGCTCGCCGGCGGTGCGCTGGTACCGGGCTTCGCCGGCGGCGCGCGCCTGGCCGGCCATCGCGACCTGGCGGGCCTCGACCTGCTTGAGCGGGGCGAGGACTTCGCTGGCGACGGCGCTGGTGCGGGCGCCCGCGTTGGGGAGCGGCTGCTCGATCACGGCGCGGTCGCCCTTGCCGGTGAGCGTGGCGCTGATCAGGGCCTGATGCTGCTCGACACGCGCGGCCTGGAGGCGGGCTGCCTCCTTGGCGGCGGCGACATCGGCCTGCATCTTCTCGACCTGCTCGCGCATCTGGGCGACCTGCGCCTCGGGCGAGGCCGGGGTGCCGGTGACGCCGCTGATCGCGATCGCGCCGACCGCGGCCTGGGCCACGCCATAGGCGGAGAACAGCACGGTGACGGTGCCGACGCCGGCGAGCAGCGCCTGGGTGCGTCCGGCGATGCTGAAGCGCTTCAGATCGCGGCCGTCATGAAAAATAAAATCGCGGGTAGTGAAGAAAGCACGGAACCGCTGCGCGGCAGTAGCGGTTTTGGTGTTCGACGCCTTGGCCATGATTCCCCGGCAAGTTCATGGAAGTCAGCACCGAAACGCGACCCGGCGACCGTACTTCATTTATCCACTGTCGCAGCAAGCAGCCCCTCCGCCTTCTGGACGGGTGGCTTTTGGCCAGATGGATCAGCGCGTCGCAAGAGGTTGGTAATATTCCCGGGACAAACCGGCTGAGTCGCGCGCCGAGTCGTTGAACGGTGGCTTAATTGCTCCGCGAAAGTGACGTGCAACCAGCGCATGCCATGTTGCATGCGGGACACGGTTCAATTCGCGACAACGCGATTCGAACCAGGTGGTTCCCGCCCGGACATGGCGAATTTCATCGTTCACGATCCGTGTGAGGATCCGGGTCGTAACCACATCATCTGCCGCCGAAAATCGCTCGATCGTGGCGGGCGTGACGTCCAGCCCGCGCGCTTCCAGCACCATCGGGACGACGGCGAGCCGGGCGAGCGAATCATGCGCGGTCTCCGCAGCGGCGTCCCACAGCCCGTCATGCGCGGGCATCGCGCCATAGAAGCTGCCGAGGCTTTTCAGCCGCCGATCGAGCAGGGCGAAGTGCATCGCTTCGTCGGCCCCCACCCCCATCCAGTCATCGGTGAAGCCACGCGGAAACTCACCGCCGAACCGCCCCACCGCGTCGAACGCCAGGTCGATCGCGGAGAATTCGATATGGGCGAGTGCGTGGATCAGTGCGACGCGGCCGCGCTCGGACCCGCCCTTGCCGCGCTTGGGCATGCGGTTGGGCGGCAGCAGTTCGGGCTGCTCCGGGCGCGCTGGCCGATCGGGCATCGCCACGTCGAACGCGAACGCGAGCCGGCCCAGCCGCCAGTCGCGCGCGGCGGCGCGGGCGGCCTTGACCTTGTCGGCAGGAGCCGCCGCGGTGAGTACCGCGCGGCAGGCTTCGGCAACGCTGCGGGCCATGTCAGGTACGGTCCGATCCGGGGGCGCAGCCTGCAGGCATCTCGGGAGCGGGGACGTCGCCGAACTGCACCGGCATCGGGAACCAGCGGTTGCGCCCCTCCCCGTCGCCGGCCGGCCATTTGAGCCCGCGTACCCAGTCGAGCACCGCCTTGTCGCGCGCCGCATCGCCCTTCGAATCGAGCAGGAAGGCGTCCACCTTACCCTCGCGGTCGATCTTCACGCAGACCAGCGCCGCCGTGTTGAGCAGCGCGCGCGGCACCGCCGGCAGGTCCTGCGCCTGCGCCGGAGCCATGAGCGACGATGCCGCTGCCAGGGCGAGCAGCCAGCGCATCAGCCGGCCTGCATTTCCTTGATCGATTCGAGCACGTCGACGGCGTGGCCGGGTACGCGGACGCGGCGCCAGGCGCGGAACAGCTTGCCCTCGGCGTCGAACAGGAAGGTCGAGCGATCGATACCCATATAGCGCTTGCCGTAGAGTTGCTTCTCCACCCACACGCCGAACGCCTCCATCGCCGCGCCCGAGGTATCGGTGGCGAGCGGCACAGTGAGGTCGTATTTGTTGATGAACTTCTGGTGCTTAATCGGCGGATCCTTCGACACGCCCAGCACTTCGGCACCGAGCGCAGTGAATTCGGGGATCAGCGCCGAGAAGTCCTGCGCCTCGCGCGTGCAGCCCGAGGTGTCGTCCTTCGGATAGAAATAGAGGACGAAGGGGTGGCCGATCTTGTCGGCCAGCGCGATCGCCTCGCCCTCGGTGCCGTCGAGGCTGACCGCCGGAATCTTCTCGCCTTCTTCCAGTGCCATGTGAATCTCCTCAGGCCGCGCCGCTGACCGCGGCCCAGCAATGGCGGACCTCCTGCCGGGTCTGCTCCAGCTGCGCAACCACCTCGTCCCAGCTCTCCAGCCGGAGCGCACGGGCGATCAGCGCCTGGGTAGGCGCGCGCGGCTCCTGCGCGTCGGGCGCGACGAGGCGCATCGTCACCAGCAGCCGGGTGAGGAAATCATGCGCGGCGCGCATCGACGGCGGCAGCAGCCCCTGCCCGGCCAGCTCGTCGATCGCCGGGCCGAGGCGCGGCTCGAACCCCGTCCGGTAGACGAGCTGGGTGACATGGACCGCGAATTCGAGGTCGACCAGGCCGCCGGGCAGCAGCTTGGCGTCGAGCGGACCCTGGGGAGGCTTGTGGCCAGCCATGTCGGCACGCATCTTCGCGGCCTCGGCGGGAATGTCGCGCTCCGGCCGGGCCCCGCCCAGCACGTCATCGATGATCGCCTGCACCTTCGCGCGCGCGACCGGCGAGCCATAGACCGGCCGAGCGCGGGTGAGTGCCATATGCTCCCAGGTCCAGGCATCCTCGCGCTGATATTTCTCGAAGCCTTCGAGCGATACTACCAGCGGCCCCTGCGCGCCCGAGGGGCGCAGCCGGGTATCGACTTCGTAGAGCGGCCCGGCGGGCGTCGGCACCGACAGCGCGGCGGTGACGCGCTGGCCGAGCCGGTTGTAGTACATCACCGCGCCGAGCGGCTTGGCGCCGTCGCTCTCCGCCGCATAGTCGCCGGTGAAGAGATAGACGAGATCGAGGTCCGAGGCGTGGGTGAGCGCCTGCCCGCCCATCCGGCCGAGCGCGAGGATCACCAGCTCGCTCTCCGGTACCGCGCCGTGATTGCGCGAGAATTCCGCGACCGTCGCATCCGCCAGCGTCTCGATCGCCGCCTCGGCAACGCGGGCATAGCCGGCCGAGACTTCGAGCGGATCGCTCGCGCCGGCGACGATCTGGGCGCCCAGGGCGAAGCGCTTCTCGTTGACGAAACGGCGGACGAACTCGAGCTGGTACTGATAGTCCGAGCCCGGCTCCCAGCGGCGCATGCCGGCCGCCAGCGTCTCGATGTCAGGCACCGGTTCGAGCGCTGTGGCGTCGATCAGCCCGTCGAGCAATTCGGCGCGGCGGCCCAGCTGCTCCGCCAGCGTCGGTGCCAGCGAGAGGATCTGGCCTAGCAGTTGCGCCATGCCGGGCTGGGCCTCTAGCAGGCGGAAGAAGTTGATCGCGCTGGGCAGCCGCGAGAGCATCGCGTCGAAGCGGGTTATCGCATGGACGGTGTCCGGCGCCCGCGAAAAGGCCTGGATCAGGCCAGGCAGTACCGATTCCAGCGCCTCGCGGGCGGCGGGGGTGCGCAGCGCCGGATAGGTGCCCGCACGCCAGCCCTGAACGATGCGAGTGGCGCCGTCGGGGCGCTCGAAGCCGGCGGCGGTGAGCTGCGCCTCCAGCGGTGCGGCTTCGCTGGGCAGGCGTTGTTCCTCCTCGCCGGCGAGGCCGTCATAGATCGTGCCGACGCGAGTGACATAGGGCTGGAGCAGCGACGTCAGCGCACCGCCGTCTTCTAGCCCGTGGAGCCGCGCGACATTGTCGAGCGAGGCCAGGTTCTCGGGCAGCTCGTGGGTCTGGCGATCATCGACCATCTGCAGGCGATGCTCGATCGTCCGGAGCTGGACATAGGCGGCGGTGAGGTCGCGCGCTTCGTCGGCGCCGATCCGCCCGGCCTCGGCCAGCGCGGCGAGCGCATCGCGGGTGGCGGGGGCACGCAGCGCGGGTTCGCGGCCGCCATGGATAAGCTGGTGGATCTGGGCGAAGAACTCGACTTCGCGGATGCCGCCCCTGCCCCGCTTGAGATCATAGCCGGGGCCGAACGCCTGGGCCTGCGAATAATGATTGCGGATGCGGCGGCTGATGTCGCGGATCTCGCGGATCGTGCCGAAATCGAGCGCCCGACGCCAGACGAACGGGCGGATCGCGTCGAGGAAATAGCCGCCGAGCGACAGGTCGCCGGCGCAGGCGCGAGCGCGGATGAAGGCGGCACGCTCCCAAGGCAGCGCCTGGCTCTCATAATAGGAAATCGCCGCCTCGACCGGCAGCACGATCGGCGTGACTTCGGGCGACGGGCGCAGGCGCAGATCGACGCGCAGCACATAGCCATGCTCGTCGCGGGTCTGGAGCAGCTCGACCACCCGCCGGCCGATCCGCACCGCGGCTTCCTGCACATCCTCGCGCGGACGGCAGGGCAAGGTCTCGGGATCGAAGATCAGGATCGGATCGATGTCCGAGGAATAGTTGAGCTCGCGGCTGCCCTGCTTGCCGAGCGCGATCGCCGCAAAGCCGCGCGGCTCGGCGTCGGGCGTGCGCTCGAGGATTGCCGCGCGGATCGCACGGTCCAGCGCATCGTCGGCGAAATCGCTGAGCAAATGGGTGACACGAGTGAGGTCGAACCGGCCCGAGAGATCGCCCAGCGCGACGATAAGGGCCAGCCGGCGACGCTCGATGCGCAGCCGTGCGCCCTCGCTCAGTTCATCGGCGATGGCGGCAGCGGCGGCGCGGGGATCCGCGAGCGCGGACTCGAGGCCAGCCACCAGCGCGGCCTCGCGCGTGAGCAGATGGTCGAGGAACGGCGCATGCGCACGGGCCCTCGATACGGCGCCAAGAAGATCTGGGGCGAGATCGGGAGGAAGATGCGTGTCAGTCACGGAATCGATCACCTGCGAAACGGTGCGTTGCGAAAAGTCAAGCAACAAAATGCGCACTGAATTGTTCTAGCAACATGAACCAGACGACTTCAGCCACGGCCAGCGATGCCCGCCAGCCCGCATATCGGGTCGAGGCGCCGCGCGCCAGCGACGCGATCGGGCTCGCCCTGCGCGACGCCTATGTGCGTGATCTGGGCCTGCCCGACGACATGGCGGCAATGCTCCGCCAGCTCAGCCGGGACGACTCACGCTAGCACCGGCATCGCCCGCCAGGCATACCCGAAAAGGCCGCGCTCCCCGGGGGAACGCGGCCTTTTCGTTATGTACGCAGGGAGAATTATTCCGACGTCTGCTCGCGGTCGCGGCTGAGGTCTTCGACCTCGCTCATGATCGTGTCGAGCGCGGTCTTGCCTTCGGCGGTGCCCGGCTCGATCCGGCGCGAGGGCAACTGGCCCTCGGTCAGCAGATGCTCGAGCGCGACGCGACCACGGGCAACGCGGCTCTTGATCGTGCCGACCGCGACCTGGCAGATCTCGGCAGCCTCCTCATAGGCGAAGCCGCCCGCACCGACCAGAATCAGCGCCTCGCGCTGGGGCTGCGGCAGGTGCAGCAAGGCGCGTTGCATGTCCGAAAGCTCGACATGGCGATCCTGGCTCGCCGGAGCGGCAAGGATCCGGTCTGCTACCAGATCATCCCACTCGCCCTTGAACCGGGCGCGGCGCATCTGGCTCAGATAGAGGTTGCGCAGGATGATGAAGGTCCAGGCGCGCATGTTGGTCCCGGCCTGGAAGCGCTTGCGCGCGGCCCAAGCCTTGAGCAGCGTCTCCTGCACCAGATCGTCCGCGAGATCGCGGCTGCCCGACAGCGAGCGGCCAAAGGCGCGCAGGTGCGGGATGACCACGGCGAGCTGCTTCTTGAACTCGGGATCGGAGAGCGAGACATGCTCCTGCGGCGCCTCGGTCCCCTTGTCCTCGGGCTGTTCGGACTGACTCATTCGTTCCCGCTTGTTTGCGTGGGCCGCGAAGCGACCGTTTCCAGAGATAGGCTTGGTATCTGCGATTGCCAGCATATTCGCGCCGTTCCTTCCGTCAGCGAAGAAGGATGATCGCGAACGCGACGATAACCAGCACCAGGCTGATGCCCAGTACATAGCGGGTCATGTGCGGCGTGGCGCCGGCGCGGGCTTCCTCAGTACTGAGGTGCACGGATTCGTCATTCTCAGCCATGCACCTACAACCCACGAAAGCCGTTTTGGGTCCGTACCATATGGAACCCGCACCGGATTTTTTCAGAGCCTGTTCGAGAATGCGCCTGACGGCGCATTGCGGTTCCGGCCCGCTCCCCCACCCGGCCACCCATAGAATACACTGCCGTTGGGTGGCCGGGTGGGGAGCGGGCCGGAACCGCCTGAAACGCGCACTTCCGCGCGTTTCAAACAAAAGCTCAGGCCGGGACGGTCGCCTGGTCGAAGAACAGCGCCTGACTGATCGTCGTCTTCACGGTTTCCCGCTGGAACGGCTTGGTGATCAGGAAGGTCGGCTCCGGCCGCTCGCCGGTGAGCAGCCGCTCGGGGAAGGCGGTGATGAAGATCACCGGGACCGAGAATTCGGCGAGGATGTCCTTCACCGCATCGATGCCCGAGCTGTCGTCGGCGAGCTGGATGTCGGCGAGCACCAGACCCGGACGATCCTCCATCGCCAGCGCGACGGCTTCGTCGCGGGTGACGGCGACACCGGTAACCTCGTGACCGAGGTCACGGACGATCTGCTCGAGGTCCATCGCGATCAGCGGCTCGTCCTCGATGATCATCACGCGGGTGCGCGTCTGGCGCTCGATCTCGGCCACGGCCTCTGCGACGAGCTTTTGCACCTGTCCTGCTTCCTCTTCGATAAGATAGCCGGCGTCCTCGATGCTGAAGCCCTCCACAGTGGTGAGCAGCAGCGCCTGGCGCGACAGCGGGGTAAGGCGGGCGAGCCGCTTGCGGGCGATCGCCTCATTCTCGTTGGTGGTATCCTCGATCACATCCTCTTCCTCGAGGTGCGTCGACTGCCAGATCGCCTGGAAGGTGCGATACAGGCCGAGCCGCGGATCGACTTCGCGGGGGAACTGGTCCGGCGCGGCGACGATCGCCTCGAGCGCCGCGCGCACATAGCGATCGCCTTCAGCCTGGCTGCCGGTGAGCGCGCGCGCATAGCGACGAAGCAGCGGAAGGTGCGGCGCGAGTTGCTGTCCAAGCGACATGGTCGAACTATTCTCCTACGGTGCGGAACGGCTTGTTTCGGCGCCGTTCCAAGCTATTGCAATGTCAAATCGTGCCACCCGAAGGAGCCCCTCCCCGGATATTGCATCGCCTGTGGAACAAACGACGGAGGAATTGGTTTCATCGGATATGCTGCCTAGTGTTGCCGCAGAGCTGCCGTGTCGATGCGACCGGTGGCATTCGTTCAGGTCCGGAAGTTGCATCCGGAACAGGTCGCTTTTAGTCCGAGCCGTGGCGTGCGTCACGGCACAGGGGGGAATTGGTGCGTTCCGCGGATGAGAAGATGAAAAAGCCGCCCAAAAATGAAGGCGGAAAGGAAACCGGTCGCCCCGGTCGCAATGTCGGCGTGGCGCTGCGCCAGGCCTATGACGAGGCCGTGGGCGAAGCGATACCGGACGACCTGCTCGACCTTCTGAAGAAGCTCGACTAGTCCGGACGCATGGAGATTCCGGAAGAAGAACCGCGCGCCAGGCTCCGCCCGGCCGCGGCGCTGGGGGCTATGCCGACCGGCGCCAAGGTGTTCCTCTACCTGATCCTCAGCCTGCTGCCGCTCGCGCTGATCGCGCTGTTCACCACGCTGCAGAGCACCCGTAGCGCCGATACCGATACCCGCGCCCGGCTGCGCATCGCCGCCAGCGAGGGCTCGGACGTGCTGCGCGACCTGCTGGTCAACCATGTCGGCCAGCTCTCAAACGCGCTCGACGCGCTGGAGGCGGACCCGCATGACGCCCCCGCCTGCACCCGCCTTGCCGGCACCTTCGCCACCGTATCGGGCGTGCGCTTCGCCATCCGGGACGGCGACGACCGAGTGATCTGCGGCCAGAATTTTACCGCCGCCGCGCAGAACCGGCTCCAGCCGCGCCAGGTTCGCAGCGGGCTGACCGAGGACGGCATGACACTGCGCATCGGCGGTCGCCGCGGCGGCAGCGCAGTCGCCTTCTACCCCACCTCCGCCCTGGCCTCGATCGCGCAGCCGAGCGGTTTCGTGCCCGAATATGGCGCCGCCCTGCTCCGCCACGGCGACCGGCTGGTGCTGCGCAAGCTCGACGGCGCCGGCCCGCTCGACCGGCGCGAGACGGTGGCCAACGACCTGGGGCTCGACGGGGTCGAGCTCCAGATGTCGATGCTCGGCACCCCGATCACCTCGCCGATGATCATCAACACGGTGGTGCTGGTGCTGATGTGGCTGGCCGCCGCCGCGATCAGCTGGCTGGTCGTCGACATATTGCTGATCCGCCCGTTGCGCCGGCTGCGCGCCAGCGTCGGCACCTATCAGCCGGGCGAAGTGCTCGACATCAAGCGCTTCGGCGAGATGCCCGCCGCCGAGATCCGCGAGCTGGGCGACACCTTCCGCGAGATCAGCCGCACGGTAAAGGAGCATGAGGCTGGGCTGGCCGAGGGCCTGGTGCGCCAGACCAAGCTCACCCGCGAGGTCCATCACCGGGTGAAGAACAACCTGCAGGTGATCGCCAGCCTGATCAATTTCCACGCCCGCAGCGCCAAGAGCGAGGAAGCGACCGAGGCCTATGCCTCGATCCAGCGCCGGGTCGATGCGCTCGCAGTGGTCCATCGCCACCATTATGCCGAGCTGGAGGAGAATCGCGGACTCGATGCGCGCTCGGTGATCGGCGAGCTGGCAGCGAACATCCGCGCCACCGCGCCGGAACGGGCCCAGGGCCTGGGCGTGACGCTCGACGTCTCGCCGGTGCTGGTCAACCAGGACGTGGCGATCGCCGTCGCCTTCCTGCTCACCGAGATCGTCGAGCTGGCGATGAACTGCAATCCCGCCGCGCAAATCCGAATCTCGATCAAGCCGGTCGCCGATGACGAGCACAAGGCGCTGCTGCGGGTCGTCTCCCCCGCCCTGGTCGAAAGCCCGGCGCTGGAGACGCTGGTGGAGAGCCGCTACGGCCGGATCATCGGCGGCCTGGCCCGCCAGCTGCGCACCAAGCTGCACCACGATCCGCTGACCGGCGCGTATGAAGCGGCGATCGCGATCACGGGGAAGCCGTAAGGCTACGGCGTTATTCCCTTCCCTCCCGGCAGGGAAGGGAATTGCGAGTTCCGGCAAACGGAACCCTCCCTGAATCCACCCCAATCCTAACCTGGATAAATTTTTTCGAAAAAAGTTCGAAACGCGGGGAACCCCTGACCGCATGGTCCGTTTTACACTTCGGATAGTGACCTTTTGCCCCCCCGCTCTCGCTATCCAAGACATGGGCCCGGAAGCGTCAACCCTCCCCCCCCCGGTGACGCTTCCGGGCCTAAAACTTTTCGGGGCACTTCCCTTTTACCAGCATCTTCAGCGCCTTGCTTCGCAAACGGAACGTTTGCGTGTGCAAAAGCATTTCCTTTTCGACCCGAACGGGTTCGATATCTGGAGAGTTAGGATGCGTAAGATCATCACCTGCCTCGCCCTTGCGGGCGCGGTGCTGGTTTCGGCCTGCAACACGATCGAAGGCGTGGGCCGGGACGTTTCGTCCGCCGGCGACACCGTCGCCAAGACGGCGGACGACGCCAAGTAAGCGGCCAGGAAAAGAAAAGGCCCCCGCCGATCGGATCGGCGGGGGCCTTTTTTCTTTGCATCAGGCCTCGGCCGCTTCGGCCTTGTCCTCATCTTCCGCTGCGGCGGGGCGACGGCGCCTGGTGAACCAGATCGCACCCAGCGAAAGGAAATAGAGGCCGACCAGCGGGATCGCCAGCAGCAGCTGCGAGCCGACGTCCGGCGGGGTCAGCACCGCGGCGATCGCGAAGGCGGCGACCACGGCGTAGCGCCAGGCGCTCTTGAGCTGCTCATAGGACACGATCCCCGAGCGCTCGAGCAGCATCAGCAGCACCGGCAGCAGGAACGTGATGCCGAACGCGAACAGGAACTGCATGACGAAATCGAGATATTTCTCGGCGTCGGGCATCGCGGTCTGCCGCACGCCGCTGTCGCCCAGCTCGCCCTGATAGCCGAGCAGGAAGTGCAGCGCGGTGGGGATCGCGATGAAATAGGCCAGGCAAGCGCCGGCGATGAACAGCACCGGGGTAGCGAGCAGGAAGGGCAGCAGCGCCTTCTTCTCCTGCCGGTACAGGCCCGGCGCAACGAACTGCCAGAGCTGCGAGGCGATCACCGGGAAGGACAGCATCATCGCCGCGAAGAAGGCGACCTTGAGCTGGACGAAGAACGCCCCGAAAATCTGGGTGAAGATCACCTGGTCCTGCCCCGCCACCGCGAGCGGATGGACGAGGAAGCCGTAGATCTCCTTCGAGAAATAAAAGGAGACGAAGAAGGTCACCACCAGGGAGCCGACACAGTAAAACAGGCGGCGGCGCAGCTCGATCAGATGCTCCAGCAGCGGCTGCTGGGTGTCGTCGATATCCTTCATTCGGCGGCCTCGGCAGGCGGCGCGGCTTTCTTGCGAGGCGCGCGGGGCTTGGGAGCAGGCTTGGCGGCGGGTTCGTCCGCAACCTCGGGAGCAGCGGCCGCGGCGGGCTTTCGGGCCCGCTTCGGCTTGGCCGCGGGCGCCGAAACGGCCGGCGTGTCCTCGACGAAGGCAGGCTGCTCGACCATCACCGGCGCGGCATCCTCCGCAACATGATGGACTTCCGGCGTCTCAGGTGCCGGCAGCGCCGCAGGCGGATGCTCGGACATGATCCGGGCATTTTCCTCGGCCCATTGCTTCTCGAGCTCGGCAAGCTCCGCCTCGCGGACCATGTTGTCGAAGCCCGAGCGGAACTGGCGCGCGACAGCACGGGCCTTGCCGACCCATTTGCCCACAAAGCGCATCGCCTTCGGCAGATCCTTGGGCCCGATGAAGATCAGGGCCACGATGGCGACCACGACGAACTCGGGCGCGTTGAAATCTAGCATCTATCAATTCGCCAGAAGCGGTCCCCGGCGCCCTGAGCCGGGGACGAGAGGGTCAGAGCTTCTCTTCGCGCGCCGTCTCGGCTTCGCGCTGCACGGTCGGCTCGGGAGCCGCCTTGCCTTCGATGCGGGTCGCCGGCTTGTCGTCGGCGTCGTCCTCGCTCATGCCCTTCTTGAACTGCTTGATGCCCTTGGCCACGTCGCCCATCATGTTCGAGAAACGACCGCCACCGAGCAGCAGGATCGCGATCAAGCCCAGCACGAGCCAGTGCCAGATGCTGCCCATACCCATAACAAATCTCCTTGATTCAGGCCCTATCTAGGCCTCGCACGCACGAGCGGCAATGGCCAACGCGGGGTCGCCCCTATTCGTCGTCTGTGACAGTTTCGCTTTCGGGCTCGTCAGCGCCTTCGCTTTCGCCCAGCGCCTCGAAGGCGAGGTCGACCGGATCGAGCAGGCCGGCCGCCTTGAGATCGTCGATTCCGGGCAGGTCGCGGCGGCTGGCGAGGCCGAAATGGGTGAGAAAACCCTGGGTGGTGGCATACATCAGCGGCCGCCCCGGCACTTCGCGGCGGCCGGCCGGCCGCACCCAGTTCGCTTCCATCAGCACGTCGATCGTGCCCTTGGAGATCTGCACGCCGCGGATCGCCTCGATCTCGGCGCGGGTGACCGGCTCGTGATAGGCGATGATCGCCAGCGTCTCGATGCCGGCGCGGCTGAGCTTGCGGTTCTCCTCGCGGTTGCGGCGGAGCAGATGGGCGAGATCGGCGGCAGTCTGGAAATGCCAGCGGTCGCCACGGCGGACCAGCTCGATCCCGCGTCCGGCATAGAGCGCCTCCAGCGCGGCGAGCGCGGCGCGCACGTCCATCTCCATGCCGACATGGGCACGGATCTCGTCGAGGTTCATCGGGTGTTCGGAGGCGAACAGCACGGCCTCCACCGCACGCGTGGCGGCGTCTTCGGGGGTCATGCGGTAGCCTTGATATAGAGCGGCGCGAAGGCCGATTTCTGCTTGAGTTCCACCCTGCCCTGCTTGGCCAGCTCGAGCGCGGCGAGGAAGGACGAGGCGAGCGCCGACCGGGCATAGGCGCCGCTCGCACCCTCGGGCAGGAAGGACTGGAGCGTGCTCCAGTCGATCCGGGTGCCGATCAGGGCGGAGACGCGGCTGAGCGCCGCCTCCAGCGTCATCACATCGCGCTGCTGGACGACGTGCATCACGGGGCGGGTGCGCGCGCTGATCCGGCCATAGGCGGCGATCAGGTCGTAGATCTCGGCTTCGTAGCTGGCCTTGCGCAGCACGCGCAGGCCTTCGGGCGCGCCGCGGAAGAAATTGTCTCGGCCGGTGCGGTCGCGCGCCATCAGCCGGGCGCCGGCCTCGCGCATCGCATTGAGCCGTTCGAGGCGGAGCTGCAGGCGCAGCGCAAGGTCCTCGGGGCTCGGCGTTTCCTCCGGATTGCGCGGGAGCAGCAGCGCCGACTTGAGGTACGCCAGCCAGGCGGCCATCACGAGATAATCGGCGGCCAGCTCCAGCCGGAGCTCGCGCGCCTCGTTCACGAAGCCGAGATATTGCTCGACGAGCTGGAGGATCGAGATCTGGCGCAGATCGACCTTCTGCGTGCGGGCAAGCGCCAGCAACACGTCGAGCGGCCCTTCCCAGCCGTCGATATCGATCTTGAGGGTCTCGGCTACATCCTCGGACATCGCCCGAGCTAAGCAGAGCGCCGCGGGAAAGTCACTTCCTCATGGCCGCCAGCGGATACGCGCCGTTTCGGACCCTGTTCCGATTGACGGGCGGCCGTACGCCGATCAGGTTCGCCGCATTCAAGAAAGATAGTCAAACAGGGTCGCCCTCGTTTTTCCGGCAATGGCGTTGAACGCCTGGTTTGGGGGAAATCTGATGTCGCACGTCCGCTTCTCGCGCGCCGTGAAGGTGCTGCTGTGCCTGTCCGCCGTCGCGCTGCCCGCCTCCACGGTGAACAGCCAGGCGCTCGATCCGACGCCGCTCGTCTATCTCAACCAGGGCACCAGCTGGAACGCCTCCACCCGCGAGGATTTCTACTGGCAGGACCAGGGATCGCAGCTGATCCCCTATAGCTGGCTTCAGGCCCTCACCACGCCGGACGGCAAGCCGTTTCTCACCGACAAGCTGCAGCGCTATGGCTATCTCGCCGATCGCTCGGGCACGCCCGGCAACCTGCCGATCGGCTTCACCCTCACCGGCACCAGCGGCAACGAAGTCGTCGGCATGAATTGCGCGGCCTGCCACACGCGCGAGATCGACGTGTCCGGCACCAGCTACCGTGTCGATGGCGGCCCGGCGCTCAGCGACTTCCAGGGCCTGCTGACCGACATGATCGATGCCGTCGGCCGCGTGCTGGAAAGCGATGCGACCTTCAGGCCCTTCGCGGTGAGCGTGCTCGGCCCCGATCCCGATCCCGCCCTGGTCAGCGAGCTCAAGGCGACGGTGCAGCTCTGGTACACCCGCGAGGACACCCTGCGCGACCGCGCCTATGCCACGCCCGATATCTGGGGCCTGGGCCGGCTCGACGCGGTCAGCATGATCTTCAACCGGCTGACCGGGCTCGATATCGGCAAAGCGCCGACCTATCTGATCCCGAACAACATCCAGCCCGCCGACGCGCCGGTGCGCTATCCGTTCCTGTGGAACGCGTCGAAGCAGGACATGACGCAGTGGCCGGGCTTCGCCGACAATGGTAACGACCTGCTCGGCCTCGCGCGCAACCTGGGCGAGGTCTACGGCGTGTTCGGCACCTTCCACCCGGTCAATAAGGGCAGAGGCAGGATCGATTTCCTCGCCAACAATTCGGCGAACTTCAGCGGGCTGGGCAAGCTGGAGGGATCGATCAAGCTGATCGGCGCCCCTGTCTGGCCCTGGCCGGTCGACCAGAAGCTGGCGGCGCGCGGGCAGCAGGTCTGGGCGATGTCGACGCCGGACAGCCCGAGCTGCGGCAGCTGCCATGACCAGAAGAAGGGCCAGTTCCGCTTCACCTTCGCGGAAACCTGGGCAACCCCGATCCAGAATGTCGGCACCGATACTCGCGAATGGGACATCCTCGCCCGCACCGCCGATTCCGGCTCGCTGGCGGGCGGCAAGCTGGTGCCTCCCTTCGGTACCGCGATCCCGCAAAAAACCACCTCGTTCAGCCTGCTCGGCTTCGCGGTGGTCGGCTCGATCCTGCAGAATGCCGATCCGTTCAAGGCGAGCCTGGCCGATACCGGCGCGCTGAAGACCAGCGGGAAACTCCCCAAGTCACTGCAAGATCTCGCCGGTGCGTTCGGCGAGAAGCCGATGGCAGCCTCGCCCGAGGCGGCAACGGCAGTGAAGCCGGGTTCGTATGAATCGCGGGTGATGTACGGGATCTGGGCGGCCGCGCCCTATCTCCATAACGGATCGGTCCCGACGTTGGAGGACCTGCTCAAGCCGGCGGCCGAGCGGCCGGCGAGCTTCAAGATGGGCCGCGCCTATGACGTGAAGCGGGTCGGCATCGCCGCCGAGCAGACGGGCAACCATGTGGTCAACACCACAGGCTGCGACCAGCTCAATTCCGGCAACAGCCGGTGCGGGCATGAATTCGGCACCAAGTTCAGCGCCGAGGACAAGGCGGCGCTGCTGGAGTATCTCAAGATGCTTTGAGGCTAGATTGCGCTTTCTTCTGCTCCCCTCCCTGCAAGGGAGGGGTTGGGGGTGGGTTGCGAGCGCAGCGAGCCCAACCATGCATTCGGTGACAAAGAAAAGGCCGGGCATCGAGCCCGGCCTTTTCTAACCCACCCCTAGCCCCCCCCCTTGCAGGGAGGGGAATATTGAAGCCCCTATCCTTCAGGCCGGAACCAGCGCAAGCAACTCGTCGCGCCTGGCGATAAGCTCGGCGAAGTCCACTTCCGGCTCGTCGGCACCCGTCGTCGCCATCGCGCGGTCGAGCCGTTCGATGCACTCGGGTGTCGCGTCGGGGAGCAGTCCGATGATCTCGACCATCTCGTCCATCCGCGCCCAGCAATCGAGCACCACGTCGCAACCCGCCGCCAGCGCCTGGGTCGCCTTCTCGCCGGGCGTGCCGCTCAGCGCCTTCATGTCGATGTCATCGGTCATCAGCAGCCCGTCGAAGCCGATACGGCCACGGATGATGTCGCGGATCACCGTCGGCGAGAGCGTCGCAGGGCGCTCGGCGTCCCAGGCGTCGAACACAACATGGCAGGTCATGCCCATCGGCGCGTCCTTGAGCGCGTGGAACGGTGCGATATCCTGCTCCAGCGCCTCGGCATCCACCCGGACCCGCGGCAGCTCGAGATGGCTGTCGACCAGCGCCCGGCCGTGGCCCGGCATGTGCTTGACCACGCCGACCACGCCGCCCCGTCGCAGCCCCTCGACACAGGCCTGTCCCAGCGCGGCAACGCGCATCGGCTCGCCACCAAAGGCGCGGTCGCCGATCGCCTTGGTCACTTCCGGCGTCACGACGTCGAGCAGCGGAGCGCAATCGACGGTGACGCCAACATCGGCGAGCATCATGCCCAGCGCTTGATAATTGGCCCGCGCCGCCTCGATCGCCGAGATCGGGGCTATGTCATAGAGCTTTCCGAACACCTCGCCCGCCGGGAAGGCCGGCCATTCGGGCGGCACCATCCGGCTGACCCGACCACCTTCCTGGTCGATCAGGATCGGCAGGTCGGCGCGGCCGCTCAGTTCGCGCAGCTCCTCGGTAAGCGCACGCATCTGCGCGCGGCTCTCGCAATTGCGCTTGAAGAAGATGTAGCCGAGCGGATCGGCATCACGGAAGAAATCGCGCTCCTCGGCCGTGAGCGACAGGCCGGAGACACCGAAGATTACAGGCTTCATGCCGCCGTCTTAGCGAAGCGCGAGCCGACGGATAACCCCCTGTGCGACGATCGGCCATGCCCGTGCGGCATGGTTGGGGGCAGGTCCGCATAAAGCCCCTCCCCTTCAGGGGAGGGGCTTAAGGGAGTTCAGTTCGCCACGTAGCAGTTCTCGCCCGCCACCTTGAGCTTGCCGCAGAGCTCCTTGGCCTGGCTGTTCGAGCCGGCATTCACGCGCAGGCGGAACAGCGCCTTGCCGTCCTTCTCGCCGCGCTCGACCGATTTGCCGAGCGGCGCGAGGTAGGAGAAGCGCTTGGACAGCTGCGCCCAGGCGGTATTGGCGCCGGCTTCGTCCGGAAAGGCGCCAAGCTGGATCAGCGCGCCCGAGCCCGTGGCCTGCGGCGCGATCACCGGCACGCGCCTGGGCTGGGCGTCAGCCGCCGTCGCGCTCGACGGGATCGCCACCTTGGCGTTGCGCTCGCCGGCAAGCGTCGGCGCCTTCTCGGCGACCTTCTTGCCGTCGACCGGCGCCTCGGGCAGCGCGCTCACATCGATGCTCGAATTGCCGCTATTCCCCTGGCTGGTGGCGAAGACGGTATCACCCTCGCCATCCACCTTCATGCCGCCGGGCTCGTCGGGCTTGACCTTGTAGTCGCCGGCCGGCGCGGCGATCAGCTCGCCATTGCCGACCAGGCTCTTCTGCTTCTGATACCAGTAATAGCCGAAGGCGACCGCGCCGATAACGGCGACGAGCAGCAGGACGAGCAGCACGATGCGCCCAAGGGACGGGCCCTCGCGATAATCATCCTCGACCGTCTCGAGCCAGGGGAGACGGTCATCGTCGCCGAATCCGGCCTCCCCCCCACGCATGTTCATTCCCTCACATCTCCTGGACGGCCTCTACGCCCATGATACGGAGGCCATTTCGGATAATCTGCCCGATCGAACGCGCGAGATAAAGCCGTGCGCACGTCAGCTCAGGCTGATCGGCCAGGAGGAAGCGACGGCTCGCATCGTCCTTGCCGAGATTCCACAGCGAATGGAGTCCTGCAGCCAAGTCGTAGAGATAGAACGCAATTCGGTGCGGCTCGCGTGCCGAGGCAGCGGCCTCGACGATACGCGGGAACTGCGCGGCGGCCTTCACCAGCTTCAGTTCATTTGTATCAAGCAGAGACAGGTCGACCGTGCCGCAGCTGATCCCCGCCTCCGCGGTGCGGCGGCCGAGCGACGCCACCCGGGCATGCGCGTACTGCACATAGAAGACCGGATTGTCCTTCGACGCCTCGACCACCTTGGCGAAATCGAAGTCCATCTGGGCATCGGCCTTGCGGGTCAGCATGGTGAAACGGACCACGTCCTTGCCCACTTCGTTGACCACATCGGCCAGCGTCACGAAGTTGCCGGCGCGCTTCGACATCTTCACCGGCTCGCCGTCGCGCAGCAGCCGGACCATCTGGACCAGCTTGACGTCGAACTTGGTCTCGCCGCCGGTCAGCGCCTGCACCGCAGCGACGATGCGCTTGACGGTGCCCGCGTGATCCGCGCCCCAGATGTCGATCAGCTGGTCGGCCGACTGCGCCTTCTGGAAGTGATAGGCGAGGTCGGCGCCGAAATAGGTCCAGGCGCCATTCGACTTCTTGATCGGACGGTCCTGGTCATCGCCGAACTGGGTCGAGCGGAACAGCGGCAGCTCGACCGGCTCCCAATCCTCGGGCGTCTCGCCCTTGGGCGCTTCGAGCACGCCGTCATAGACCAGCCCGCGCTCGCGCAGCCACGCCTCGGCCTGTTCGGGCTTGCCGGCCGCCTGCAGCTCGGCTTCGGACGAGAACAGGTTGTGATGTATGCCGAGCAGCGCGAGATCGGCACGGATCATCTCCATCATCATCGCAACGGCGGTCTGGCGGAACAGCACCAGCCAGTCGCTCTCCGGCGCCGACACGAACTTGTCGCCATATTCGGCCGCGAGCTTCTCGCCGACCGGCTTCAGATAGTCGCCCGGATAGAGGCCTTCGGGGATCTCGATCGTCTCGCCCAGCGCTTCCCGATACCGAAGGTGCGCCGAGCGGGCGAGCACATCGACCTGGCCGCCGGCGTCGTTGACGTAATATTCGCGGATCACCTTGTGCCCGGCGAACTCGAGCAGACTGGCCAGCGCATCGCCCACCACCGCGCCGCGGCAATGCCCCATGTGCATCGGGCCGGTCGGGTTGGCCGAGACATATTCGACGTTGACGGTGGCGCCGGCGCCGACGGTCGAGCGGCCATAATCATCCCCGGCATCGAGGATCGCAGTCAGCTCGCCGCGCCAGGTGGCGTCGGTCAGCGTCAGGTTGATGAAGCCCGGGCCCGCGATCGAGACCGCGGACACTTCGTCGAGCTTCTCCAGCTCCGCGCCGATCTTCTCGGCCAGTGCGCGCGGATTGGTGCCCGCCGGCTTGGCGAGGACCATCGCGGCGTTGGTCGCCAGGTCGCCGTGCGACGCGTCACGCGGCGGCTCGACGGTGATCGCACGTCGCTCCAGCCCCGCGGGCAGGTCGCCGGCGAGGACAAGCGCATCAAGGGCCAGGTTCAGATGCGCGGCGAAGCGTGCGTAAAGCGTCATTCACGGTTCCAGTGGTTACGGAAGCGCGGGCTCTTAGCGGATGCGAAGGCGCGACGCCACTGTCGGTACATGGGGTGCGGAACGGAAGTTTGCACGCAGGCATGTTGACGGACCTTCCACCGAGCCGCCAAATGGATCGTGGTGGCGGTTCGCGCCGCCGGAAATGGTTTGGAAGAACGTGTCGGAAGCAGCCCCGGGCAGAAAGCGGCGGACACAGGCGGAACGTACTGCGGAGACGCGGGAGGCGCTGCTCGATGCCGCGATCCGGCTGCTCTATCGCAAGGGCTATAGCGGCACCTCGACCGAAGCGATCTCGGAGGAAGCCGGGGTAACCCGCGGCGCGCTGCACCATCATTTCGGCACGCGCGCCCAGTTGATGGCCGATGTGATCGGCATCGTCTACGAACGCGAACGCCGCGCCTATGAAGAGATCGCGACGGATACCGGACGCGGCGGGCATATCTCTGATTGGCCGGAGATGCTCTGGGAAGTGCTGAGCCGCCCATCCGGGCTGGCGGTTCTGGAGATCCTCCAGGCCTCGCGAAGCGATCCCGAGCTGGCCGAACTGGTCACGCCGATGCAAGCCAGAGTCGAGCAGATGTCGCTCGAAGCGATCAAGCAGCAATTCGGCAGCGGCGACGATGCCGGCGTGCTCGCCGGTATCCGGCTGTTCGTCTGGGCGGTGCGCGGACTGTCGATCGCGCAGGTACTGGCGCCCGACCCCGCGGAAATGCGGCGATCGATCGATTTCCTGAAGCGGCTGATCGACGGCGCGATCAGCGCCGGCGTGATCGACACGCGCGGGCGCCCACTCCCGGGCTGAGCGATCAGGGCACCGGCTGCCCTTCGTTGCACACTGTCGCGATATTGCCGAAATCCTGCGAGCCATCGTCGGTGGCCAGCATCTTCAGATGCCCAAGCCACACGAAGCGGCGGAACACCGGATCGCGCGACGTCCGCTTCTCGCCACAGGCAATCTGAGGCGCATCGCGGCGCACGACGACCTTGCGCAGCTCCGCGTGCGGATCGGCCACGGATTCCAGGATCGCGGCCTCCATGGCCGATCGGGTCGGGGATGCAGCGGGCTCGGGCGCAGGCGGCGGGCCGGGCGAAACCGCGGGCGGGTCCTGGCGAACCACGATGCTGCCCGGCTGCGGCACCTCGGGCACGCTTCGCGGCCAGGCGCACAAGGCGGCCACGCCTGCCGCGACAACAACACCTCCAACGGCGAACCTTCTACGACTTGGCGCCATGAACCTCTCCTGCCCGAACAAATGAAGGTCGCGGGGGGGCCCCGCGGGGGG
>JAEXLC010000164.1 GCA_023445495.1 Pseudomonadota bacterium | reverse complement strand
GCCCCGGCCTTCGCCGGGGAAAGCAGAACGCCCGCGCAAGCCGCTGCTTCGCCGCATCCTGTTCTGGATCCTCAAGGCGATCCTGCTCTTCATCGCCGTCTCGGTCGGCATGGTGGTGGTCTACAAGTTCGTGCCCCCGCCGATCACCTGGACGCAGATCGGCGACATCGTCGAGGGCCACGGCGTCACCAAGCGCTGGATGTCGATCGACCGGATCGATCCGAACATGCCGCGTGCCGCGATCGCTGCCGAGGATGCGCGTTTCTGCGCGCATCACGGTTTCGATTTCACCGCGATCGAGCAGGCCTATGCCCGCAATGCCACCGGCAAGAAGAAGATCCGCGGCGGCTCGACGATCAGCCAGCAGACCGCCAAGAACGTCTTCCTGTTCCAGGGCGGCGGCTATGCCCGCAAGGCGCTTGAGGCCTATTTCACGGTGCTGATCGAGAATATCTGGGGCAAGCGCCGGATCATGGAAGTCTATCTCAACGTCGCGGAGACGGGGATCGGCACCTATGGCGTCAATGCCGGCGCGATGCGCTATTTCAAGCATGACGCGTCGCAACTGAGCCCGCGCGAGGCGGCCCAGATCGCCGCCGTCCTGCCCCTGCCGAAGAAGCGCGCCGCCATCGATCCGCGCGGCTTCACCCGGCGCTATGGCAATGCGATCACCGCCCGCATCGGCACGGTGCGCGGCGACGGGCTGGACAGCTGCATTCGCTGATGGAGCCGATCCGCATCGCCGCCGCGCTGATCGACGATGGCGCGGGAAACATGCTGCTGGTCCGCAAGGCAGGCACCTCGGCCTATATGCAGGCCGGCGGCAAGATCGAACCGGGCGAAACCCCGCTGGAAGCGCTCCGCCGCGAGCTGGCCGAAGAGATCGGCCTGGCGATCACCGAAGCGCGCCGGCTCGGCTGCTTCCGGTCCCCCGCCGCCAACGAACCCGGCCGCGTGGTCGAGGCGGAACTGTTCCACCTCACCGCCCCGCACGAGCCGAACGCCGCCGCCGAGATCGCGGAAGCACGCTGGGTGCCGATCGCCGAGGCCGAGGGACTGCCCCTGGCTCCGATGACCCGCACCCATGTCCTGCCGATCGCGCTGGGGCTGATCTAGGGTTACTGAACCTTCTTCGCGGCGTCCTGGGCGGCATCGCCCACGTCCTTCGCCGCGCCGCCGACGTCCTTGGCCGCCTGCGTCACCGCATCGGTCTTGGCGTTCTCGCGATTGTTCTGGTTGAACAGATAGACCGCGCCGATCACCACCGCGATCAGCAGCACGAACCCGATCAACAGGCCCGCGCCGCTGCCGCCGCGCTCGACCACGACCGTGCCGCCGCCACCCGTCTCGGTGACACGCTCGGCCGTCACGCCATCGGTACGCTCGGTAACTCGTTCCACCATTGCATCCTCCTCGATTATGCCGTCAGCAACCGAGAAGGCCTTGCAATGGTTCCGGAAATCAGAAGGGCAGCTTGAAGCCCGGCGGCAGCGGCAGGCCCGCCGTCATCTTCGACATCGCTTCCTGCGACGCCGCATCCGCCTTGGCGCGCGCATCGTTGAACGCTGCTGCCAGCAGGTCCTCGAGCATGCCCTTCTCGGCCGGGTTGAGCAGCGAATCGTCGATGTTCAGGCCGATGATCCGGCCCTTTGCCGATGCCTGGACCTTGACCAGCCCGCCGCCGGAGACGCCTTCGACCTCGATATTGTCGAGATCGGCCTGCGCCTTGGTGAGCTCGGCCTGGACGTTCTGCGCCATGGCCATCATCTTTTCGAGATCCATTCTACTTCCTTAAGTTCCAGTCTTGGCCCAGCCGATCAGCTCGGCATCGGGAAAGGCTTCCATCGCGGCGGCCACCAGCGGCGAGGCGAGCACGGCGTCGCGCTCGGCCTGCTCGCTTGCCGCCTGCTCCTCGCGCAGCGTCATCGCCTGCGCCGGCACGTCGACGCAGCTGAGCTTCCAGTTGGTGCCGGTCAGTTCCTTGAGCGCGGCGCCCAGCTCCTTCATGAAATCGAACGGCAGCGGCTTGGCGGCCGCGAACTCGACTTCCATCCCCTCGAAACGCACCGGCCGCAGATAGTCGCGCACCTGGGTCGCGAGCTGGTAGCGGCGCTTCTCCTCGAGATAATCGGCAAGCTGCGCCAGCGACGTCGGCATCGCGGCGCCATTCGGACCTGCGGGCGCAGCCGGTGCGGCACCGCCCGAGATGGTCACGCTGCCGCTGGCGATCTGGCGGGCAAGCTCGCCCGGATCGGGCAGCTGCGAGGCATGGATGACGCGCAGCAGCGCCATCTCCGCCGCCTCGATCGGCAGCACCGCCCTGGCGACTTCGTCGTGTCCGCGCAGCACCAGCTGCCACAACCGGTGCAGCGCCGGGAAGCTCAGACCCGCCGCCCAGCGCTCGAGCGACTTCAGCTCCTCGGCCGACTGGCCCGAATTGGCATCGGTCCCCAGCTTGGCGAGCGTCACCGCATGCACCGTCTCCAGCAGCGTGCGCAGCACCGCCTGCGGATCGACGCCGAGATCGTACTGGCCCCGCAGCGAAGCCAGTGCCCCCCGCGCATCGCCTTCGAGCAGCAGCCCGAACAGCGTGCGGATCGCGCCGCGATCGGACAGGCCGAGCATCTGGCGCACCGCTTCCGCCTTCACGCCCTCGCCTTCCAGGCCCGCATGCGCGATCGCCTGGTCGAGGATCGAAAGCCCGTCACGCGCGGAGCCCTCGGCCGCCCGCGAGATCAGCGCCAGCGCCTCCGGCTCCGCCTCGAATCCCTCGGCCTGCGTCACCTTGGCGAAATGCTCGGCAAGCAGCTCGGCCGGGATCCGGCGCAGGTCGAAGCGCTGGCAGCGCGACAGCACCGTCACCGGCACCTTGTTCACCTCGGTCGTCGCGAACAGGAACTTCACATGCGCCGGCGGCTCCTCCAGCGTCTTGAGCAGCGCGTTGAACGCGCTTTTCGACAGCATATGGACTTCGTCGATGATGTAGATCTTGTAGCGCGCCGAGACCGCCGAATAGCGCGACGCCTCGATGATCTCGCGCACATCGTCGACGCCGGTGTGCGACGCGGCGTCCATCTCGATCACGTCGATATGGCGTCCCTCGGCGATCGCCCGGCACGGCTCGCATACCCCGCACGGATCGATCGTCGGCCCGCCCTGCCCGTCCGGCCCGATGCAGTTGAGCGCCTTGGCGATCAGCCGCGCGGTCGAGGTCTTGCCGACCCCGCGGACGCCCGTGAGCAGGAAGGCGTGCGCCAGCCGGTCGCGCTTGATCGCGTTGCCCAGCGTGGTCACCATCGCATCCTGCCCGATCAGCTCGGAAAAGGTCTGCGGACGGTATTTGCGCGCGAGCACCCGATAGGCGTTGTCACGCGGCTGCGCGGGTTCGTCGAGGCCAAGGAAGGAATCGGACATGCCATCCGTTCCTAGCGTGTTCCAATCGCCACGTCCAAGCCGATGCACGCCGCAAAGGCGGTTAAAGAGGCTGTCGCTGTGCGGAAAGGTGGGAGCCGGAACGACCCGCAGCGAAATCGTTGTGGCTGCTTCGTTCCCGATCTGACCAGGTTGGCGACGACTACGTCCGCCCGACTCCCGCGGCGCATATGGGCAAAGTCAGACGGTTAGGCAAGAGCGGGAACGCGGCGCACGTTCCCGCTCCTGTTCAATCAGCGATAATAACGCACCCGGCGGCACACGCGCTGGCGATGGCCATGGCGCCACACGGTCTTACAGACGCTGCGATAATAGGAGCGCTTGCGCACATGATGCGGCCGGTGATGCTGGAAGTCCGGCTGCGCCGCGACCGCCGGAGCAGCCGGGGCGGCTGCGGCACTGGCGGCCGGGATGGCGAGCGTCGCGGCGGCAGCGGCCGCGAGGATCGGAAGAAGCTTCATAGTTTCTCTCTCCTGCTGGCGGGAGAAAACCCGCATGGGCGGAAACCGGAACGATCGTTTCGGTTCCATGCGCGATCCTGAAACAGGACGGATTGCGCCGGGCTGAATGTCTGGCGCATTGCTGGAATGTGTAAAATCTGGCGACAGGAGCCTGCGCGGTCGCTTCCCTGGCCGCGGGATGCTAGCCGGCCCGGATGGACAAGGTGAAAATCCGGCGTTTCGAACCCGCCGACCAGGACGGCGTGGCCACGCTGATCGTATCGATCCAGAATGACGAGTTCGGGATCGCGATCACCGCCGAAGACCAGCCCGATCTCCAGGAAATCCCCGAATTCTACCAGCGCGACTCAGGCGATTTCTGGGTCGCCGAGGCGCCGGACGGCGAAGTGGTCGGCACGATCGCGCTCCGCGACATCGGCGACGGCGCGGCCGCGCTGCGCAAGATGTTCGTCCATCCCGAGCATCGCGGCGCGCGCGGCCTGGCCCGGGCGCTGCTCGACACGCTGCTGGCGCATGCCCGGGCGCTTAAGCTCTCGCGAATCTACCTGGGCACCACCGATCGCTTCCTCGCCGCGCATCGCTTCTATGCGCGCAACGGCTTCGCGCTCATCGACCAGACGCTGCTGCCGCCCACCTTCCCCCGGATGATGGTCGACACGCGCTTCTACGCGCTGAGCCTCTAGCGCCCCTGCATATCGCGGTGCCCGGTGGGCATGCGCACCACCAGCCCGTCCATCTCGGGCGTGAGCAGGATCTGGCAGGCGAGCCGGCTGGTCCGCACCGCGCCCACTGCCAGGTCGAGCATGTCCTCTTCCTCCTCGGCGGCGCGGGGCAGCCGGGCGAAATGCTCGGGATCGACGATCACGTGACAGGTCGAGCAGGCCATCTGCCCCTCGCAGGTGCCCTCAAGCGGCTGGCCGTCATTCTGCGCCACTTCGAGCAGGCGCAGCCCTTCCTCGGCCTGGACCTCATGCCGGTCGATGCCGTCGGCGCTGACAAAGGTGACGCGGATCATGCGGCGCGGCTCTGCGCGCGGGCGGCCGCGACGATCCGGTCGATCGCGCCCATCAGCGCGTCCTCGCTGGTGTAGCGGCCATAGCCGATGCGGATGCTCGAGCGCGCCTGCACATCGCTCAGCCCGATCGCCTCCAGCACATGGCTGGGCCGGCCCGAGCCGCTGGCGCAGGCCGAACCGGCGGAGAAGGCGATGTCGCGCAGGTCCGAGATCAGCCGCGCCACATCGAGCCCGTCATGGCGCAGGTTGAGATTGCCGTGATAGCGATCCTCCTGCGCGCCGTTCAGGATCCAGTCGCCGGCGATCCGGCTCAGCGCGGCGCGATAAAGCTGCTCGGCATGCGCGTGATCGGCGCCGAAGCGCTGCTTGGCCAGCCGCGCCGCCGCGCCGAACCCCGCGCACAGCGCCGGCGACAGCGTGCCCGAGCGTCCGGCAGGCTCCTGCCCGCCGCCATGCAGCAGCGGCTCCAGTGTCACCCCGTCGCGGATCCACAGCGCACCCACGCCCTTGGGGCCGTGGATCTTGTGCGCCGAGACCGCGATCAGGTCGCAGCCATCCGGGATCAGCACCCGGCCATAGCCCTGCACCGCATCGCACAGGAACAGCGCGCCCGCCTGGTGGGCGAGATGCGCCAGTTCCTCGATCGGCTGGATCACGCCGATCTCGTTGTTGACCAGCATCGCGGCGACCAGCCCGACACCCGGCTTGATAGCCCCCCGCGCAGCGGCGAGGTCGACCAGCCCTTCCGGTCCCACCGGCAACACGGTCACGTCCCGCCCCCTGCGCGCCTCGGCCGCCACCGTGTCGAGCACCGCGGCATGCTCGGTGGCGATCGTCACGATGCCGCCGGTCGTGCCCTTGATCGCCCAGTTCAGCGCCTCGGTGGCACCGCTGGTGAAGCTCACCGTCCCGCCCGGCGGCAACAGCCCGGCGACATCGTCACGGGCAACTTCCACCGCCGCCTTCGCCGCACGGCCCGGCGCGTGGGCGGAATGCGGATTGGCGAAATTGCCCTCCAGCAGCGGCAGCATCGCGGCCAGTGCCTCGGGGGCGAGCGGCGTGGTCGCCTGATAATCGAGATAGGTCATGCGGCTCTGGTTCTGGCCTCGATCGCGATCTGACGCCAGAGCGTCGTGAAGGCATCCACCTCCGCTTCGGTGGTACCGCGCCCGAAGCTGACCCGCACCACCTCGCGCAGGGCGGGCTCTTCCCAGCCCATCGCCGAGAGCACATGGCTGGGCCGCATGCTGCCCGAGGAACAGGCGCTGCCCGCCGATACCGAGATGCCGGCCATGTCGAAGCGGATCAGCTGGGCTGCCGAGGAGACGCCCGGCATCCGGTACGCGCCGATCAGCGGGCTGCGCGAAGTGGCCGCTCCGACGACTTCCCCGCCTTCCGCCAGGACCACTGCCTCCAGCCGGGCACGAAGCGCCGCCATCCGCTCCAGATCCTCGGGCAGGGACACCGCCGCCGCATAGCCCAGCGCGCCGGGAAGATTCTCGGTTCCGGCGCGATAGCCCTTCTCCTGCCCGCCCATCGGCAGCAGCGTGCCGAAATCGCGGACCAGCAATGCCCCGATGCCCGGCGGCCCGCCGCGCTTGTGCGCCGAGACCGCGACCAGATCGGCATGGCGCAGTACCGCCGCCGATGCCCGTGCCGGCATCTGGGCCGCATCGACCAGCAATATCCCGCCCGCCGCGTGCACGATCTCCGCGATCGCCTCGATCGGCTGGATAACGCCGGTCTCGCTGTTGGTCCGCTGCACCCCGACCAGCGCGCGCGGCCCCTCCGCCAGCGCGGCACGCAGCGCCTCGAGGTTGAGGACCCCGTCGCCGTCCACCGGCAGCACCTGCGCGCCCTCGGCGTGGCGCAGCACCGAATCATGCTCGACCGCGCTGATCAGCCGGCGCTCGGCCATCGACCGGGTCAGCGCCATGTGCAGCGATTCGCTCGCGCCGCTGGTGAAGACCAGCTCGTGCGCCCAGCCATAGGCGGCGGCCACCTCGCTACGCGCCTTTTCCAGCGCGGCGCGGGCAGCCCTGCCCTCGGCATGGGGGGAGCTGGGATTGGCCCAGTGGCGCATCCCCGCCTCCACGGCGGCCATCGCCTCCGGAAGCATCGGGGTAGTTGCGGCGTGGTCCAGATAGATTCGATCGGCCAAGTTGCTCTCGTAATAATTGCGTAAAGCGGCGCGGTGCCTATATAGCGCCCAACTCACCGCGCTCCACTGCGCGCCTCCAATTCTACAGGGACACGCCTTGCCCGAAGTCATCTTCCCCGGCCCCGAAGGGCGCCTCGAAGGCCGTTTCGCACCCGCGCCCAAGCCGCGCGCGCCGGTCGCCATGATCCTCCACCCGCATCCCAATGCGGGCGGCACGATGAACAATCGCATCGTCCAGGAACTCTACAAGACCTTCCAGCGTCGCGGCTTCGCGACGCTCCGCTTCAATTTCCGCGGGGTCGGCAAGAGCCAGGGCACGTTCGACAACGGCATCGGCGAGTTGAGCGACGCCGCCTCGGCGCTCGACTGGGTGCAGAGCTTCCATCCGGAAGCGAGCTCGACCTGGGTCGCCGGCTTCGGCTTCGGCGCCTGGATCGGCATGCAGCTGCTGATGCGCCGCCCGGAGATCCGCGGCTTCATCTCGGTCGCCCCGCCGGCGAACATGTTCGACTTCACCTTCCTCGCCCCCTGCCCGTCCTCGGGCATCATCATCCAGGGCGAGAATGACGAGGTGGTCACCCCGGGTGCCGTCCAGAAGCTGGTCGACAAGCTGCGCACCCAGAAGCACATCACCATCCATCACGACACCATCCCGGGCGCGAACCACTTCTTCGAGCACGAGATGGACGACCTGATGAAGAGCGTGGACAAGTATCTCGACATGCGGCTCGACCCCAACTCGCCGATCCGCTGAGGCTTTACGGGCGCGGGGCTTGGCTCCGCGCCCGGCACCGCGCCAGCGACAGCGCGAAGACCAGTCCGGCCGCCACCGCGCCCACGGCATACCAGGGCAGCACCGCCGGATCGAAGCGGGCACCGGTCAGCCCGATGCCGAAGCCCCGCGAATAGGCCGCCGGGATCAGCGCCAACGTGAGCAGCATCGCCGCCAGCCCGCCCAGCGCCGCCCGCAGCGTCAGCAGCCGGCCGCGAATTCGGGTCGCCGCCCAGAAACCGGCAATCAACAGCACTCCGAGCAGCAGCTTGGCGGCCGGCCCGATATCGTCGCCCATCTGCCAGGTGTTCGCCGGCAGCCGGTCCAGCCCGTGGCGCTCGAAGGCGATCAGCAGCCCCGGCAGGAACACCGCCGTCGCCCAGCCGAACAGCCAGGCCGGCCCACTGCATTTGAGATCGCTCAGCCGCATCTTTGCCCCCTCTTTTGCGGGAGGCTAACCCGAAACGCGGCCGCCGTCAGTCCTTCTTGAGGTTCTTCGCCCCGCCCGCCAGGATCGCGGCGGTCGCCTCATGCGCACCGCGATAGGCTTCCTGGAACTCGGCGCTCCAATATTTGAGCCGGTCGAGCGGGATCGGCTCGCCGCTGACGGCGCAGACGACATGGGTGCCCGGGCGGATCACGTCGAAATCGGACGCGTCGTAATGGAGTTCGGCGATAGGAGACATGCCGCCCATCTAGGGGCTGATGGCCCGCTCGCCAATGCTCAGCGCGCCAGCACCCTGTCGATCCAGCGATCCACCACCGCGGTTGCGGGATAATCGGGGTCGCCAAGCTGCCGGTTGATCTGCATGTGCCCGCGCAGCCCGCGCCCTTCAAAACCCTGCACGGTGACCCGTGCCCCCGCCGCCTCGAGCGCACGCCCCAGCGCTTCGGACTGGCGGGTGCCGTCCTCGCGCTGCACATGCAGGATCAGGAAGT
The DNA here is from genome assembly GCA_023445495.1 of Pseudomonadota bacterium. GTDB lineage: Bacteria > Pseudomonadota > Alphaproteobacteria > Sphingomonadales > Sphingomonadaceae > Sphingomonas. The sequence continues at coordinate 4,713 of JAEXLC010000164.1, read as the reverse complement.
CCTGTGCATTGGGTGCCGCGGCCTGCAGCGTCGGCGACAATGCCCGCTGGCGCGCCGGATCGCTGCCGAACGCCGCCTGGTAGGTCTTGCCCATCACGCGCGGACCCTCGTCCATCTGGCGCGGCACGTCATAGGCGGCGCCGTCGAGCAGCACGACGCCGGCGATCCGGTCGAGCCCCCAGCCCGCCTTCTCCAGATACCGGGGATCGGTTGCGACCAGCGCGGCGAGATGCGCGCCGGCGCTATGCCCCATCACCACCACCCTGGCCGGATCGAAGCCCAGCTCGCGGGCATGCCGCACCAGATATGCCAGCCCGTCGGCGACATCCTGCGCCTGCTGCTCCACCGTCGCATCGGGCACCAGCCGGTAATTGACGCTGGCAAAGGCAAAGCCGCGCCCGGTGAAGTGCCGCACCTTCTCGGCACCGGTCGCATTGCCCTTGTCGCCGCGCTTCCAGCCGCCGCCATGGATGAACACCACCAGCGGCGCATCGGCCTTCGCGCCTTTGTAGAAATCGAGCTTCTGCAGCGCGGCCGCGCCATAGGCGACCTCGCGCACCGGCACCGATTGCGAGAGCGCGGGCATCGCGGCGAGCAGCAGGGGAAGCAGGAACAGGGTCTTGCGCATCGGGCACCTCGGATCGAACCAAATCGACTCGGATAACGAAGCGGCCGCCCAAACCCTTCGCCCGCGCGCGAAATTTCAGGCGCGCAGGATCAGCAGGTTGCCCAGGATCACCAGCGCGCAGACCCACATCAGGATCGCCTTGGTCCGGTCGGCGCGGAGCTGCTTCCACCCGCCACAGACCAGCACGCCGATCGCGATCACCGCGATGCTCAGCCAGAGCGGTTCGAGCGAGGGATCGGGCATCAGCGGACGAGCAGCCAGATCAGCAGCGCGATCGCCCCGATCACGCTGCCGAACAGCGCGATCATCTTGAGGTCGCCGCGATAGATGATCCGCAACAACCCCCAGAGGAAATAGCCCAGCGCCCGCGCGCCGACGCTCATCACATTGGCGATCACGGCTCCGAAGCGATTGGACAAGGGATCAGTCTTTCCCGGCAAGGACTTGGGCATAGGCATCGGGATCCGCATTGCCCCCGGAGAGGATCACGAGCAAGCCCGGCTGCACCGCGACCTTGCCCGCCAGCAACGCGGCCAGCGCCACCGCCCCGCCCGGCTCGACCACGACGCGCAGCTTCGCCGCCGCCCAGCGCTGCGCCGCCCGGATCTCCGCCTCGCTCACCGCCACGCCGGTGGCCCCGCGCCGGGACAGCACGTCGAAGGTCAGCGGCGAGACGCGCATGGTCTGCAGCGCGTCGCACGCGGTCGGCGGCGGATTGTCGCCCACCGGCTCGATCCAGCCCGCCTCCAGGCTGCGGGTCATGTCGTCCCAGCCTTCGGGCTCGACCACGGTGATCTCGGCATCGGGCAGCGCCAGCGCCAGCCCGGCCGCCAGCCCGCCGCCGCCGCACGGCACCAGCACCCGCTCGGGATCCGGCAGCCGCGCCTCGACGATCTGGGTCATCGCCTCGATGCCCGCGCTCCCCTGCCCCTCGATGATCCAGGGATCGTCGAAGCTCGGCACCAGCGTGGCACCGCGGGCATGGGCGAGATGCGCGGCGATCTTCTCGCGGCTCTCGGTCATCCGGTCATAGGAGACCACTTCCGCTCCCATCGCCAGCGTCGCATCGCGCTTCACCTTGGGCGCGTCGGCCGGCATCACGATCACCGCCGGAATGCCCAGCTTCCGCGCCGCCCAGGCGACTCCCTGGGCATGGTTTCCGGAAGAGAAGGCGACCACGCCCTTCTCGCGCGCCGCATCGTCCAAAGCGCTCAGCCGATGCCATGCCCCGCGGATCTTGAAGGCGCCGATCGGCTGCAGGCACTCGGCCTTGAAGCACACCGGCACCCCTCGAATTTCCTGAACGAACAAAGGGGTTTGCGGCAGGATGTTCGCCACCTTCGCCGCAGCGTCGCGGACCCCGGCGCGTGTCGGCTGTCGCACAATTGTCACTTTTCACCCCCGCCGTAAAAATCCGGATCGCGAATCGCTTTACACGCCGGACCAACGTCCTTATGTGCCGCTCTCCCGCTGCCCCATGGGACTTCCAACCGCAAGGCAGCAATTGTCAACGATCGCCGTAAGGCACTTGGAGGTCCCTTGAGTTGCACCAGCATCATCGCGCGCTGGGGTTAGCACCCCTTTCGAACGCCGGCTCCACCGTGACCGGCATCGACATCGCTAAGCAGGGTCCGGTTCAGCCGGTCACGCTCGTCCGTCCGCACGCTGCGGCACGGGCTGCTCGGTTCTTCGTCGAGAAGTTCCCGGGCAAGGCAATGTATGCCGTGAAGGCGAATCCGTCGCCCGAACTGCTGCAGATCCTGTGGGACAACGGCATCACCACCTATGACGTGGCGTCGATCGGCGAAGTGCGCCTGGTCGCGCGCACGCTGCCCGAAGCCACGCTCTGCTTCATGCACCCGGTCAAGGCCGAGGAAGCGATCGAAGAGGCGTATTTCACCCACGGTGTCCGCACCTTCTCGCTCGACAGTCTCGAGGAGCTGGAGAAGATCGTCCGCGCGACCAGCCGGGACGGCGTGGCCGCGAGCGACCTGACGCTCTGCGTGCGCCTGCGCGTTTCGTCGGACCATTCGAAGCTCAGCCTCGCGTCGAAGTTCGGCGCCGGCCCGGGCGAAGCCGCCAAGCTGCTGTTCGAGACCCGTCAGGTCGCCGACGCGCTGGGCATTTGCTTCCATGTCGGGTCGCAGGCGATGTCGCCGGAAGCCTATTCGAACGCGATGGAGCGCGTGCGTGCGGCGATCGTCGAGTCGGCCGTCACCGTGGATGTCATCGACGTCGGCGGCGGCTTCCCCTCGACCTATCCGGGTATGACCCCGCCGCCGCTCGAGCATTATTTCGATGCGATCCACCGCGCGTTCGAGAGCCTGCCGATCTCCTATTCGGCCGAGCTCTGGGCCGAGCCGGGCCGTGCGCTGTGCGCCGAGTACAGCTCGATCGTGGTGCGCGTGGAGCGCCGCCGCGGTGCGGAGCTGTACATCAACGACGGTGCCTATGGCGCGCTGTTCGACGCCGCGCATATCGACTGGAAGTTCCCGGTCGAGCTGCTGCGCGAGCCCGAATCGAACGCCAAGGACGTCGAGTTCAGCTTCTACGGCCCGACCTGCGACGATCTCGATTACATGAAGGGCCCGTTCCTTCTGCCGGCCGACACCCGTTCGGGCGACTATTTCGAGATCGGCATGCTCGGCGCCTATGGCTCGGCGATGCGCACCGCGTTCAACGGCTTCGGCACCGACGCGACGGTTGTCGTGACCGACGAACCGATGGCCTCGATGTATGTCGAGCTCGCGGAACGCCAGCCGGCCTGGAACGTCGTCAAGCTGTAACGCAACACGCGCTACTACCACGTCACCCCGGCCTTGAGCCGGGGTCCCGCTGCCTCTACAGGCGCAAACAGGCGGGACCCCGGCTCAGGGCCGGGGTGACGAATGCTTTGGGTTTCCGCGTCCCCTTTTCGAAATGACGGCGGCCAAGAAGATGGGAGCAACCCCATGACCGACACCAACACGCTCAACAAGCAGGCGAGCGCCAACGCCCCGATCAACGACAACCGCAAGGCGGAGCTGCTGTCGAAGCAGGTCAAGCACATCGACATCACGTCGTTCGACGCGCGCCCGATCGTCGACGCGATGGCGGACATGAGCTTCACCAGCCGCGACCTCGGCCGCGCCACCAAGATCTACAACGAGATGCTGGCCGACAAGGACTGCACCGTCGTCCTGGTGATCGCGGGCTCGACTTCGGCCGGCGGCTGCATGGACCTCTATGCCGAGCTGGTGCGCAACAACATGGTCGACGTGATCGTCGCCACCGGCGCCACCATCGTCGACATGGATTTCTTCGAGGGCCTTGGCCACAAGCACTATCAGGCGCTCGAGATCCCCGACGACGATACGCTGCGCTCGCTCTACATCGACCGCATCTACGACACGTACATCGACGAGGAAGCGCTCCAGAACGTCGACCACACGATCTTCGAGATCGCCGAGACGCTGGAGCCCAAGGCCTATTCGTCGCGCGCCTTCATCCGCGAGATGGGCAAGTATCTCGTCGAGCATGGCAAGAAGGACAACAGCCTGGTCAAGCTCGCCTATGAGCATGACGTGCCGATCTTCTGCCCGGCGTTCGTCGACTCGTCGGCCGGCTTCGGCCTCGTCAAGCACCAGGTGGACCGCGCCAAGGAAGGCAAGCCCTACCTGCTGCTCGACGCGATCGCCGACTTCCGCGAGCTGACCGAGATCAAGATCCAGGCAGGCACCACCGGCCTGCTGATGATCGGCGGCGGCGTGCCGAAGAACTTCATCCAGGACACCGTCGTCTGCGCCGAGATCCTCGGCCATGACGATGTCGAGGTGCACAAGTACGCCGTGCAGATCACCGTCGCCGACGTGCGCGACGGCGCCTGCTCGTCCTCGACCCTCCAGGAAGCCGCCTCGTGGGGCAAGGTCAACACCGGCATCGAGCAGATGGTGTTCGCGGAAGCGGGCTCGGTCATGCCGCTGCTGGCGTCGGACGCCTATCATCGCGGCCACTGGCGCGAGCGCGTGAAGCGCGGCTGGGCGAAGCTGTTCGCCTGATCCCTTCACGGATCGCAAGGAAACAGGGCGGCCGGGACATCCCCGGCC
>JAEXLC010000154.1 GCA_023445495.1 Pseudomonadota bacterium | reverse complement strand
GCCCCGGCCTTCGCCGGGGTAAAAGAAGGAAGGACCACTGCTACCCCAGCCTTCGCGCCAGCCCCTTTTTCAGTTTCGCATGCGCGCTCGCCTTGATCTGGCAGATGCGCGCGGCGCCAACGCCGAGCACCTGGCCGATCTCCTCGAGGTTCAGTTCCTCGACATAATAGAGCTGGATCACCTGCTGCTCGCGCTCGGGGAGCTCGGTGATCGCGGCGATCAGCGCCGCGCGCTGGTCGCTTTCGGCGAGTTGGTCGAAGGCGTTGGGCTCGTCGGACATGAACCAGGGGCTTTCGTCCGAATAGGTGTCGTCGATCGAATCGAAGCGCACCGCCTCGGCATTGGCATAGTCGGTGCGCAGCTTCTCGGCGGTGACGCCGAGCCTGGCCGCGACCTGGTCGTCATCGGGCGCATGGCCCAGTTCCTGGGTGAGCACCGATACCGCCTCCTGATAGGCCTTGCGCCGGCGCATCGCACCGCGGGTGGTGGTCGCCTGGCGGCGCAGCTCGTCGATCATCGACCCGCGCAGCCGGGTGGCAAGATATTGCTCGAAGGTCACCTGCCCGCGATCCTCGAAGCTGCCGGCCGCCTCGATCAGCGCGACCAGCCCGACCTGGATCAGGTCCTCGACCTCGACCAGCGAGCTCATCGAGCCATGGATGTGCCAGGCGATGCGGCGAACCAGCGGCAAATGCTTGCGTACCAGCGCCTCCGGATCGCGGTGCGGCGTGGTCGGCGTGTAGACTAGGGGCGAGAGAGCCAGTGATGCCATGGCGTCAAGTTTCCCTGGGGTGAAAGCGTTCATGCGGGCAGCGCCTCCGGCGCACCGATCACGGCGATGACTTCGACGGCCTTGTCCTCGGGCACTTCGAAGAAGCTCATCACCGGCGTGTCGGGCAGGACGTTGCGGACCAGCTTGCGGATCGCTATGCGGATCGAAGGCTGGACGACGAGCGCGAAGGGCTTGGCCTCGGCGATCAGCGGCTGAGCGGCGCGCTGGAGCGCATCGGCGATGCGGCGGCCGAGATCGGGCTCGATCGTGTGGCGGCGCGACGGATCGGAGCGGACCGCCTGGCCGAGCAGCGCCTCGAGCTGGCCTTCGAGCGTCATCACCCGCAGCGGCTCGCGCACGCCGCACAGGCGCTGGATGATCAGCGGGCCGAGATCGGGGCGGATCAACTCGATCAGCTCCTCGGCATCGAGGGTGCGCTGGGCAGCGACGGCGATCGCGGCGGCGATGCGGCGGAATTCCTTGAGCGGGATATTCTCGGCGAGCAGGCCGCGCAGGATCTGAGTGAGCGTGGTGAGCGGCACCGGCGCCGGGCTGAGCGCGGCGACCAGCTGCGGCGAGCGCTCCTTGAGCCCTTCGAGCAGCGACTGGACCTCATCGGCGCCGAGCAGATCGGACGCGTTCTGGATCAGGCACTGGTTGAGATGCGTGGCGATCACCGTGCCCGGATCGACGACGAGATAGCCAAGGCCGATCGCGGCATCCGAATCGCCCTGGGCGATCCACATCGCGTCGAGCCCGAAGGTCGGGTCCTTGACCTGCTTGCCCTGCAGGCGGCCCGCAGCCTGGCCGGTGTCGATCGCCAGCATCTCGTCGGGCGAGACATTGTCCTCGGCCATGACGACGCCGCCGATGACGATGCGATAGGTGAAGGGCGCCAGGTTGATGTCGTCGCGGACGCGGACCTGGGGGACGACGAAGCCGAGCTCCTTGGAGAGCTGGCGGCGCACCCCGGTGATCCGGCCCATCAGCGGGCCGCCGCGGCGCTCGTCGACCAGCGGCACGAGACCATAGCCGATGTCGAGCATCACCTGCATGTTGTCGGTCACTTCGTCCCAGCCGATCTTCGACAGATCGGTCGGTTCGGCCGGTGGCGCGGCGACGATCTTGGGACGGAGTGCTGCCTTGCGCAGGTGCCAGGCGGCGAAGCCGGCGACGGCCGCTGCGGGCAGGATGATGAGGTGCGGCATGCCCGGGAATATGCCGAGCAGGCCGAGGATGACCGCGACCGGGGTCCAGGTCTTGTGGCTGGCGAACTGGTTGCCGATCTGGCCGGCAAGGTCGTCGCTAGACTTGACGCGGGTGACGATGGCCGCGGCGGCGATCGAGAGCAGCAGCGCCGGCACCTGGGCAACCAGCGCGTCACCGATGGCGAGCAACACATAGGTGGAAGCCGCCTCGCCCACTGCCATCTTGTGGCTGGCGACGCCGAGGATCAGGCCACCGATCACGTTGATCGCGAGGATCAGCAGGCCGGCGATCGCATCGCCCTTCACGAACTTGGACGAACCGTCCATCGCGCCGTAGAAATCGGCTTCGGTGGAGACTTCGATGCGCTTGGCGCGGGCTTCGTCGGGGGTGATCAGGCCGGCGTTGAGATCCGCGTCGATCGCCATCTGCTTGCCGGGCAACGCATCGAGGGTGAAGCGGGCTGACACTTCGGAGACGCGGCCGGCGCCCTTGGTCACCACGATCATGTTGATGATGACGATGACCGCGAACACGACCAGGCCGACGACATAGTCGCCGCCGATCATGAAGGTGCCGAACGCTTCGATCACATGGCCGGCGGCGCTCTCGCCCTCATGGCCATGGACCAGCACGACGCGGGTGGAGGCGACGTTGAGGCCGAGGCGGAACAGCGTCGCGAACAGCAGCACGGTGGGGAAGGCGGAGAAGTCCAGGGGCTTCTGCGCGTTCAGCGCCACCATCAGCACCGCGAGGCTGATCATGATGTTGAGGATGAAGAAGGTGTCGAGCAGGAAGGCCGGGATCGGCACCACCATCAGCGCGACGAGCAGCAGGATCGCGCCGGGCAGCGCGAAACTCCTGACGGCGGGCGCAGCGCCCGCGGGAAGCGAAAGTGCAGACACTAGGGGTTACGCTCCCAGGTTCGCGAGCATGAGATAGGCGAGGCGGGCATTTTCCGGCGTCGGGCGCAGCGGATCGATGCGGCGGCCGAGCGGGTCGCCGGCATTGGCGCCCTGCGAGACGTTGAGCTGGGCGAGCGTGTTCTGCACCCAGTGCCGGTCGCTATCGACCGCGCCATTGCCGAGCACGACTTCGTTGTCGCCGTCGCTCCAGGCGCGCGCCGCATCGTTGAAGCCGGTGTCGAGGCTGGCCGAGGCAAGGCCGGTGGCCCCGCCGGCCGCGGCGCCCTGGTCGAGCTTGCCGGCGAAGCGGCTGTAGATTTCGGAGAGCGTGCGCGGCTGGCCGTTCGACGCGTAGAAGACGCTGCGATTGGCGCGCGCGGCGGCGGGGAACATGCTGGCGCCGGTGCGACCCGGGCTTTCGGCCATCGCGCTCAGGAACTTGTCGGCCCCGCCCAGGCCGAGGAAGTGCGCCATATAAAGGTCGGTGCCGGTGGCCGGGCGGCCGAGGCTGTCCTCGAGCGACGCCTTGTTGTCGGCGGCATGCTCGGCGGCCATCAGCGAGGCGGTCTGCGGATCGCTGCGCAGATTGAGGATCGCGCTGCGGGCGGCGGGATCGCTCACCACATAGCGGCCAGTGCCGGTCTGCTTGATGCTGTCGGCGGCCCAGGACAGGCCATGCTCGGCGCCGTGCTGCTTGACCACGCCGAGCCAGCTCTGCTCGATGAACTGGTAGAGGCCGGTCGCCGAGGAGGTGCCGGCGCGCGCATCCGCCTTCAACCCGCTCTCGACCTGTGCCTGGCCGAGCAGATAGTTGAAGTCGATGCCGGTCTTGCGGCTCGCCGCGGCGATCGCCGTCTGGACGCTTGCCTTGGTATTGACCGAAGTGACGCTCATCAGGTCCTGATCCGGATTGCCCTTATTCAGGGCTATCGGAGCAAGGACCGTGCCAGTTCTGGTTAATGCGGGTTAGCGACGCCCGCTCAGGCGAGCGCGTAGCCGCCGGCCTTGTAGGAAGGCGCCTGCTGACCGGAAAGGATTTGCAGGCGGCGGCGAACATTTGCCGCCATCAGGTTCACATAGATGCGGCACGTTTCGTTGAGCTTGTGCGCTTCGGCGGCCAGCTCGCGGATCTCGGGACCCGGCGCCTCGCCGTCATAGAGCGCGACCGTGTCGATCGCGGCGAGCTTGGCCTGGGTGGCCTTTTCCAGCCCGGCGACGTCGCTCGCCTTCAGCGCCGCGATCTCGGCATGAAGGCATTCGATCACCTGGATGAGCGCGTCACGCCGGGTCATTGGTTCGGCTTCCATTCGAGCTTGTAGGCGAGCAGGCGGTCGGCGATGTCGGCCGGATAGAGTGGAAAGCGCTTCTCCTGGATCGCCTTGCGGATCCGGGCGACGCGTTCGCTGTCGACGGGCGGCTGGGCCGCCTCGCTGCTCGCCATTTCCGCCGCGGCGCTCTGCACCGCCGGCGTATCGCTCGCCACCGGGCGCACCGATGCGACCCGGGCAGCGGGTTCAACGGGCACAGTGCGACGGTCGGTGACCGCGCCTGCCTTCGTGCCGATTGATTCCACCATTGCCTGCAATCCTCGCTATGCCTGCAGCCCTTCAAACGGCCGCCGCACGCGAAACTTTACCGAAAAATTTCAGCCGCCCTCGGCATAGCCCGGCAGGCGGGCGCGGCCCGGCTCGATCGCGATCGCCTGGATCGGCGGCTGCTTGTCATCGACCTTCACGCTGATCCGGCCGCCGGCAGGGGCATCGTTGACTGCGATGCCCTGGCGCGAGATCGAGAAGCCTTCCGACCCCGCCTCGACCGTGACGGCGTCGCCGCGCTTGATCACCGGCTCGGCCTTCACCGCCACGGGCGGGCGGACGACGATATTGGCGGGCATCGGCGCGGGCACCGCAGCCTTGGGCCGCGGGACCGCGGCGACCGGCACGAAGATCTTCCACGCCGGCGCCATGCAGCGGACCACGACCGCGTCATGCCCCTCGCTGCGCCATTCGAGCTGCGGCGCGGCGCAGCGGGTGAGCTTGAGCCGCGTGTCGATCGGCGCGATCGCCCCACCCTGCTCGCCGACCGACTTGCCGGTGAACTGGGCAACGACCGTGTCGAGGACGGCGGTCGACTGGAAATCCTGGGCGCCGGCGGGCGCGGCGGCGATCATGGCAAGGGCGAGGAGCATCTTCTTCTCCTGATGGAAAGGCCGGCAAGGGGCGGCAATTGCCGGGCGGCAAATCATTGCCGCCCCCCTTCGAAGCCGAGGGTGAGGACGGCACGACGCTGGCCGCGCCCGGTGGAAATCACGATGCGCGACGGATCGATCGCGCGCTGGCGGATAAGCAATGCGGCAATCGCGCGGGCGCGATCGGCGGCAAGAATCGGGCCGCTGCCGGTGGCCGGATCGACGTCCTGCGCCGAACCATCGACCTCGCCGGTGATCCGCAGGCGCGTGCGCGGATCACGCGCGGCGCCGCGCGCCCATTCGAGCGCCGAAGCGGTATCCGCCGGCTCCGCCGAGCCTGGCGCGAAGCCAGTGGCAGTGGCGATATCGACCGGCATCGGCGCCGGCATTGCGGCGCTCTCGCTCGCGCCGAAGCCCGAGCGGATGCCGGCGGCAAGCTTCATCGGATCGACCTGGCTCGCCTGGAGGAAGACGAAGAAGCCGACCAGCAGCAGCGAGAGATCGGCCAGGGTGACCAGCCAGGGCGCGCGCGCAGGTTCCTCGTCATCGAACACGGTCACGCCGCGATCTCCTTGAGCGTGCCGCTGCCGGGCTCGATCCCGGCAAGCGTGGCGAGCGCGGGCTGGAGGCGAAGACGCTCCTGCGCCTCGTGCCGGGCACGGCGCTTGAGCCGTGTGGCAACCGGCAGCAGCGCGAGATTGGCGAACAGCGCGCCATAGAGCGTCGCGAGCAGCGCCACGGCCATCGCGCCGCCGATCGCCTGGGGATCCTTCATCGCGGCGAACATGCCGACCAGGCCGATCAGCGTACCGACCATGCCCATTGCCGGGGCCAGCTCGGCCGCACCCGACCAGACTTCCCAGCCGCCGCGATGCCGCTCGAACCGCGCGCAGCGGCGCTGCTCGAGCAGGATCTCGACGTCCTTCGCGCCAGCACCATCGACGATCGCGGCGACTGCGGCGGCAATGTCCGGATCCTCGATCTTCGAGCGATCGAGCGCGATCACGCCGTGGCGCCGCGCGATCCGGCCAAGCGCCGAGACCTGGGCGACGAGCGGCTCGACATCGAAGCGGCGGCGCGGCAGCTGGCCCAGCGCGACGACACCGCGGGCGAGATCGCCCGATGCGTTGCGCAGCACCGTGCCCGCCACCACGCCCCCGCCGACAATGGCGAGCGCGAGCGGATCGAGGAAAGTCCCGAGCGCGGGAAGCACATTCATATCCATGCCCGCATGGGTGCAAGAGGCGGGCCAATTGCGCGCGCCTCAGAGCGCGGCAACCGACGCCGCGCCGACCGGCAACGCCCTGCCGACACACCGGCAAAACCTTGCCGCCTATTGCCGCTCCCGAGGGGAATAGCGGTTTTTTGGGTCCTTACGAGAAACTGGCACGACGGTTGCAAAGACCCCGGCGAACTTTTGTGCGGGAGACGTGCAATGCCCAATGACAACCTCTTCGGCGTACATGGCACAGCGCTCGCCGTGCGCTCGCAGCGCATGGGCATGCTGGCGTCGAACATCGCGAACGCATCGACGCCGGGCTACAAGGCGAAGGACATCGACTTCCGCGCCGCGCTCAACAGCGCGACCGCGACCGGAGGCTCGCTCGACGCCTCGATCGACGCCAACACGCTCTACCGCGTGCCGCTCCAGCCCTCGGCCGACGGCAACACCGTCGAGCTGACCACCGAGCAGACCGCCTTCGCCGAGAACGCCGTCGCCTATCAGACGACGCTGTCGTTCCTGAACGGCCGGATCGGCCAGATCACGCGCGCGCTGAAGGGAGAATAAGCCATGGGCGACCAGCCGCTTTCGATCTTCCAGGTCTCCGGCCGCGCGATGAGCGCGCAGCTGGTGCGGATGAACACCACGGCCTCCAACCTGGCCAATGTCGGCACGGTCGCATCGAGCCCGGACGCTGCCTATCGCACGATCAAGCCGGTGTTCCGCACCGCCTTCGACCAGGCGAGCGGCATGTCGACCGTCGATGTCGAGCAGGTCGTCACCGCGGGCTCGGAGCCGACCAAGCGCTACGATCCCGGCAACCCGATGGCCGACAAGGACGGCAATGTCTGGGAAGCCGCCGTGGATGAGACCCGGGAGCTGGTCGACATGATGGAGACCGCCCGGAACTACCAGAACAACGTCGAGGTGATGCAGACTGCCAAGTCGCTGATCATCGACACCCTCAAGCTGGGCCGCTGATCATGAGTGACTTCGATACCACCCTCGCGAACCTGGGCGTCAAGCGCTACAACACGACGAGCACGACGAGCGGCACCACGCTCGACACGACGGACACGTCGCGGCTCGGCAAGACCGACATGGACGTGTCGGACTTCCTCGCGCTGATGACCGCGCAGCTGAAGAACCAGGACCCGTTCCAGCCGGTCGACAACAGCCAGATGGTTGCCCAGATGGCGCAGTTCTCGTCGCTCTCCGGCATCACCGAGATGAGCTCGACGCTGAAGTCGATCGCCAGCAAGCTGAGCACCACCTCGCTCAACGACGCGATCGGCTATGTCGGCAAGAACGTGCTGGTCCAGGGCTCGACCGCCTATCCGCGCACCTCGGGCGGCCTGGCCGGCGCCGTAGCGCTGGAGGCTGACGCCAAGAACGTCAGCGTCACCATCAAGGATCAGAACGGCAACACGCTGAAGACGATCGAGATGGGCAAGGAAACCAAGGGCGCGGTCGCCTGGGACTGGGACGGCAAGACCGATGCGGGCGAAGACGCCGGCGACGGCCCGTTCAACGTCAGCGTCACCGCCACCGACGGCACCGGCAACGTCAAGGCCTATCCGCTGGTCTGGGCGCCGGTCACCGCCGTCTCGATGGGATCCGACGGCAAGCCGCTCCTGACGCTTCCGGGCATCGGCAACGTTTCCACCGACGCCATCTGGCAGGTCGGCTGAACCAATTTTTCCAAGGAGTAACGGAAAATGTCCTTCTTCACCTCGCTCTCCGGCCTGCAGGCAGCGCAGACCGACATGTCGACGATCTCGCACAATCTCGCCAACGTGCAGACCAACGGCTTCAAGAAGAGCACCACCCAGTTCTCCGACGTCATCGCGTCGACCGCCAACATGAACCCGACCCAGATGGTCGGCTCGGGCGTGGTCGTGAAGGCGGTGCGCCAGCAGTTCGGCCAGGGTGGCTTCACCCAGTCGTCCTCGGCGCTCGACGTCGCGATCTCGGGTGACGGCTTCTTCATCGTCAAGGGCGACGAGAAGAGCGGCAACGGCGTTGCCTATACCCGCAACGGCAGCTTCCAGGTCGATGCCGACCGCTATGTGGTCGATGCGCAGGGCAACAAGCTGCAGGTCTATCCGGTGGACGGCTCGGGCGCGGTGGTCGCGACTGGTCTTTCCTCGACCGTCAGCCTGCGCCTGCCGCAGACCAGCGGCACGCCCCAGGCGACCGAGAACGTCAAGCTGGGCCTCAACCTCAACGCCGGTTCGGCGCTGCCCGCCGACAACGTCAAGTTCGACAGCACCGAATACAAGTTCGACCGCTTCGACCCGACGACCTACAACCAGTCGGTCCAGACCACGGTCTATGACGCGAACGGCAACGCGCTGACGCTGACCAACTATTTCGTCCGCGAGACCAAGCCGAGCGACACCGACGCGACCAGCAGCTGGAAGGTCTATTCGTTCGTCGGCGACCAGCAGCTCAATGCCGGCGACGATCCCAACACGATCTCGCAGTTCGAGCTGAAGTTCGACAGCACCGGCAAGCTCTCCGAGCCGACCGCGCCGGTGACCTTCATGGGCTTCCTGGCACCGGGCGCGACCTCGGAGCAGGTGCTCAAGCTCGACCTGACCCAGGGCACCACCCAGGTCAGCTCGCCGTTCAGCCTCAACTCGACCAAGCAGGACGGCTCGCCCGTCGGCCAGATCGAAGGCGTGACGATCGGCGACGACGGCACGGTGACCGCAAGCTTCTCGAACGGCGACACCCAGGCACTGGGCAAGGTCGTGCTGGCCAGCTTCACCAACAATGCCGGCCTGCGCCAGCTGGGCAACTCGACCTGGGCCGCCACCGGCTTCTCGGGCGACGCGCGCCTCGGCGAGCCGGGCACCAACGGGTTCGGCGGCCTGATGTCGGGCGCGATCGAGCGCTCGAACGTCGACATCACCGAGGAGCTGGTCAATCTGATCGCGGCACAGCGCAACTTCCAGGCGAATGCCAAGGCGCTCGATACCGCCAGCCAGATGTCCCAGACCATTTTCAACATCCGCAGCTGATCGGAACGGCTGAGGAGGCATAAACCATGGACCGGCTTGTCTACACCGCGATGTCTGGGCTTCGGAGCCAGATGCAGTCGCAGGCGACGATCGCGAACAACATCGCGAACGCCTCGACCATCGGCTTCCGCGCCGAGCGCGTCAGCTTCGACCGGCTGGTCCTGCAGGGCACGGGCATGGATTCGCGCCAGATGGCGGCGGAAGAAGTCAACGACATCGACCGCTCCAAGGGCACGATCGTCCAGACCGGCAACCCGCTCGACGTTGCCGTCAACGGCGATGCCTGGATGACCGTCCAGGCGACCGACGGCAGCGAAGCCTATACGAGGCGCGGCGATCTGCGGATCGCACCCTCGGGCGTGCTGGAAACCGGCGACGGTTTCCCGGTGATGGGGTCGGGGGGCCCCATCACCGTGCCGCCCGCCGACAAGGTCTCGATCTCCGAGGACGGCACCGTCTCGATCGTGCCGCGCGGCGGCGATCCGACGCAGCCCCAGGTGGTCGACAAGATCAAGCTGGTCAGCACCGATGGCTCGCAGACCGTCAAGGGGCTGGACAATCTCCTCCATGTGAAGGGCGGCGGCGTGCTGCCCGAGGACATGGACGCCAAGGTGACCTCGGGCTCGCTCGAGCAGTCCAACGTCAACCTCACCCAGGCGCTGGTCGACATGATCGAGAACCAGCGCGCCTACGAAGTACAGGCCAACCTGCTCAAGGAGGCCAAGAACATGGACGAGAGCACCGCATCGCTGATGCGGATGCCGTCCTGATAGGGAGTAAGACCGATGGGTTCGGCAGCATTGCACATCGCGCGCACGGGTCTCGATGCCCAGGATACGCGCATGCGGGTCATCTCGAACAACCTCGCGAACGTGAACACGACCGCGTTCAAGAAGGACCGCGCCAGCTTCCAGACGCTCGCCTATCAGGTGGTCACCGCGCCAGGCGCCGCCTCGACCGCGGAGACGAAGTACGCGACCGGCCTCAACCTCGGCACCGGCGTGCGCGTGCAGGGCACGCAGCGGCTGGAGACCCAGGGTTCGCTGCAGACGACCGGCAACGGGCTCGACATGGCGATCGACGGCAATGGCTATTTCCAGATCCAGCTGCCGGGCGGCGGCCTGGGCTATACCCGCGCGGGCAATTTCTCGCGCTCGGCCGAGGGCCAGCTGGTCACGTCGGAGGGCTATCAGGTGATGCCGGGCGTCACCATTCCCGAGGGCGCGATCTCGGTCACCGTCGGCACCGACGGCACCGTCTCGGCACAGATGCCGAACCAGACCGACCTCACCCAGATCGGCCAGGTCCAGATCGCCAGCTTCCCCAATCCGGCGGGTCTGCAGGCGGTGGGCGACAATTACCTGATCGAGACGCCGGCGAGCGGCACGGTCGCGCTCGGCAATGCCGGCATCGATGGCCGCGGCACGATCCGCCAGGGCATGCTCGAGGGCTCCAACGTCAACGTCGTCGAGGAGCTGGTCGACATGATCGAGACCCAGCGCGCCTATGAGGTGAACTCGAAGATGATCTCGGCGACCGACGAGATGCTCAAATACGTCAACCAGAACATCTGAGGCGACGGATCATGACGCAGCTCACTCGCATCGCCACCGCCGCGCTGACCGCCGCCGGGCTCGCCTTCGCCGCGACGCCGGCCCATGCGCAGTTCCTCGGCATCGGCAAGAAGAAGCAGAAGGAGGATTACTCCGTGACGCTTCCCACCGCCGTTCCGCAGGCGCCTGCGCCGGCCAATGGCGGCATCTTCCAGGCGAACGACGGCTATGCCGCGCTCTACGAAGGCCAGCGCGCCCGCCGCGTCGGCGATCCGCTGAGCATCCTGCTGGTCGAGAAGACCGCGGCGTCCAAGTCGGCCGGCACCAAGCTCGACAGCTCGGGCGGCTTCGGCCTCACTCCGCCGAGCACCGGCGCGCTGTCGCTGTTCAAGGAAAGCGACGCCAGCGTCAGCGGCAAGCGCAACTTCAACGGCACCGGCACCGCCGACCAGGCCAATGCGCTGTCGGGCGAGATCAGCGTCACCGTGGCGGCGGTCTATCCGAACGGCACGATGCTGGTGCAGGGCCAGAAGCGCGTGACGCTCAACCGCGGCGACGAGTTCGTCCAGATCAAGGGGATCGTACGCGTGGCGGATATCGACGCGAACAACCGGGTGCTCTCCACCCGCGTCGCCGATGCCCGCATCGCCTATACCGGCAAGGGCGATGTCGCCCGCGCCAGCCGTCAGGGCTGGCTGAGCCGGTTCTTCTCCGTGATCAGCCCCTTCTAAGCCGGAGCAGAATGATGATCCGCCGCTTCCTCGCGCTCGCCGCCCTCGCCGCTTTCTCCCTTGGCCTCGCTGCCACCCCGGCGCACGCCCAGCGCGTGAAGGACCTTGGCGGCTTCCAGGGCATCCGTACCAACCAGCTGACCGGCTATGGCGTGGTCGTGGGCCTTCCCGGCACGGGCGACGACAATCTGGAATATACCGTCCAGTCGATGAAGGGCGTCGCCTCGCGCTTCGGCCTGCAGCTGCCCCAGGGCGTGGCGCCGGGCCTGAAGAACGCCGCGGTGGTGATGATCACCGCCGAGCTGCCCGCCTTCGCCAAGCCGGGCCAGAAGCTCGACATCACCGTCTCGTCGATGGGCAAGGCCAAGTCGCTGCGCGGCGGCACGCTGATCCTCACCCCGCTCCAGGGCGCCGATGGCCAGATCTATGCGATGGCGCAGGGCAACCTCGCCGTGGGCGGGCTCGGCGCCGAGGGTGCCGACGGCTCGAAGATCGTGGTCAACACGCCGAGCTCGGGCCGTATCCCGGAAGGCGCCACCGTCGAGCGCAGCGTCGACACCGGCTTCGACAAGTCGCCCTTCATCACCTTCAACCTCGCCCGCGCCGACTTCACGACCGCGCAGCGCGTGCAGGATGCGATCAACATCCGCTTCGGCCCCGGCCGCGCCCGCGCGATCGACGGCGTGTCGATCGCCATCCAGGCGCCCGAGGGCCGCGACGTGCGCGCCGAGCTGATGAGCGAAGTCGAGAATCTCAAGGTGGAAGCCGCCGAGGCCGCCGCCCGGGTGATCGTCAACGCGCGCACCGGCACCGTCGTCATCAACTCGGCGGTCCGCGTCAGCCCCGCCGCGGTAACACATGGTAAACTGACCGTTCGTATTGATGAGAACCAGCGCACCAGCCAGCCCGCGCCGTTCAGCAAGGGCGAGACGCGCACCGAGCAGCACAGCACGGTCGGCGTCGAAGAGGAGAAGCACCCCATGTTCCTGATGGACCCGGGCCCCAAGCTCTCGGACGTCGTCAAGGCGGTGAACGCGATCGGCGCGTCGCCGGCGGACCTGGTCGCCATCCTCGAGGCGCTCAAGGAAGCCGGCGCGCTCAAGGCGGAGCTGATCATCCTGTGAGCAACGTGCTTGGCCCCATCGGCAGCCCGTCGGGCGGCGTGTCGACCGACACGTCGCGCCTGGCGAACAAGGAAAACCTCGAAGCCGCCGGCCAGCGCTTCGAGGCCGTGTTCACGGGCATGATGCTGAAGTCGATGCGCCAGGCCAAGCTCGGCGACGGGCTGTTCGACAGCAAGGGCGAGGACCAGTTCCGCGACATGCAGGACCAGCAGCTCGCCCAGAGCATGGCCGTGCACGCCCCGATCGGCATCGGCAAGGCGATGACCGCCTTCCTGGCCAGGAGCATGAAGACCGAGACGGCCGCCGATCCCGGCGCCGCGCCCACCGCGACAGAAGGAGGCACCGTCAAATGACCGACCTGCTTTCGATCGGCGCCAGCGGCGCGCGCGCCTATCAGTCGGCGCTCGCCACCACTTCGGACAATATCGCCAATGCGGCGACCACGGGCTATTCGCGCCGCGTCGCCACGGTGCGCGAAGTCGTCGCCACCGGCGGCAACACCAGCGCGATCAATTCGGGCCTGGGCGCCAATGTCGGCGGCGTCACCCGCGCGGCCGACGCCTTCAAGGCGACCGAGGTGCGCACCGCCAGCTCGGACCTTGCCCGCACCCTTACCGGCGCGACCTGGCTGGGCCGCATCGATACCGGCCTGACCCAGAACCAGCTCGGCAGCCAGCTGACGGCGTTCTTCACCTCCGCCAAGGCCGTGGCGGCGGACCCGACTGCCCTGCCCGCGCGCGCGACGATGCTGGAGAACGCCGCCGGCGTCGCCGCTGCCTTCAGCGCGACCGGCAAGGCGCTCGACGGCGCGATGACCGACCTCAAGGCCTCGGCCGACACGGCGGTGACCCAGCTCAACAATCTCTCGGCCAGCCTCGCCAAGGTGAATGCCGGGCTCGCCCGCGCGACCGACGGCACCGCCGGCCAGGCGGCTCTGCTCGACCAGCGCGACCAGATGCTCGAACAAATGAGCGCGCTCACCGATGTGAACGTCAGCTTCGACGCCTATGGCCGCGCTTCGGTGCGCGCCGGTGGCAGTTCCGGACCGACGCTCGTCGATGGCGCGCAGGCGGCGATCGTGTCGCAGACCAGCAACGACGAAGGCGCCTTCGCCTTCTCGGTGCGCCAGCCGACCGGCGAAGTGCAGATCATGTCGCCGAACGGCGGCGCGATGGCCGGCATCGCCGAGAGCGGCAGCCGCATCGCGACGGCGCGCGACCAGATCAGCCAGATGGCGCGGGATTTCGCCGAGGGCGTCAACACCGTCCAGGCGGGCGGCAGCGACCTGCAGGGCAATGCCGGCCAGCCGATCTTCGCGGTTGGCGATCCCGCCTATCAGCTGAGCGTGGTGATGAGCGATCCGCGCGGCGTCGCCGCCGCGGCTTCCGGTGGCGGCACCCGCGACAACTCCAATCTCGCCGGACTCGAGACGCTGCGCACCAGCGGCAATTTCGAGCAGGGCGTGACCGATCTCACCGCCGCCAATGGCGCGGCGCTCGCCGGGCGCAACAGCGTCGCCGATGCCCAGTCCTCGATCCGGGACGCCGCCGTTTCGGCACGCGATTCGATCAGCGGCGTGAACATCGACGAGGAGGCCGTCGACCTGATGCGCTTCCAGCAGGCCTATCAGGCGTCGACCCGCGTGATCCAGGTCGCGCGCGAAACGCTCCAGTCGATCCTCGATATCAGGTAAACGATCATGCGCATCTCCACCTCGCAGATGTACAGCCGCCCGGTGTCGCTGATGACCCAGCTCACCGCCGAGGCCGACAAGACCCAGACCCAGATCGCCACGACCAAGCTGGGTGTGACCGCGGTTTCGGACGCCGCCGCCTATGTGAAGCTGCAGCAGATCCAGCGCGCCTCGACCGGCGACGCCACCTACAAGGCGAACATCAATGTCGCCCAGGGCGTGATCGCGCAGACCGACCAGACGCTGGACGGTGTCGAGACCCAGCTCCAGCGCGCGCTCGAACTCGCCACCCGCGCCGCCAACGACACGCTGTCGGATTCGGACCGTGCCGCGATCGGCGAGGAGCTGAGCGCGATCCGCGACACGCTCTACGGCCTGGCCAACACCAAGGACGATATCCGCGGCCAGCCGCTGTTCGGCGGCGCGACCGGCGACACCGCCTATGTGAAGAATGCCGACGGCTCGATCAGCTTCGCCGGCACCGGCGATCCCTCGGGCATTCCAGTGGCCGATGGCGAGAGCATCCAGCCGACGATCAGCGGCGCGCGCGTGTTCACCACGGGCGATGTCGACATGTTCAAGACGATCGGCGACCTGGCCGATGCGCTCAAGTCGGGCACCAATGTGAAGGCGGCGGGAAGCGCCGCGCTCAACGGTATCAACGCGTCGCTCGACAGCGTGACGCTGGCGCGCGCCTCGGTGGGCGCGCGGGGCGCGCGGCTCGATCTCCAGGCCGACCGGCTGACGGCCGTCGCCGAGACGCGGGAGAGCACCCGTTCGGGAATCGAGGACACCGATATCCCGACCGCCGTCGCCAATCTGCAGAAGACGCTGACCGTGCTGCAGGCGACCCAGGCCAGCTTTACCAAGCTGACCAGCGTCTCGCTGTTCGACTATCTCAAATAAGTTAGCGGAAAGACGCGATTTTCCGGCCGCTAGACGGCGCGCGCGCAAATCCAAAGCGAAGGCGCGAAATAATTGACGCCGGTAACGAATTAACCATGTTTTTCCGCTGAATATCACGGCGAAACGGTCGTTAACCGAGACGACAATTCGGGGGTTTCGCGCACATGTTTCCGGCAATCGGCCTCGTCATCCTGCTGGCAATGGTCTTCGGTGGTTTCGCGATCACCGGCGGCGCGCTCGGCCCCGTGCTCGAAGCGATCCCGCACGAGATGCTGATCATCGGCGGCGCCGCCGCCGGCGCGCTCGTCATCGGCAACTCCACCAAGGAGCTGAAGGCGCTCGGTGGTGGCCTGGCCAAGGTGCTGAAGGGCCCGAAATACAAGAAACAGGACTATCTCGACACGATCTTCCTGGTCTCGAAGCTGATGAAGATGCTGCGGACCGAGGGCCCGATCGCGCTCGAGCCGCATGTCGAGGATCCCAAGTCCTCGGCGATCTTCGCCGAATATCCGCGCCTGCTCGCCGATCACACGCTGATCAACCTGATCACCGATACGCTGCGCCTCGTCGTCGTCTCGTCGGGCACGCTCGACGTGCATGCGGTCGAGGAGGTGATGGATAACTCGATCAAGACCCACCACCACGAGGTCCAGGGCCCGCAGACCACGCTCCAGTCGCTCGGCGACGCGCTGCCGGCGCTCGGCATCGTGGCTGCCGTTCTCGGTGTGGTGAAGACGATGGGCTCGATCGACAAGCCGCCGAGCATCCTCGGCGCGATGATCGGCTCGGCGCTGGTCGGCACCTTCATGGGCGTGCTGCTGGCGTACGGCATCGTCGCCCCGCTGGCCGGCCGCCTGCAGCAGGTGATCGATGCCGACGCGGCGATCTATCATGTGGTGAAGCAGATCATCATCGCTTCGCTCCACGGCCATCCGCAGCCGCTGGTGATCGAAGCGGCGCGCTCCAGCATCGCGCACGCCAACCAGCCGGGCTTCGGCGAAGTATTCGACGGGCTGAGGGGGCGTTGATTGTGTTCGGCACCGGCCCGCACCCCCACCCGGCCACCCAATCAGGTTACTCTCG
>JAEXLC010000141.1 GCA_023445495.1 Pseudomonadota bacterium | reverse complement strand
GCCCCGGCCTTCGCCGGGGTAAGAAGAGGAGCGCCTTCCCGCCGCCCAAAAAAAGAAAAGGCGCCCCGGTTTCCCGGAGCGCCCCATCCCTGCCCGCAGGCGTCTCGATCAGAAGCCGAAGCGCAGCCGCGCGCCGTAGAAGCGCGGATAGCCCGGATAGCCGTTATAGTTGCCGGTCTGCTCCGGCACGGCGAAGCCCGAGATGAAGTAGAAGGTGTTGGTGATGTTCTCGACGAAGATCTCGCCGCGGATCTTGCCGTCATTGGTCTGCAGGCCGATCGCGCCGTTGAGCAGGCCATAGCCCTCGTTGCGGATCGCGGTGCGGCCGCTGGCCGGGTCCGGATTGCTCGACGGGATGTTGACTTCGCTGTTGTAGCGGAAGTCGAGGTGGATCAGGCCCTTCAGGTTATCCGAAACCCGCGGCTCCCAGGTCACCGCGCCGGTGACCGTGTGCTTCGGCTGGTTCTGGAACTGGCGGCCTTCCTGGCCCTGCAGCGGCGTGTTGGTGAAGTTGTTCGACTTGGCATATTGCGCGTCGATATAGCTGTAGGCGAGCTGGAAGGTCAGGTTGCTCGCCGGCCGGATCGTCGACTCGACCTCGACGCCCTTCGAGATGCTCTTGTCGACATTCTGGACGACGAAGTTGTTGCCCGAGAAGACGAGCGACTGCAGCCCGTAGAAGTTCATGTAGAAGGCCGCGAGGTTCAGCGTGAACGCGCGGCTCGGGCTCGCCTTGAAGCCGACTTCGAAGGCGTCATTGGTCTCCGCGCCGAAGCGCAGGTCGCGGCCCTGGGCGCCGTTGCCGCCGAGCAGCACCGAGTCGAAGGTCGCCTGGTCGAGATTATAGCCGCCCGACTTGTAGCCGTGATCGTAGCTGCCATAGATCATCAGCTTCGGCGAGACCTTGTACGCCAGCTTGACGGTGCCGGTGATCTCGTCGTCGGTGAAGCTGTCGGTATAGTTGCCGTTGAACTCGCTGTTCACCGCCGGGTTGCAGCTCAGCAGGTACAGGTTGTTGAAGATGCCGAGCTGCTTGAGCAGGTTGGCATAGGCGGTCGCCGCCGGCTGGCCCGCGCGCACATTGTTGAAGAAGGTGCAGCTGCCGGTGTTGCTGTTGATCGACGCCGTCATCGACTTGCGCTCATGGTTCCAGCGCGCGCCGAGCGTAAGCGACAGCTTGTCGGTGACGTTGACGATGTTGTGGGTGAACAGCGCGAAGGCATCGGTCTTCACCCCGAACACGTCGTTGTTGTTGCCCTGACCGGCGGTGGCGCCAGGCAGCGGCGATGCGGCAAGCGCCGCCAGGCCCGGGATCGGCGTGGACGGGAAGCCCGGGATCACGCAGAGCCCGGCCGGCGCCGTGCCCGCCTGGGCGCGGAAGCAGCCGACCAGCGGCGCCAGGGTCGCGCCATAGACCGAGGTCAGCGCCGCCAGCGAGTTCGGCACCGCCGGGTTGAGGAACACCGCGCCCGGCGTCGGGACGGTCGGCCCCAGCGAACCGTAGAACTGCACCTTGCCGCCGAAGGACGGGCCGGCCAGCGCATTGAACACCGAGTCGACATAGAGGTTGGCGTCGTTGCCGAAGCGCACCGTGTCGGTCAGGTCGTTCTTCTCGTTCAGGTAGAAGCCGCCGATCAGCCAGTCGAGCTTGCCGTTGAAGGCCGAGCCCTGGAGGCGGACTTCCTGGGTGAAGTCCTTGAGCTCGGTGCGGTAATTGTCACGATAGGCGCGATCGATGCCCGAGAAGTCGATGTCCTGGCTGCGCAGCGCGCGCCAGTCGCGATAGGCGGTGATCGATGTCAGCTTGACGTCGCCCAGATCCCAGTTGAGCTCGCCCGAGAAGCCCCAGTCCTTCACCTTCTCGCCATAGTTGCGGTTGGGCGAGGCGGCCTGGATGCGGTTGGCGGGGTCGCCGGTATAGATGCCGGTACGGCCCTGCGACGCGGCGATGCCGTTGATGACCTGTGCCATCGGCCCGCGGACCACCGAAACGGTGGCGCAGCAGACTTCGTCGGTCTGGTAATAGTCGGCGATCAGGCGGAAGGTGATGTCGCCCTTGTCGAGCAGCGCCTGGCCGCGCAGCGCCCAGCGATCGACGTCGTTGAAGCGGCGGTTGCTGTTGGCGTCCTTGATATAGCCGTCGCGCTTCCGGTAGCTGCCGTCGAGGCGCAGCGCGAGGGTTTCGCTCACCGGGCCGGTGATCGCGCCCTTGACGCCATAGGCGTTGTAGTTGCCGTACGAGCCTTCGACATAGCCGTGCGTCTCGAACTGCGGCAGCGCGGTGTAGATGCTCAGCGCGCCGGCGGAGGTGTTGCGGCCGAACAGCGTGCCCTGCGGGCCGCGCAGCACTTCGACGCGCTCCAGTTCGGGAAGCTCGGAGATGGCGACGCCGGCACGTGCGCGGAACACGCCGTCGATGAACACGCCGACTGCGGGCTCGAAGCCGGGATTGTCGCCGCCGGTGGTGATGCCGCGCAGATAGATGGTGGTGCCGGTCGCCGAGGACTGGCCGGTCGAGCTCTGGATCGACGGGGCGAGCTGCTCGAGGTCGCGGACGTTGTCGACGCCCGAATTCTGCAGTTCCTGCGCACCGATGGCGGTGATCGCGATCGGCACGTCCTGCACGGTCTCGTTACGGCGGGTCGCCGTCACGATGATCTCGTTCGAGGACTGGTATTCCTGGCTGTCGTCCGACGGCGTCGGGGTCGGCGTGGTCTGCTTCTGGGCAAAAGCGGGCGTCGCGAGAAACAGCGTAAGCGCAGTCGCCGCGAGCAAGTCGAGCTTCTTCATCGGGTGCAATCCCCCTCCTCTGGGTGCCGGCCGGCTTGTACCGGTCGCGACGTTGCTTTTATCGGGGACGAAACTAACGCTGCATTTTTGAGCCCGTCAACGGGGATAAGCGTCGGAACTCTGCGGTTTTCGGCCCTTTTTCCCGGGGAGATACAGTTGAGCCACACCCGGTTTCTGCAAGAAGCGCAGATGCCGTAGCGTAAAGGCCGAACGCGGTCAGGAAGAGACGAAAATGGTGCATGATCACGAGGATCCCGAAGATGGCGATATTGTCGCGTCGCCGCCCAAGATTCCGGTTCCCGACGAAGTTTCCGACGCGATCCGCACGCTGATCCGCTGGGCCGGGGACGATCCCGGCCGCGAAGGACTGCTCGATACGCCCCAGCGCGTCGCCCGCGCCTGGAAGGAATATTGCGCGGGCTATGACGAGGATCCCGCGCATCATCTCAACCGGGTGTTCGAGGAAGTCGGCGGCTATGACGACATCGTGCTGCTGAACGGCATCCCCTTCCAGTCGCACTGCGAGCACCACATGGCGCCGATCACCGGCAAGGCCTCGATCGCCTATCTGCCCAAGGACCGGGTCGTCGGCATCTCCAAGCTGGCCCGCGTCCTCCACGGCTTCGCCCGCCGGCTGCAGGTGCAGGAGCGCCTGACCGCGCAAGTCGCGGACTGCATCTGGGAACGGCTCCAGCCCCAGGGCGTCGCGGTGGTGATCGAGGCGACCCATGGCTGCATGACCGCGCGCGGCGTGCGCACCCCCGGCGTCGGCATGGTCACCAGCCGCATGATGGGCGTGTTCCGCGACGACGAGCGCAGCCGCCAGGAAGTGCTCAAGCTGATGGGCTATTGATGCGGGTTCTCGTGACTGGCGGCGCGAAGCGGATCGGCGCGGCAATCGCCCGCCGGCTCGCCTTGCGCGGCAACGTGGTGGCGATTCACCACCACCACGCCCCCGACGAAGCCGAAGCCCTGCGCGCGCAGATCGCGGCGGAGGGCGGCACCGCCTGCGTGGTGACCGGTGAGCTCGCCGACGCCGCCACCGCCCCCGCGCTGATCGCCGCCGCCCGCGAAGGGCTTGGCGGCCCGGTCGAGGGGCTGGTCAACAACGCCTCGCAATTCGCCTGGGACGCGCTGCCGCTCACCGGCTTCGCCCTGCTCGACCAGCATATGCGGGTGAACTGCGGCGCCCCCGTCGCGCTCGCCTCGGCGCTGGCGGCGCAGGACGATCTCGACCAGGGCGCGGTGGTCAACCTGCTCGACCAGAAGCTCGCCAACCTCAACCCGGACTTCCTCACCTACACGCTGAGCAAGGCCGCGCTCGCCACCGCGACCGAACTGCTCGCCCGCGGCCTCGCCCCGCGCGTCCGGGTCAACGCGGTGTCCCCCGGCCTGACGCTGCCCAGCCTCGACCAGACCGCGGAGGAATTCGCCGAGCATGCCCGGCAGAACCTGCTCCAGCGCCCCGTCGCGCTGGCGGACATCGCCGCCACCGTCGAGATGCTGCTCGCCACGCCGAGCATCACCGGGCAGAACATCTTCGTCGATTGCGGCCAGCGCTTCCTGCAGCGCGACGGCGACGTGATGTTCGAAGGCCGGGAGCGCCCCCTTGGCTGAGTACACGATCCTGCTCGACGGCCTGGAGGTCGCCATGGGCCTCGGCATCCACCCCGAGGAGCGCGCCGCGCCGCAGCGGGTGACGCTGCACGTCGCGATGACCTGCCGCTACCCTACCCCGCCCGAAGACCGGATCGACGCGGTCGTCGATTACGACTTCCTGCGAGCCGGCATCCGCAAGATGGTGGAATCGAAGCATTTCGAGCTGCAGGAAACGCTGTGCGAGCAGGTCGCCGCGCTGGCCCTGGCGGATGCGCGCGTCGCGAAGGTCACCGTCCGCTCGATGAAGCTCGACATCTATCCCGATGCCCGCATCGGCTGCGAAATCGTCCGGGAGCGCTGATCAGGCGGCCACCGCGCGGGGCGGCTGCCACACCACCGGCACCAGCCCGAAGGCATGGAACAGCGCGACGCGGTTCCGCCCCTCGCCCTTCGCCCGGTAGAGCGCGACGTCCGCCCGGATCAGCGCCTCGTTCGGCGGCTCGCCGGGCCCGTAGTCGGCCACGCCGAAGCTGGCGCTCAGCCGGTGGTCCGGCGCCATCGCCGCATGCGTGCTGGCATGGAAATGCATGCGCAGCACCTCGGCCAGCCCGGCCGCGTCGTTCGCGCTGTTGCCCGGCAGGAAGAGCGCGAACTCCTCGCCGCCCAGCCGCCCGACCTTGAACCCGGTCGCCGCCAGCACATCGGCAAACAGCTGGATCACCTCGTCGCCGACATGATGGCCGTAGCGGTCGTTGACCCGCTTGAAATGATCGATGTCGCAATAGATCACCGCGCCGCCTCGCGGCGCATGGCTCCGCACCGCCTGCTCGAACGCATGGCGGTTGAGCACGCCGGTCAGGTGATCCTGCTCCGAGCGCTGGCGATAGTCGGAGATGATCCGCGAGATGATCTTGGCGAGTAGCAGGAATATCGCGGCCGGGGCGATCAGCTCGACGACCAGCAACAGGCCGCGCTCCAGCGCGCTCGGCATGATCTCGGCATAGCGGACCCCGAGCCCGAACAGCGCCGGATACAGCGGCATGCGCACCAGGAAGGTGGTGGCGACCACCACCATGCAGCCGAGCAGCGCACGATCGATCACGCCCTCGGGCCGCCGCGAAAGATGGACGATGCCGTCGCCGAGCGCCAGCGCGCAGGCGAGCTGGAACGGGATCGTCATCACGGCGAACGGCGCCTTCACCGCAAGCAGCGCAAGCGCGCAGATCGTCAGGGCGATGCAGGTGCCGATCACCCGCCAGTTCTGCCCGCCGCCGCTCGAAATGCGCACCGCCTGGCTGAAGCAGAGGAAACAGGGCGGCACCAGCAGCGTCGCGGCAAGCAGTTCGCCTTCGCCGTGGCTGGCAAGCGAGAGGACGAGCATCTCGACGGTACCGCACAGCAGGGCCGCGACCATCCAGGACAGCGCCGACTCACTTCGCATGCCGATCCGGATCGCGCCGACAAGCAATGCCAGCGTCGCGAAGACGCACGCATGCACCAGTGATAGGCTGACGAACAATCCCGATACCCCCGAGCCCCGAACATGGCCGGAAAGGGGTTAACGAGGCCCTTATCGCCCTCCGTATTTTCCCGCAGCGCCGGCTTTGCACGCGGCCCGGAAGATCGATATCTGGAGCGCGACACGGATCGACGCGATCGACGACAGGAGAGTGCAATGACGGCCCCGCTGACCAGCCTCGAACTTCGCTCCACGGTATCGAGCGACGGCAAGCTCACTCTCGCGCTCGAGCCCGTCACGCTGGAGGCGCCCGGCCCCGACGAAGTCATCGTCAAGGTCGAGGCCGCGCCGATCAACCCGTCCGATCTCGGCCTGCTGCTTGGCCCGGCCGACATGGCGACGCTCGCCGCCGGCGGCACGCCCGATCGCCCCACCCTCACCGCCGACATCCTCGCCGGCCGGATGGGTGCGATGAAGCCGCGGCTCGATGAGTCGATGGCGGTGGGCAATGAAGGCGCCGGCACCGTGGTCGAGGCCGGCGCGAACGTCGCCCATCTGCTCGGCAAGAAGGTCGGCATGCTCGGCGGCGCGATGTACGCCCAGTATCGCAAGATCGCCGCGCGCGACTGCATCCCGCTGCCCGAAGGCGCCACTGCCGCCGACGGCGCCTCGATGTTCGTCAATCCGCTCACCGCCCTGTCGATGGTCGAGACGCTGCGGATGGAGGGGCACAAGGCGCTGGTCCACACCGCGGCCGCCTCGAACCTCGGCCAGATGCTCAACCGCGTCTGCATCGCCGACGGCGTGCCGCTGGTGAACATCGTGCGCAGCGAGGCCCAGGCGGCGATCCTGCGCGACATCGGCGCGAAGTATATCGTTGACAGCAGCGCCCCCGATTTCCGCGAGGCGCTGACCGACGCGATCGCCGAGACCGGCGCCACCCTCGCCTTCGACGCGATCGGCGGCGGCAGGATCGTCAATTCGATCCTCCACGCAATGGAAGCCGCGGCCAACCGCACCGCCACCGCCTATAGCCGCTACGGCTCCTCGACCTGGAAGCAGGTCTATGTCTACGGCATGCTCGATACCTCGCCGACCGAGCTCGACCGCGGCTATGGCCTGGCCTGGGGCGTCAGCGGCTTCCTGGTCACGCCCTTCCTGATGAAGCTCGGCCTCGAAGGCACGCTCCGCCTGCGCGCCCGCGTCGCCGCCGAACTGACCACCACTTTCGCCAGCACCTACACCCAGACGATCTCGCTCGCCGAAGCGCTCGATCCGCATGTGGTCCAGGCCTATGCGAAGAAGGCGACGGGCGAGAAGTACCTGATCGACCCGAGCCGGTAGGTTCAGGCTTCGCGCGAACTCTCTACGTCACCCCGGCCTTGTGCCGGGGTGCC
>JAEXLC010000136.1 GCA_023445495.1 Pseudomonadota bacterium | reverse complement strand
ACCTTGCACCGTCGAAGAAGAAGCGGGACCCCGGCTCAAGGCCGGGGTGACGGAAAGAGGCGCATACCCGCCGCCTCCCGATAACCCCAGGTTATGTCCGTCGAACCTCTGTTCCGATGGACAGCCGCGCCCGCCCGGACCACCTTCCCGGCTAAAGCGAACCCCGGGGACCATCCAATGCTGAACCGCCGTGCCTTCCTGCTGAGCTCCAGCGCGGCGCTTCTTTCCGGCGGGGCTGCAACCGCAGCCGTAACCCGGCAGCAGCAGCGCGTCCGCGGGGCCAGCGCGCCGATCGAGATCGTCGACGACCTGTGGGGCACGCCGCATATCCGCGCGACGACCATCCCCGATGCCTTTTTCGGCCAGGGCTATGTCGTCGCGCGCGACCGGCTGTTCCAGATCGACCTTGCCCATCGCCGTGAGCTCGGCCGCCTCGCCGAGGCGTTCGGCCCGAGCTTCGCCAAGCATGACGCCAACGCCCGGCTGTTCCACTATCGCGGCGATATCGATGCCGAGCTGCGCCGGGTGCCGGCCGATGTGCTTGCCTGCGCCAAGGCCTATGTCGCCGGGATCAACGCGCGCATCGAGGAAGTGATCGCCAACCCGGCGCTGCTCCCGCTCGAATATCACATCCTCCAGATCGTGCCGATCCGCTGGGACCTGCGTGACATGGTCCGCGCCCGCGAAGCCGCCGGCGGCAATGTCGACGACGAGATCCGCCGCGCGCGCCTGGCGGCGATCGGGATGCTCGATCTCGACGCGATCGTCGCGCCGCTGCGCCCGGCCTGGAAGATGACCGTGCCCGACGGGCTCGACGCCGCCGCGATCAGCCCGGCCGATCTCGGCGTGCTCAATATCGACGGCCTGCCCTGGGCCAACCTCACCGGCCAGGACCCCGCCGCCGCGCAGGCCGAGCGCGCCAATGCCGGCAGCAACGCCTGGACCGTCTCGCCGTCGCGCACCGCCACCGGCCGGCCGATACTCGCCAACGACCCGCATCTCGGCATCGGCGGGTTCAGCCCGCGCCACAATGCGCACCTGACCGCGCCGGGGCTCGACCTGATCGGCGGCGGCGCGCCCGGCCTGCCCGGGATCATGCAGGGCCATACCGATCGCTTCGCCTTTGGCCGCACCAATTTCCATATCGACCAAGGGGACTTGTTCATCCTCGAGCTCGATCCGACCGATCCCGAGCGCTACCGCCATGACGGCGGCTGGAAGCGGTTCGACAAGGTCGAGGAAGCGATCGCCGTAAAAGACGGCGCGCCCGTCACGGTGACGCTGCGCTATTCGGTGCAGGGCCCGGTGATCTCCTACGATCCGGCCAGGCGCCGCGCCACCGCGCTCGCCACCATCGCGATGCAACCGGGCGGCGACGGCGCCTTCGCGATGATCGCGATCAACCTGGCCAGGGACTGGAAGAGCCTGCGCAAGGCGTTCGAACTCCACCCCTCGCCGACCAATTTCCATTATGCCGATGTCGACGGCAACACCGGCTGGCAGGTGATCGGCTTCGCGCCGGTGCGCAAACAGGGCGACGGGCTGCTGCCGGTGCCGGGCGACGGCCGCTACGACTGGACCGGCATGCGCAAATATGAGTCGCTGCCGAGCGAATATAACCCGGCCAAGGGCTGGTTCGCCTCGGCCAACCAGAACAATTTGCCCGCCGACTGGCCGCGCGACCGCATCCCGGCCTTCTCGTTCCGCGATCCCTATCGCTATGATCGCATCGCCGAAGTGCTGACGTCGCAGCCGAAGCACACGCTGGCCGACAGCGTCGCGCTCCAGCACGATACGCTCTCGACCCCGGCCCGCCAGTTCCTCGCTTTGCTCCCGCAATCCCCCTCGCCGGCCGCCAAGCCCGCGGTGGACATGCTGCGCGGCTGGGACGCGCGGATCGACCGCGACAGCGGTGCCGCCGCCCTGTTCGAAGCGGTGTGGCGCGAGGCCGGCAAGCGCATGCTCGCCGCGATCGTGCCGCCACGCGCCAGGGGGCTGGTCAACAGCATCGCGCCATCGATCCTGCTCGATGCGCTGGCGAAACCGGACAGCAGGCTCGGCCCCGATCCGATCGCCGCGCGCAACGCGCTGCTCGATGCCGCGCTGGTCGCCGGCTGGGGCGCGATCCGCGACAAGCTCGGTGCCGATCCGGCCGCCTGGCGCTATGGCGCGCTGCATCAGGTGCGGCTGCGCCATCCGCTCTCGGCGATCCCCGCCATTGCCAGGGCATTCCCCGCGATCGAAGGCGAAGGCTCGGGCGGCGACGGCTATACGGTGATGGCACGCTGGCTCGGCTCGGGGCCCGGCTGGCAGGTCGGCGGCGGCGCCTCCTATCTGCAGGTGATCGATGTCGGCGCCTGGGACAATTCGCTGATGCTCAGCCTGCCCGGCCAGTCGATCGACCCACGCTCGCCGCATTATCGCGACCAATATGCCAATTGGGCGAATGGCCGGATGCAGCCCATGCCGTTCAGCCGTGCGGCAGTCGAGGCGCGCGCCGCCGCGCGCACCACGCTGAACCCGGCATGAGGCGCGCGGCGCTTCTTCTGCTCGCGCTGACCGCCACCCCGGCGGCCGCGCAGGATCGCGGCTTCGACAAGGCCGTTACCGCGTTCCGCACGCTCCACCGCGCCGAGGTCGCCAAGGCCGGGATCGCCGGCAGCAGCTTCTATGTGATCCGTGACGGCCGCATTGTGGTGGCGGATCATCTCGGCGAGCAGGACGCCGATGCGCATGTGCCGGTCGATGCGCAGACCATCTATCACTGGGCATCGATCACCAAGACGATGACCGGGATCGCGATCCTGCAATTGCGCGACCGCGGGCTGCTCAAGCTCGACGATCCGATCACCCGCTATGTCCCCGAGCTGGCCCGCGTCCATGATCCGTTCGGCGACGGGTCCGAGATCACCATCCGCCAGCTGATGAGCCACAGCGCGGGCTTCCGGAACGGCACCTGGCCGTGGCGCAACAAGCCGTGGCAGCCCTTCGAGCCACCCGCCTGGGAGCAGCTCAAGGCGATGCTTCCTTATACCGAGGTGCTGTTCAAGCCGGGCAGCAAGTTCAGCTATTCCAACCCCGGCATCGTCTATCTCGGTCAGGTGATCGAGCGGCTCTCGGGCGAGGATTTCGAAGTCTATATCGACAAGAACATCCTGCGCCCGCTCGGCATGCACGCCAGCTATTTCGACCGCACCCCGCCCTTCCTGCTGCCGCACCGGTCGCACAGCTATTATATCGAGAACGGCAAGCGCGTTGCCGCACCCTTCGACGCCGATACCGGGGTGACCGTCTCGAACGGCGGCCTCAACGCGCCGCTGTCGGACATGGCGAAGTACGTCGCCTTCCTGCTCGGCGATCCGAAGCGGGCGGCGGGGTATGACCTGATCCTCAAGCGCGCCTCGCTCGACGAGATGTGGCAGCCGCAGATCAGCGCGGGCGAGGATTACACCCAGGGCCGCATGGCCAGCACCACCTGGAGCGGGCTGTCCTTCTTCCTCGACCAGACCGACGGCATCCGCATTATCGGCCACAATGGCGACCAGAACGGTTTCCGCGCCTATCTGAGCCTGTGCCCGGACCAACATCTCGGCACGCTGCTCACCTTCAACACCGAAACGCGCGGCGTGGAGAATGCGCCAGGCAATCGGGACATGCCGGAGTCCCGGGTTGCGCTGGCGACGGATGGGATTTGCAAGGCTGTGGCGAAGGGCGCCGGCTCGAAATGAGCCTTACCCCGGCGAAGGCCGGGGC
>JAEXLC010000122.1 GCA_023445495.1 Pseudomonadota bacterium | reverse complement strand
ACCCCGGCGCAAGGCCGGGGTGACGATAGAGGATATTAGCGCTCCTCACCCCGCCGGTCATCCGGCCGCGCGCGATCCTGCGGGCTCGGCGCATCCGGCGCGCGGTCGCGGCGCGGGCGGCGGTCCTCCACCGGACGCGCGTCGATCGGCGCTTCGCCTTGCTCGTCGGGATCGACGCCCTGCGGCACCACCTGGGTCTCGATGCCCGAGCCCTGGATGAACTCGCCGACGCCGTTCAGCACATCGTCGAGCGTCGTGTCATTGCCGTCGGGCTCCACCGTCGGTTCGGGCGGCGGGATGCGCAGGTCGAGCGCGCGGGTCATGAAGTCGCGCCAGACGCGCGCCGGCAGGCCGCTGCCCGACAGGCCGGGATTGGGCGAATTGTCGTCATTGCCCAGCCACACGCCGCAGACGATCCCGCCCGCATAGCCGATGAACAGCGCGTCGCGGCTGTCCTGGGTGGTGCCGGTCTTGCCATAGGTCGGGATCGGCAGCGCCGCGCCGCGCCCGGTGCCCGCCTCGACCACCGTGCCGAGCAGGCTGCGCAGGTCGTCGAGCTGGCGCCCGTTGAACCGGGTCGGCCCGCCCAGCCGCCGCGCCAGCCAGTCGCTCGCCGCTTCGTCCTCGCTCAGCCCCTGCGGGCGCACCGGATAGGAGCCGTTGGCGACCGAGGCATAGGCAGCGGTCAGCTCGAGCAGCGACACGGTCGAGGTGCCGAGCGCGATCGAGGCATCGTCGCCGATCGGAGTGGAGATGCCGAGGTCGCGCGCCGCCTGAGTCACCGCGCGCACGCCGAACTTCTGGGTCAGCCGCGCCGCCACGACGTTGGACGAGCGGGCAAAGGCGCGGCGCAGCGTGATCTCGCCGGCGTAATCGCCGTGCGAGTTCTCGGGCTTCCAGTCGCCGATCTGCACGGGGCTGTCATCGACCATGCTGTCCGGCTCCATGCCCCCGCGCAGCGCGGCGAGATAGACGAACAGCTTGAAGGTCGAGCCCGGCTGGCGCCGCGCCTGGGTGGCGCGGTTGAACGGGCTCTCGCGATAGTTGCGGCCGCCGACCATCGCGATCACCCGGCCATCGGGGTGCATCGCCACGATCGCGATCTGCGACTTGTTGAGCCCGGCGCCGCGCACCGCGCGCTCGGCGGCCTGCTGCGCGCTCAGCTCGAGCGTGGTCTGCACGGTCTGCTCGGTGCCGACGCCGCCGGCGCGGTCGCGCGCCTGGGGCAGCACCCAATCGGCGAAATAGGTGCCGTTGGGCAGATCGTCCTCGGACTTGGTGACGTTGAGCACCGCCGGGCGGATCGCGTCGGCCTTCGCCTTGGTCAGCAGCCCGGCATCGACCATCGAGGCGATCACCAGCTTCTGCCGGTCGCGCGCGCCCTTCAAATTGCCGGTCGGCGCCAGGCGCGACGGCGCCTGCACCAGCCCGGCGAGCAGCGTCGCCTGGCTCAGGCTGAGGCCTTCGGGCTCGACGCTGAAATAATGGCGGGCGGCGGCGCGCAGCCCATAGACGTTGTCGCCGAAATAGACGTTGGAGAGATAGCGCGAGAGGATCTCGTCCTTGCTCAGCCAGGCCTCCAGCCAGAAGGCGATCAGCACTTCCTGCGCCTTGCGCCCGAAGGTGCGCTGCGAGTTGAGGAAGGCGTTCTTGGCGAGTTGCTGGGTGATCGTGCTGCCGCCCTGCGAACCGCCGTCGCTGGTCACATTGTGGACGAAGGCGCGCATGATCCCGCGCGGATCGACGCCCCAATGGCCGTAGAAGCGCCGGTCCTCGATGCCGACGAACGCGTTGCGCACATAATCGGGCAGCTTGGTCGCATCGACCGGAGCCGCGATCACCGCGCCGCGCCGCGCGATCGGCTTGCCCTCGGCCGAGAGCAGCGTGATCGAGGGCGGCGCCGGCGGCTGCAGCGACTTGGAGAGCGGAGCGGTCAGCGCCAGCCAGCCGACCGCGAGGAAGAACAGCACCAGCAGCCCGGCGATCGCCCAGCTCGCATAGCGCAGCCAGCTGCGCTTCTTGAGCACCACCGGCAGGTTGGTGGTGTAGCCGCCGGCGGGCAGCGGCTCGGCATAGCCGGGCTGGATCGGCGGGGGCGGAGGGGGTGGCGGCGGAGTCGCGGCGCGGCGCCAGCGCGTGGCAGCCTCTTCGGGCGCGGGCATGCCGCCCGACAGCTCGAGCGGCGGCTCGGGCTTTTGCGGAGTCACGCGCTTGATCGCATCGCCCAGCCCCGCGCCGATCCTGTCGATCGAAGGCGGGCGCCAGGCGCGCGGCTCGGGCTTCGGCGCCGGTGCGGGCGCCGGCTCGGCATCGTCGCCGCCCCGCCGCAGCGGGAAGCGCACGTTCCGGGGCTCGTCGCCGTCAGCCATTATCCGTCGAATCCGCCGCGTGCATGGCGCCCTTCTAGCGCAGCATCTGTATTACTACAATAATACAGTTGATTACGAGACCGGCACGAATGCCAGGTGCTGGTAATCATAGCTGAAATCGGCGAGCGGCGAGAGCGCCTCCATCGTCACGCCGGCGATCTTGCCGTCCTTCACCTGGAAGCGGACGATCGCGTCCTCGCCGGCATCCTTGGCGAAGCGGGTGCGGAACGTGTCCGGCCCCCAGGGCTCGAGCACGCTCTTGAACACCGGGGTCGGGGTGAAGTCGATCCACAGCTTGCCGCCCTTCGCCGTCACCACGACATCGCCGTACCAGGGATCGCGGTAGCGCCCGGCATAGCCCGCGAGCGGCAGCGAGGGGCCACCGGCCGGCGCCTTGTCGACTCCGCCCGCGACGCTGGCCAGCGCTTCGTCCTGCGCGGCCTTGCTGCGCGTGCGGTAGCTCGCCACCCAGTCGAATGCCGGCGCGTCGATCAGCCGGTCGAGGATCGCGTTGCGGATCGCGGCGGAGACGCTTTCCTCGACATTGCTCAGCACCGACACGCCGATCCCGCGCGACGGGAGCATGCCCGAATAGGTGACCTGGCCCGACAGCCCGCCGCTATGCTGGATCATCCGCATGCCCCGGTAATCCTGGACGAACCAGCCGAGCGCATACGCCGCGAGCACCGGGCGGGCCGGGTTGGTCGCGGTCGGGCCGTCGCTGTACGAGGTGATCGTCTCGGGCTTCCACATCTCCTTGGCCTGGGCGGTGGACCAGAGCTGCTTGCCGTCGGGCAGCTTGCCCTGCGCCAGCTGGACCTGCAGCCATTTGGCCATGTCGCTCACGCTGGCGTTGATGCCGCCGGCGGCGTCGATCATCTTGCCTTCGTCGGGCTGCACCACTTCCTGCTTGCCGATCCCGCGCACCGGCGGCCCGAGCCGGGCATGGCGGCCGGCGACATTGTCGGTCTTGAGCGAGGTGCGCGATCCGACCGCGTCGGTCATGCCGAGCGGCGCGAAGATCCGCGTCTCGACGAACTTGTCCCAAGGCGTGCCCGAGACGCGCTCGATCAGCAGCCCGGCGACGATGTAGAGGATGTTGTCGTAATCATAGCCGGCGCGGAAGCCGCGCGCGGGCTTCAGGTAGGGCAGCGCCTTCAGCACGTCGGCGGCGACATGCGTGCCCGCCGGGAAGAACATCAGGTCGCCCGCGCCAAGCGGGAGCCCCGAGCGATGGACCAGCAGGTCGCGCACCGTCATCATGCTCGTGACGGCGGGATCGGACATGCGGAATTCGGGAAGGTGCTTGATGACCGGGTCTTCCCAGCCGAGCTTGCCCTCGTCGACGAGCAGCGCCAGCGCGGCGGCGGTGAACGCCTTGGAATGCGAGGCGATGCCGAAGCGGGTATGCGCATCGACCGCGCCGGGCTTGCCGAGGGTGCGCACGCCATAGCCCTTGGTGAAGGCCGGCATGCCGGGACGGACGATCGCGATCGCCACGCCGGGCGTCTCGAACGCGGTCAGGAAAGGCGCGACGATCGCATCGATCGCCGCTTCGTCGAGCGCGGCCGCCAGCGCGAGCCGCGGAAAGGCGAAGGTCGCCGCGCCGCCCAGCGAAAGCGCCAGCGCGGTGCGCCGGTCGATGGTGAAACCGCTCATGTTCCTATTCCCCGCAAGACCTGGTTCGCGGGGATGCTAGCGCGCGCCTCTCGCTTCGTCACCCCGGCCTTGAGTCGGGGTCCCGCAGCCTTGCCCGCACAAGAAGAAGCGGGATCCCGGCTCAAGGCCGGGATGACGGGGCAGGGAACACCAGAACACGGCTACGCCAGCAGCTCCACATCCCAGTAGAGCCAGTCGCGCCAGGTATCGTGGAGATAATTGGGGGGATAGCGCCGGCCATGCTCCTGGAGCTGCCAGCTGGTCGGCCGTATCGGCTGGAGATAGAGGGGCATCGCGGCCTGCTGAGGGGTGCGCCCGCCCTTTTTCAGGTTGCACGGCGCGCAGGCAGTGGCGACATTTTCCCAGGTGGTGCGCCCGCCCTGGGCGCGGGGAATGACATGGTCGAAGGTGAGGTCGCGATGGCTGCCGCAATATTGGCAGGAGAATTTGTCGCGAAGGAAGAGGTTGAACCGGGTGAAGGCGGGGAATTGCGAGGGCTTCACATATTGTTTGAGCGCGATGACCGATGGAAGCTTCAGCCTCGCGCTGGGACTTCGGACCTCGCGTTCGTAATAGGAAACCACATCCACTCTATCGAGGAACAGCGCCTTCACCGCTGTCTGCCAGGGCCAGATGCTCAGCGGATAATAGCTCAGGGGCGTATAATCGGCATTGAGCACAAGGGCAGGGCAGCTGTCCGGATGGCGGATCAGATCGGGATGATACATGCGCTCCCTCGCCCAGTTCGTGGTGGCACGCATCTCGCCGAGAAGCGTGACGCGGTGATGACAGCATATGCCGCGACTCGCGGTCAAGGGCCGTTCTGATGGTTGTCCACACCAGATTCGCGCCGAGCCCCACCGGGCGGCTGCACCTCGGCCATGCCTGGTCGGCGCTCCAGGCGCACGACTTCGCGCGGGCGGCCGGCGGGACCTTCACCCTGCGCATCGAGGATATCGACGGCACCCGCTCGCGCCCCGAGCATGTCGAGGCGATCCTGCGCGATCTCGAATGGCTCGGCCTCGCCTGGGACGGGGAAGTGACCTTCCAGTCCCGGCGCCTCGGCCTGTACGAGGATGCGCTCGAACGCCTTCGGGCGATGGGCCTGCTCTACCCCTGTTTCTGCACCCGCGCCGACATCGCCGCGAGCCTCACCGCCCCGCACGGTCCCGACGGCGCGCTCTACCCCGGCACCTGCCGCGGGCTCGAAGCGCCGGACCTGAACAAGCCGCATTGCTGGCGGCTGGATATGACGGGCGCTCTCAAAATCCTCCCCGAGCTTGTCTCGGGGAGGGGGA
>JAEXLC010000043.1 GCA_023445495.1 Pseudomonadota bacterium | reverse complement strand
CGCCCGAGCCGGTCGCGGCACCCGCGCCGGCTGCCGCGGCAGCAAAGCCGGTAGCGAAGCGCGTGCGCAAGCCCGCCGCTGCGAAGCCCGCCGCCAAGGCGCCCGCGAAGACCGAGGCCAAGCCTGCTGAAAAGGCGCCAGCCAAGGCCGCGGCAAAGCCGGCGGCTGCCAAGGCGGAGCCCAAGCCGGCTGCTGCGAAGGCCCCAGCCAAGACCGCGACCAAGGCCGCACCAGCCAAGGCCCCCGCCGCCAAGTCCGACGCGAAGCCGACGGCAACCAAGGCGGCAGCCAAGCCCAAGGCCGCAGCCGCGAAGCCGGCACCCGCGCCCGCTGCAACGGCGGAAGCCGAGAAGCCCGCTCCCAAGCCGCGCAAGCCCGCCGCCGCCAAGGCTGCGGCCGCCGCCCCGCGCGCCACGACGCGCCGCACCAAGTCGACATCGCCCAAGACGACGCGCTGATCGGCTGCTAAGGCAGCGCCAGGGCAAATAGGGGGACAAGATGGAAGACAAGCCGCACGCCGCGGGGCCGGCGCACGGGCTGGAGCGCATGGCGTTCTTCTCGGACGCCGTGTTCGCGATCGCGATCACGCTGCTGGTGATCGAGATCCATGTGCCGCATGTCGAGGCGCCCTATACCGATGCCGCCTTCCTGCATGCGCTGAGCGAAGTGCGGGCGAACTTCCTCGGCTTCTTCGTCTCCTTCTTCGCAATCGGCCTGTTCTGGATCGGCCACCACCGCGCCTTTGCCTGTGCGCGCCACTGGACGCCCAGGCTGTTCCTGCCCAACCTGCTGCTGCTCTGCTCGATCGCGGCGATGCCTTTCTTCACCGCTTTCTCTTCCGAATATTATGGCCACCGCGTGCCGGCCGCATTCTACTGCGGCTGGATGGTGCTGATCTCGATCTGCAACATCCTGGTCCAGCGCATTCTCACCGCCCCGCCGGTGGTCGACGAGCATCTGCCGGCCGACCAGCCGCGGATGATCCGCCAGCGTGGCCTCGCCGCCCTGCTCGGCTCGCTGACCGCCTTCGTCACCAGCCTGTTCGTGCCGCCGCTCGGCCAGGTCGCGCTGATCACCATTCCGCTCTGGCGGCTCGTGATCGTGCGGCTGGCGCCCGCGCGCTAGGGCTCAGCGCTGCTTCGCCCAGGCGCGGTATTGCCGGGCGCTGAGATCGACCAGGTCGCCCTGCATCAGGTTCATGTCGATCAGGTGCAGGCCCCAGTCCTTGAGGATCGTGGTGCCCAGCTTCACATCGCCCTGGATGGTGTCGGTGCGCGGATCGGCCGGATCGGCGTTCACCGTCACCGCCAGATAGTTGAACCCGTCCCTGCTGACACATTCGGCCAAGAGCAGGCCGGGCACGCTGACGAAGGGCGTCGTCACCGGTGCACCATCCTTGCTCCACGCCTCAGCCGGGCCCTGCACCATCATGTTGCCGCCCGCGTTGAGATAGGCGTGCGCCACCGCCTTGCCGCCCCCCAGCGCCGCCGGGTTGGTGCAGCCGGCCTCCACGCCCGGCCGGTCGCCCTTGCCGAAACGGGTATTGGCCGGCGGCGGGGAATCGGCGCGGAAGCTAGCATAGGTGACCACGCAGCCCGCCTGGTCGGCGCTGCGGCATAGCGGCACGGTCGGGAACACGCCGCCCACCGTCTTGCCGATCGGGACCGGCACCGCGCTGCCGATCAGCATCGCCGAGACCAGCTGCTTCTGCGCCGGCTTGCTGTCGATCGCGGTGGCGACGAGCCGGGTAAGGATCAGCGAACCCTGGCTGTGCCCGATCAGCACGACGCCGCGGCCCTTGTTGTCATGGGCCATGTAATCGTCCCAGGCCGCCTTCACGTCGTTGAACGCAAGCTCGCGGTCGATCGCCGGCTGGCCGCCCCCGATCAGGTTGCGCAGCGCGGTAAGCGTCACCTGGCGATAGACCGGCGCGAACACCCGGCAATTGGCCCCGAACCGCGCCGCCTGGAACTGCGCGACCCGCTTCTCCTCCAGACCCGGCACCAGGTCGCTGTTCGGCGTCGTATCGACCGAGATGGTCGGGTAGACATAGAAACAGTCGAACTTGGGATCCCTGGCCGGCTTGAACGGCTCGAGCGTGCGTTTGCCATCGGCAGCGACCACGGTGGTGGAGAGATCGGCGGTGCACGCATCCTGGCGGCCGGGGCGGCAAAGCCAATTGGCTTCGTTGCGATAGTCGGGCGTATCCGATCCGGCGGCCATCGCCAGCGCAAGCGCGAGAATCATGCGTGCATCTCCCCTGTTTGGGAGAGCTTACCCACGCCTCCGCACCTTCGTCACCCTGAACTTGTTTCAGGGTCCAAGGTCGGGCCGAGCGACGGACCTTCCTCTTAAAGGAGGTCGCCCGTCGCACATTGGATGCTGGAACAAGTTCAGCATGACAGCATCAATCCAGCGGGTAGAGCGCCCCGGCGATCCAGCGCAGCTCGGCGCGCAGCACGCCCCAGGCGCGGGCAGCGGCGCGGCTGTCCATCGCCTCCACGCCGATGCCCTTCGCCGCCAGCGCCTCGGTCAGCGCGCGCGGCGGGCGCACCAGCGACTTGCCGGTGCCCAGCACCAGGAACTCCGGCCTGGGATCGAGCCCCAGCACCGGCGCCAGATCGGCTTCGGTGAGCTCGGCGATCGGCGGCGGCGTCCAGCCATCGGCGCGTTCGGGGGTGATGAACAGCCCCTCGTACACGCCTTCATCGACGCGGAAGCCGCGCCCGGAGAAGCCGGAGATGACCGGCCCCTCCGCGCTGGCGCGCTTTACTTCCATCGGATCAGCCGACGCGCTCGGCGCCGCTGGCGGCGTTCGGCTTCTCCTCGCGCGGACCCGGCTTCAGGCCCAGCGTGATCAGCAGCGACGACGACACATAGATCGACGAATAGGTGCCGACGACGATGCCCAGCATCATCGCCGCGGTGAAGCCGCGCAGCACCTCGCCGCCGAAGATCAGCAGCGACGCGAGCGCGAGCATGATCGTCAGCGAGGTCATCACGGTGCGCGGCAGCGTCTCGTTCACCGAAAGGTCGATGAGCTCGCTCATCCCCATCTTGCGGTACTTGCGCATGTTCTCGCGGATACGGTCGTCGATCACCATCTTGTCGTTGATCGAGTAGCCGATGATCGTCAGCACCGCCGCGACGATATTCAGGTCGAACACCAGCTGGGTCAGCGCGAAGAAACCGAGCGCCATCAGCACGTCGTGGATGATCGCCACTGCGGTCGACACGCCGAACTGCCATTCGTAGCGGAACCACGAGAAGATCGCGATGCCGATGATCGCCAGCAGCACGGCCAGGATGCCGTTCTGCACCAGCTCGCCCGACACCTTGCCCGACACGGTCGAGTAGTTGGTGAACTCCGCGCCGAACTTGCTCTTCAGCGCGGCCTTCACCGCTTCCACCATGGTGTTGGTCGCCGCCGGATCGGCCGATTCCGGCACCGGCAGGCGCACGGTCACCGTGGTCTTGTCGCCCAGCTGCTGGAGTGCCGCCTCGCCGAAGCCGAGATGGTTCACCGTCGAGCGCACCTGGTCGAGATGCGGTTCGCTGGGGAACTTCTCCTCGATCGACACGCCGCCGACAAAGTCGACGCCCATGTTGAGACCGTGGATCCCCACCAGCGCAACCGCGCCGATGGTTAGGAACGCCGTGATCGCGAAGGCGATGTGGCGGACGCGCACGAACCCGATGTTCGTGTTGTCCGGAATGATCTTGAGGAGCCGCATGGCGCGTCGCTTCCTTAAATGTTGATTTCGGTCGGCCGATTACGGCGCAACCAGATCGTGACGAGCATGCGGGTGAACACGACGGCGGTGAACACCGAAGTCGCGATGCCGATCAGCAGCACGACTGCGAAGCCGCGCACCGGGCCGGAGCCCAGGATCATCATGATGACGCCGGCGATGGCGTGCGTCACGTTCGCCTCGAAGATCGTGCGGCTGGCTTCCTTGTAGCCCAGCTCGATCGACTGGGTCACCGTCCGCCCGCGCCGCCGCTCTTCGCGGATGCGCTCGTTGATCAGCACGTTGGCGTCCACCGCGGTACCGATCGTCAGCACGAAGCCGGCGATGCCCGGCAGCGTCAGCGTCGCGTTGAGCAGGCCCATCACCGCCAGGATGACCAGCACGTTGATGATCACGGCCAGCGTCGCATAGATGCCGAAGCGGCCATAGGTGAGGATCATGAAGGCGATCACGGCGATGACCGCGATGATCGAGGCAGTGATGCCCGCGCGGATCGAGTCGGCGCCGAGCTCGGGGCTCACCGTCGATTCCTGCACGACCTTGAGCTTCACCGGCAGCTTGCCCGAACGCAGCGCGATCGCGAGCTGGTTGGCGCTCTCCACGGTGAAGCCGCCGTTGATCACGGCGCTGCCGCCGAGGATCGGCTCGTTGATGTTCGGAGCCGAGATCACGACGCCGTCGATGATGATCGCGAACGGCTTGCCGCTATTCTCCTGCGTCACCTTGGCGAAGCGCTTCGAGCCCGCGCCGTTGAGCTGCAGCGTGACGCCCGGGGCGCCGGTCTGCTGGTCATAGGTCTGCTTTGCGTCGACGAGCATGTCGCCGCTGATCATCACCTGGCGCTGCACGGCGACCTTGGCGCCGTTCTGGTAGGGCATGATCACGTCGCCGGCGGGCGCTTCGCCGCGCTGCACGGCGTTCTGATCGGCGTTGACGTCGACCAGGCGGAACTCGAGCACCGCGGTCTGGCCGATCAGCGCCTTGAGCGCG
This sequence comes from Pseudomonadota bacterium, assembly GCA_023445495.1. Lineage (GTDB taxonomy): Bacteria > Pseudomonadota > Alphaproteobacteria > Sphingomonadales > Sphingomonadaceae > Sphingomonas. The sequence goes on along the minus strand of JAEXLC010000043.1, from coordinate 12,355 downwards.
GTCGGATCCTGCAGGCCGGGGACCTGCACGACGATGCGGTTGCGGCCTTCGCGCACCACGGTCGGCTCGACGGTGCCGAGCGCGTTGATGCGGTTCTCGATCACTTCGCGGGCATCGCCCATCGCGGTGTCGATCGCTTCGTTGATCCCCGCCTCGGTCGGCGTCAGCACGAACTGCGACGAGTTGACCACGGCAACGTCCCACTGGCGCTGGCCGGTGGTGCCGACGCCGGTGCCGGTGATCGCGAGCAGCTTCTCGCGGGCCGCATCGACCTTGGACGGGTCGCGGACCATGAAGCTGACCTTGCCGCCCTGGACCGAGATGTCGCCGATGTCGACCTTCGGGTCCTTGCGCATTTCGGCGCGGACCTGGTCCTGCATCTGCGTCAGCTTGGCCTGGCGCACGTCATCGGTGTTCGCCTCGAACAGCAGGAAGCTGCCGCCGGCGAGGTCGAGGCCGAGGTTGATCGCGGGCTTGGGCACCCAGCTCGGCCAATGCTCGCGTGCGCTCTTCGGGAAGAAGCTCGGGACCGACAGCGCGATCATGATCGCGATGCCGGTGAGGATCGTAATGATCTTCCAGCGGGGAAAGTCGAGCATCAGTCGTTCGCGGGCTTGGCGCCACCGGCGGGCATCACGCTGGTGAGCGTGGCCTTGATCGCGCGGACCTTCACGTTCGGGGCGAGTTCGATCTCGACCTCGGTCTCGTCAACCTTGGTGACCTTGCCGACAAGACCGCCGCCGGTGACGACCTGGTCGCCCTTCTTCACGGCGTTCACGGCGTTCTGAAGATCCTTCATCCGCTTCTGCTGCGGACGAATCATCAGGAAGTAGAAAGCCACGAAAATGAGGACGAGCGGCGCGAGACCGAGGATTCCGCCCATCGGGTTGGCTTGTCCTGCCGCGCCTGCGGCCTGTGCATGTGCTGGCGTGATGAGCATGGGATCCTGATTATTTCTATCGTGGGCGGTGGAATCCGCCTCCGTTCAAGCGCGGCGCGCTAACATGCAGCACACCCTGGCGCAACTATTGTCGCCTTTGGCTTGCATCCTGCGCCGGTCCGGCCTAGAGGCCCCAACCTCGGTCGGGGCGTAGCGCAGCCTGGTAGCGCATCACACTGGGGGTGTGGGGGTCGCAGGTTCGAATCCTGTCGCCCCGACCATTTCAACAAAATCGCCGGATCCGCCTCAGGGCCAGGCGAGGCGCAGCGGCGCCGGGCGGGGCATCGCCGCCGTCCGCGCCGCGTAGATCGTATAGCCGCACAGCAGCCCGTACAGCGCCAGCCCCTCCACCTGCCAGAACGGCATCGTCGCCATGTTGAGCAGGAAGAAGGCGAAATGCGCCGCGATCAGCTTGAACCGCTCGCCGCGCGCGGAGACCGCTGCCGCGAACATCGTCGCCCATAGCCCGAGCATCGCCGCCACGCCGAACCATCCCAGGTCATAGAGCGTGCCGACCAAAGTGTTGTGCGGATAGACCTTGAACAGCCCCACCCAGCTTTCCGGCCCGAAGCCGATCAGGTGCTGGAGCGGCGTGCCCTCGGCCCAGGCATAGATATAGCTGCTCCAGATCAGCGGCCGCGCCGACATCACCTGGCGTTCGAGATAGTCGAAGTCGCGCGGCGGCTTGATCAGCGCGGTCGGGTCCGAAAGGAACGCGCCCAGGTCGGCGAACTTGGCGCTGTAGAGCAGCGCCGCCACCGACACGAGCAGGAAGCCCGCCACCGCCGCGGTCACCGCCATCGGCGCGCGCTGGTCGCGCCGCACGCTCAGCGTCAGCCCGCTCAGGAAGGTCGCCAGTGCCAGCGGCGCCAGCGCGAGGATCGTGGTGCGGTACCCCGCCAGCACGATGCCGATCAGGATTGCCAACAGGAAGCCGAATCGCACTGCCCTGGGCGCCGATTTGGCGAAGGCGCCGACCAGGAAGCCGGTCATCAGCGCGACCGAGAAGGCCGCCTCATGGTTGTAGCCGCCGATCCAGACCAGCCCGTCGCCGTCCTCCGAGCCCTTGGGCAAGTGCAGCACCACCGACAGCGCCTGGAAGACCAGCAGCGGCAGGAACGAGACCATCGCCCAACTCAGGAACCGCGCCTCGGGATCGACGCGCAGCGCCTGGAACACCGCGATCGCGATCACGATGAGATAGGCATATTTGACGCCGGCATTGATCCCACCCGCCGGATCGCCGTTCAGCACCGCGCTGAGCAGCGCCAGCACTACCAGCAGATAGACCGGCAGCAGCCATTTGAGCGCGAGATTGGCGGGCCGCACCACGAACAGCAGCCCGAACGCGGTCACCCCGATCGAGAGCAGCGCGTTGCCCGACAGCCCCGCCGCCAGCGGCTTGAACATGTAGAGGTGATAGGCGCCGGCGATGTAGCGCAGCCACAAGGCCACCACCACGAACGCACCGGCGATGCTGCCGGCCCGCCGCGCGCCGATGACCAGAGGCACCAGCAGCAGCGCAGTGACCGGCAACAGGATACCGAGCCCGAAGGCCGGGCCATAGGGCAGCGCCTCGGTGTTCACCCCGGCGCCCTATCAATCCGCGTAGTAATGGCGGTAGGTCTTCAGGAACGTCCCGCCATCCTCGTAGCCGGCCCGCTCCTGTTCGCGGACATCGACCAGGGTCAGCACCGCGCCCAGCATCTCGGCATGGACGTCGTAGAGCCGCCGCAGCGCCACCGAGGCCGCCTTGCTGGGCGTCTTGCGCCAGCGCACCAGGAACACGACGCCGTCCGCCATGCTGGCGATCACCCGCGCCTCGTCGACCGGCAGCACCGGCGGCGTGTCGAGGATGACGAGGTCGTATCGCTCGCGCACCTGCTCGATCAGCTCGGCCAGCCTCGGGCTCTCGGCCAGGCTGATGCCCTTCGAATCGAGCCGCTGCGGCAACAGGCAGGCATTGGACAGGCTGTCCTTGACGATCGCCTGTTCCAGTGTCGCCTGCCCCGCCAGCACTTCGTCCAGCCCCAGCTTCACATTGTCGGTGAACTGCCGGCTGGAAGCGCGGCGCCGCGCATCGGCATCGATCAGCAGCACCTTGCCGCCCGCCGCCGCCACCGCCCGGGCGAGGCCCATCGCGGTGGTCGTCTTGCCCTCGCCCGGCACCGAGGAGGTGATCGCGACCACCCGGATCGGCTTGGTCGCCTCGGCGAACTGGATCGAGGTGCGCAGCGTGCGGAACGCCTCGGCATAGGTCGATTGCGGCCGTTTGAGCAGCAGCTCGGCCGGCGGCGCGGGCGGACCCGACTTGCGATAGCCCGGCAGCGTGTTCGCATCCGGGATGCTCGCCAGCGTCGGCAGTGCCAGCGCCTTCTCGATCGCGTCGCCGCTTTCCATGCCGCGCTCCAGCAGCTGAAGCAGCACCACCAGCAGCACGCCGACGCCCAGTCCGCCGACCACGGCCATCGCCGCATAGATCAGCTTGTTGGGCGAGCTCGGCGCGCCCGGCACCCGGGCACGGCTGACGATATAGGAATCGCTGCGCTCCAGGCCCGATTGCGCCACCGTCTGGCGATAGCGATCGAGGAATGCCTGGTAGAGCGTCCGCGCCGATTCGGCGTTGCGCTCCAGCTCGTTCAGACGAACCGACGCCTCATTGTCGCTGGCCAGCTTGCCCTGCGACTGCGCCACCGACCCGGAGAGCGAGGCCGCGCGCTGGCTGGCGATGTTCGCCTGGATCGAGACGTTGGCGACGATGCGCTGCACCTCCGCCGCGATCGCCTGGTCGGCGACGCGGAGCTGGCTCTGCGCACGCACCAGCTCGGGATGGCGCGGGCCATAGCGCTTCTCCAGCGCGGCGACTTCACGCGCCACTTCGGCACGCTGCGAGCGCAGCTGGCTGACCACCGGCGAATCGAGCGAATCACCCAGCTCCTCGCCGCTCCGACCACGCTGCAGCTGTGACTTCGCGGCCGAGAGCCGGGCCTGCGCCGCGGCATTCTCCGCCTTGGCCTGGGCGAGCTGGGTCGACAGGCCCGACAGCTCCTGCTGCGTCACCGTCGAGGAATTGGACACCGCAAACAGCGCATGCGCGGCGCGATAATCGGCTACCGCCCGCTCGGCATTCTGCACCTGCACGCGCAGCTGCTGCATCCGCTGCTCGAGGAACCTGCGCGCGCGCTGCGTCGCATCGGCCTTGGAGCCGGTCTGGCCTGAAATATAATCATCGACCACCGCATTGGCGATCTGCGCCGCCTGCACCGGGGTGCCACCCTCGAAGGTCACGCTGATCGCGTAGGACAGGCCGTCGCGCTTCACCGTCAGCCCGCCGAGCAAGGTGCCGATCGCACGCTGACGCCCGATCAGGTCGGGCTGGGCCGGTGCCGGCTGCCCGACCTCAACCGCCTTGTTGAATGCCGGATCGCGGTCGAGGTGCAGGCGATCGACCACCCGCCCGAGCAGCTCGGGCGAGCGCAGCGCCTGCACCTCGGTATCGACCGCCGCCGAATCGGGATCGGTGGTGGGCACCACCGAATCGACGTTGATCACGCGTTCCGCCGTGCGCTCCAGCGCCACCTGCGCCGTCGCCTGGTAGCGCGGCTCCGCGACCAGATAGGCCGCGGCCGCCACGACAAGCGCGGTCAGCATCGCCGTGCACAGCACCAGCCAGCGCCATCGCAGGACGGCGCCGACATGGCGCAGGTCGATCAGCGCACCACGATCGACCTGCGGATCGGCATCGGGGCGCGGCGGCGGCAAGCGCCTCGTGATCGCGTCCATGTCACGCCGTGGCCATGAAGGCGCGCACCGCCGGGGCAAGGTCCGGCCGCGCGAGCGCCATCGCCAGCGTCGCGGTCACGAAGCCGCTCTTGTCGCCGCAATCATAGCGCTTGCCCTGGAAGGTGACGCCGTGGAACGGCTGCTGGCCGATCATCCGCGCCAGCGCATCGGTGAGCTGGATCTCGCCGCCCGCGCCTTCTTCCTGGCTGGCCAGCAGGTCCATCACCTCGGGCTGCAGGATATAGCGGCCGATCACCGCCAGCGTGGAGGGCGCGACTTCCGGCGCCGGCTTCTCGACCAGCCCCTTCACCTCGGTGATCGCGCCGGACTGCGCGCCCGGGGTGACGATGCCGTATTTCCGGGTGTCCTCGGCCGCGACCTGCTCGGTGCAGATCAGGTTGCCGCCAAGCTCGGCATAGGCGTCGATCATCTGCTTGAGGCAGCCCGGCTCGCCCATCATCAGGTCGTCGGGCAGCAGCACCGCGAACGGCTCGTCGCCGACGATCCGCCGCGCGCACCACACCGCATGGCCAAGACCAAGCGGCTCCTGCTGGCGCACGATCGTGATGTCGCCCGGCGACGTCCGGGTGCCGTCAAGAATATCGAGCGACTTGCCGCGCCGCGTCATCGTCTCTTCAAGCTCGAAGGCATGATCGAAATGGTCGTCGATCAGGCTCTTGCCGCGGCTCGTCACGAAGATGAACTGCTCGATCCCGGCTTCGCGCGCTTCGTCAACGGCATATTGGATCAGCGGCCGGTCAACGACCGGGAGCATTTCCTTCGGCATCGACTTGGTGGCGGGCAAGAACCGGGTTCCGAGGCCACCAATCGGGAAAACTGCTTTGCGTACTCTTCGCATGTTCCACCCTTTCAAGGTTGCTGGGTCCCCCCGGAAAGACCAGCATCAACCATCAGGGCGAGACGACCTCGCAGATACTCAACACGCCAGTCGGATCTGCGAACTCGATCACCTCGCCTGACTTTATGATGCTGGGCCATTACGCTGCGTTGCAGCAAGAGCCCGGCGTCCAAGCGTGGCCAAAGCGCGCCCGGACCCTTTTTGCGGATGCGCCTTCCGGCGCATTGCGGCGCCAGCCCGCTCCCCCACCCGGCCACCCAACGGCAGTATTCTATGGGTGGCCGGGTGGGGGAGCGGGCTGGTGCCGCCTGGAAATGCGCTCTTTCGCGCATTTCCGGACTCAAAGTTTCGGCGGGGCGCCCGCAAAGGAGATTCCACCGGGCACCGATCCCTTGCCGCGCGGACGGATCAGGGGCGTGCCGGGCGGCACCTGGATATCGTGCGATCCGATGATGATGTGCGCGGGACCATCATGCACATCGAAGATCGGCCAGGCCTTGTCGCTCTTCACCACCAGATGCTCGATGCGGATCACCAGCGGTTCGCGCACACCCTGCGCCGCCATGATCGCGAAATGATTGGTGTCGCCGATCCCGCCGATCTTCTGCGGATTGACGCTGGTCAGCCGGGTCGCGCGGATGCTCGACCAGAGCCGGAAATTGCGCGCGTTGCGGCCGCTGGTGCAGTCATCGAGCAGGGTCTCGGTCGATTTCAGGTCGAACCCGCCATCGCTGTTGTCCCAGGCGGCGCATTGCTTGAACACGAACCGCGCATTGCCGCGCTCGGTCGAGAAGCCGTCGCCGTTCCAGTATTTGTTGTCGCCGCGCTTCCAGCGGAAGCCGCGCATCGTGCAGCGCTCGAGCCGGAAGTCATGCGCGCTGTCCTGGAAACCGATGCCAACCGGCAGGTCGTGCGCGCCGGTGGTGAGCGTGCCGCTGGCGGTCACATCCTCGATCACCCCGTCATGGCTGGCATAGCGGATCCGGGCGAAGCTGCGCCTGAGATCGGTCGCCCTGGCCCCGCGCACGCGCAGCCCGACGCAATCGGCGCCGGCCTCGCGCGGCACCGCGCTGTTCTCGATCACCCGGTAGCCGCCTGCCACCTCGATATCGGAAATCTGCACGCCGCGCACCGAATCGCGGATCACGAACAACCCGTTGCCGACATCGCGCGCATGCACGCCGCGATAGGCCGCGCCCGAATGCACGACATAGACCGGCTCGCCCTCGGCGGCGATCCGGACCGAAGGGGCGAAGCGGAGCGGCCTGTCGGTCATGCCACCGGGCTAGGCGCGCGGCATGCAAGCCCGCCAGCCGGTTGCGGTGCAGCGTGTCAGCGCAGCGCCGGTTCGGCTCCGCCCAGCCCCTCTTCGGCCGCGCGCGCCGGCGCACTGCCCAGCCCCGGCCAGGATCGGCGACAGATGCGCCGCACCCGGCTGAACCGCCGAAAGCCCGCCTCCGCCTCGCTCGCAGGCGGCGGCAGGTCCGGCGCAGCCAGCGAACCGCGTGCCACCGCGAGCATCTGTCCGTCCGCGGCAAGGAGCGAAGACAAGGTCCCCTGCGCCACTCGCCGACGCTCGACCGGATCCCGTCCCAGATAATAGAGCGCAGGCGCCGGCGGCAGGCGGTGCGTCAGCGCGATCGCGTCCTCGATCCGGGCATAATTGGCCAGCGGCAGGATCGGCCCGGCGATCTCCTCGCGCATCACCCGCATGTCCGGCGTGGCGTGGCGGACGATGTGCAGCGGCATGCCCGCGCCGCGCGGTTCGGCAGTCATCACCTCGCCGCCTCGCGCGCGTGCGTCTTCCAATAGAGCCGCCAGCCGGTCGCATGTCTCCGCCGGCAGCGGCGGCGCACCCTCGCCACCCGCCTGCATCGCCGCACGCCACAGCCAGGCCGCAACCGCTTCCTCCTGCTCGGCCGGGACCAGCATATAGTCCGGCGCCAGCGGCGCGCGCCCGCCCTCGAAGCGCTTGGCCGCGACGACATCGGCTGCCGCCCGGGGGAATTTCGCCGACCGGCCGAGGATCACCACCGACTTGCCGGCCCGCGCGGGACCAGCACCCGCTTCCACCGCCGCCGGCGCGCCCGAGACCAGCAGGTCAACGCCGGCCCCGCCCGCGCCGTCCGCCCTCATCGCCAGCTCGCGCGGATCGAAATAGCGCGGCGCCAGCGCCGGCAGCAGTTCGGCCAGGTGCGGCGAGGCAGCGTCCAGCCGCAGCAGCACGCGATTTCCAGCCGCGAGCGCACCGGCCAGCAATTGCGCGGTGCGCGCCAGCGGCAGCACGGCTGGCGCCACGATGCCGACCACGCCGACCGGCTGATATTCCAGGCTATCGCCGCGCAGGCCCAGCCAGCCAAGCCATCCCCGCCCTCCCTCGGCGCGCATCCAGCCGGCCAACTGCTGCCGGGCCTCGTCCAGCGCAAGCAGCCCCGGCATCACTTCGTCCCGCATCGCCGACTCGGCATCCCGAGTCGCCCGATCCGCCACCAGCGCTTCGGCCAGCGCCGGTGCGTTCTGCTCGAGCATCAGCGCGGCGCGGCGCAACCGGTCACGGCGAACCGCCGGCGATACCGGCAACTCGGCGAAAAACGCCGCGCGTTGCGCTTCGAGCATCCTCAATCTTCCCACGGCTTGTCGCAGACGATCCTAATGTGCCGCCGATACGTGGCAAGATCAGGCCGAAGCGTTTGCGACCGGCGGAGCCGAATTGCCCGGGCCTCGTTCTAATGAAGGCGACAGCCATTCGTTGCGAATTCGCAATATTTGTGCGCCGCAGCGAAATTTAGCTCCAAAATGACGGCCAGTTCATTTCGCCGCCGATTTCCCTCAGCTCAAAGCTGGCAAGTTGACGACGCGTTCGGGCAAGAAGAGTGTTCGCACACGCAAAAGAAAACTTGCGTCTCCGCGTACAGGGAGCAGTGCGTAATGCGTATCGTGATGATCGGGTCCGGCTATGTCGGGCTGGTTTCGGGCGCGTGCTTTGCCGATTTCGGCCATCACGTGACCTGCGTCGACAAGGACGCGAACAAGATCGCCCGCCTAAAGGCCGGCGGCATCCCCATCTATGAGCCCGGGCTGGACGAGCTGGTCGCGCGCAATGTCGCCGCCGGCAATCTGTCCTTCACCACCGAACTTTCCGAAGCGGTCGGCGCCGCCGATGTCGTGTTCATCGCGGTCGGCACCCCCAGCCGGCGCGGCGACGGCCATGCCGACCTCTCCTATGTCCACGGCGCCGCCCGCGAGATCGCCGGCGCGCTGGACGGGTTCACCGTGATCGTCACCAAGTCGACTGTGCCGGTCGGCACCGGCGACGAAGTCGAGCGGATCATCCGCGAGTGCAATCCGGTCGCCGAGTTCGCGGTCGCCTCCAACCCCGAGTTCCTGCGCGAAGGCGCCGCGATCGAGGACTTCAAGCGCCCCGACCGTGTCGTCATCGGCATCGAGGACGAGCGCGCCCGCGCGCCGATGGAGGAAGTCTATCGCCCGCTCACGCTCAACAAGGCGCCGATCCTGTTCACCCGGCGGCGCACCAGCGAGCTGACCAAATACGCGGCCAACGCCTTCCTCGCGATGAAGATCACCTACATCAACGAGATCGCCGAGCTGTGCGAGCGGGTCGGCGCCGATGTTCAGGAAGTCGCGCGCGGCATCGGGCTCGACAACCGGATCGGCGCGAAGTTCCTCAATGCCGGCCCCGGCTATGGCGGCTCGTGCTTCCCCAAGGACACGCTGGCGCTGATGAAGACGTCGCAGGATTACGAGACGCCGCTGCGGCTGATCGAGGCGACGATCGCGGTCAACGACCAGCGCAAGCGCGCGATGGGCCGCAAGGTACTGAATGCGATTGCGGGCCCGGTGCGCGGCCGCACGATCGCGGTGCTCGGCCTCACCTTCAAGCCCAATACCGACGACATGCGCGACGCCCCGTCGATCGCGATCATCCAGGCGCTGCAGGATGCCGGCGCGAAGATCCGCGCCTATGATCCCGAGGGCATGGCGGCATCGGAATCAGTGCTCAGCAATGTCGACTATGCCAGTTCCGCCTATGATGCGGCAGAGGGCGCCGCGGCGACGGTGATCGTCACCGAATGGGATGCCTTCCGCGCGCTCGATCTCAAGCGCCTCGCCGGGCTCATGGCCGATCCGGTGCTGGTCGATCTGCGCAACATCTACCCGCCCGCCCGGGCGGAGGAAGCGGGCCTGCGCTATATCAGCGTCGGCCGGCCGGGCAAGTTGGAGGAGGATGCCGAGACCTCGAACGAGAGGCAGGCAGCGTGACGGTCGGCGGCCCCGTCCTCGTGACGGGCGCCGCTGGCTTCATCGGCCATGCGGTGTCCGAGCGGCTGCTGGCGCGCGGCGAGCGCGTGATCGGCCTCGACAATTTCACCGACTATTACGACGTGGCGCTCAAGGAGGCGCGGGTCGCCCGGCTGGTCGACAATTTCGACTTCCGGCTGGTCCGCGGCGACATCGCCAGCCCCGAGCTGCTCGCCGAGCTGGTGGCGGGCAATGGCGTGCAGCGCATCGTCCATCTCGCCGCGCAGGCGGGGGTGCGCTACAGCATCGAGAACCCCTTCGCCTATGAGCACAGCAACCTGAAGGGCCATCTCGCGGTGCTCGAGGCGGCGCGCCAGGCGGGCAATGTCGAGCATCTCGTCTATGCCTCGTCCAGCTCGGTCTATGGCGAGCGCCCGCTCGGCGGCAGCGGCTTCCGCGAGGACGAGCCCTGCACCGCGCCGGTATCGCTCTATGCGGCGACCAAGCGCAGCTGCGAGCTGATGAGCCAGAGCTATGCGACGCTCTATGGCCTGAAGATGAGCGGCCTCCGCTTCTTCACGGTCTATGGCCCCTGGGGCAGGCCCGACATGGCCTATTTCGGCTTCGCGCAGAAGATCCTGCTCGGCCAGCCGATCGAGGTCTATGGCGAGGGCCGCATGGCGCGCGACTTCACCTATATCGACGATATCGTCGATGGCGTGGTCGGCGTGCTCGACAAGCCCCCGGCCTCGGGCGAGCACCGGTTGCTCAACATCGGCGACTGCAACCCCGTCGGCTTGATGGACATGATCGCGATGCTCGAACGCGCGCTCGGCCGCCAGGCGGTCAAGCTGATGCGCCCGATGCAGCCGGGCGACGTGACCGCGACCTATGCCGACATCTCGGCGATCCGCGAACTGACCGGATACAGCCCCAAGGTTCCGCTCGAACAGGGCATCGAGCGGTTCGTCGACTGGTATCTCAGCGAAATAGAACAGGGTGGAAGAGGACCGATGGCAGCGGTGGCCTGAGCCGGGAGAACCGGCCGGGCGTGTACGGAGTAAAGAACATGCTGCAACGGACAAGCGCGCCGCAGGGCGACGCCCCCATGATCTGCGTGACCGGGTTGCGCGGTTTCCCGCATGTGATGGGCGGGATCGAAAGCCATTGCGAGGAGCTGCTGCCGCGGATCAAGGCGCTGTGGCCCGATCACCGCTCGGTCGTGCTTGGCCGCGCGCCCTATCTCCCCGCCGCCGAGAGCGAGCATCGCGGAGTCGAGATCATCGGTATCCCCTGCCCGCGCCAGCAGCATCTCGAAGCGATCGTCTCGACCTTCCTCGCGGTGCTTTCCGCCCGCAAGCGCGGCGCCGACCTCGTCCATATCCACGCGATCGGCCCCGGCCTACTCGCGCCCTTCGCCAAGCTGCTCGGCCTCAAGGTGGTCGTGACGCATCACGGCACCGATTATCATCGCGCCAAATGGGGCAAGGTCGCGCGCACCGCGCTGCGCAGCGGCGAGTGGCTGGCGCTCAACTTCGCCGACCGGGTGATCGCGGTCTCGCCTTCGCTGGCCACCCAGCTCAAGCACCAGTTCCCGGCGCGCGCCCAGCGGATCAGCTATATCCCCAACGGCACCTCCAACCTGCCCGGCGATGCCGATCCCGATCTCGTGCTCGAGCGGATCGGAGTGGAGCGCGGCGACTATCTGCTCGCCGTCGCGCGGCTGGTCCCCGAAAAGGGCCTGCACGACCTGATTGACGCGCTGCACGCAGCGAAGTCGACGACGAAGCTGGTCATCGCCGGCGCCGCCGATCACGAAAGCGACTATGCCCGCGAATTGATCGCCCGCGCCGGCGACCGGGTGATCTTCGCCGGCGTCCAGTCGCACGCGACGCTCAAGTGCCTCTATCAACATTGCACGCTGTTCGTGATGCCCAGCCACCATGAAGGCCTGCCGATCGCCGCGCTCGAAGCGGCAAGCTGCGGCGCGCCGATGCTGCTGAGCGACATCCCCGCCAATCTCGATATCGGGCTCGATCCGCGCAACTATTTCCCGGTCGGCGATGTCGCGGCGCTCACCGACATGCTCGATACCGATCGCGCCGCCTTCCGGATCGACAGCGACGCCGTCCGCGCCCGCTTCAGCTGGGACCGCGCGGCCGAGGACACGCTCGCCGTCTATCGCAGCGCGCTGGCACCGGGGCGCGCGAAGCCGCGGGCCTCCGGGCTGCCGGGAACGGTTGAGGGGTGAACCAAAGCTCCCCTCCCTTCCAGGGAGGGGAACTGAATTATCCCAACCGAGCAATCACCTCAGCCCGATCCGCCGCAGCAATCTCCCCCGAAACCACAACCCCAGCAGCCCCGGCAACCGCCCAGGCAATCGCCGGCCGCCACGCGTCCCCGCGCCACGCCCAGCTCCGCACCCGCCAGCGCCCCGCACCAGCGCCATCGATCGAAAGCGGCGGCCTTCCGGCGGCCTCGCCCGCCGGGTCCCGTGCAGTACATGCACTTCC
>JAEXLC010000036.1 GCA_023445495.1 Pseudomonadota bacterium | reverse complement strand
CTTCGGCCGGCCCCTCCACCGCTCTACGAGCGGTCCCCTCCCCCAGCAAGCTGGGGGAGGAATTATGACCTAGGTAAACCGCCCCGCCGGCACCGGCTCCTTCGCCAGCCCGTCCGCCGCCAGCTTCACATCCGCCGGCGTGAAGAACGGCCGCAGCGGCGGCAGTGTGGTGCCCCGGCGATGCGGCAGGTTGAGCTTGGGGAAAAGCAGCTCGGCGACGCGGTACGCTTCCTCGAGATGCGGATAGCCCGAGCCGATGATCGTATCGATCCCGATATCGGCATATTCCTGCAGCCGCTCGGCGATTGTATCCGGATCGCCGACCAGCGCCGTGCCCGCGCCGGTGCGCACCAGCCCGATGCCCGCCCACAGGTTCGGCGCGATCTCCAGCTTGGCGCGGCTTCCCTTGTGCAGCGCCTGCATCCGCGACTGGCCGACGGAGTCGCTGCCCTTGGTCAGGAAGGCCTGGAACAGTGCAATCTGCTCATCGGTGACATGGCGGATCAGGTCGTTGGCGGCGTCCCAGGCTTCGGCCTCGGTCTCGCGGACGATGAAGTGGATGCGCAGGCCGAAGCGGATCGTGCGGCCGCGCTTCGCGGCGCGCTCGCGGACGTCGTCGATGATCTCCTTGAGCTGCGACGGCGGCTCGCCCCAGGCGAGATAGACGTCGACATGCTCTGCCGCGATCTCGCGGGCGATCTCCGACGAGCCGCCGAACCAGATCGGCGCATGCGGCTCCTGGACGAAGGGGAAGATCAGCCGGCCGTCCTCGATGCCGAGATACTCGCCCTTCTGGGTCACCGTCTCGCCGCGCGCGAGCTTGCGCCAGATGTCGAGGAACTCGGCGGTCTGCTCGTAGCGCTGGGTGTGGTCGAGGAAGATGCCGTCCTGCGCCAGCGCCTTGGGGCTGCCGCCGGTGACGACGTTGAGCAGCGCCCGCCCGTTGGAGAGCCGGTCGAGCGCCGCAGCCTGGCGCACGGCCTCGGCCGGCGCGGTCAGGCCCGGCCGCAATGCAACCAGCAGCTTGAGGTTCTCGGTGAAGGGCGCGATCGAGGCGGCGGTGATCCAGGCATCGGCGCACATCGCACCGGTGGGCATCAGCACGCCATAATAGCCGAGCTTGTCCGCCGCGACCGCGACCTGGCGGAGATATTCGGGATCGGGCGCCCGCTCGCCCTCGGGCCAGGCGAGCCGGCGATTGTCGCCGCCCGACGGGATGAACCAGAGGAAATTGAGCGGACTGCGATCCGCCGCCGCTGCTGCACCGATGAAACCCGACATGGCCTACTCCTGCCCTTGGGATGGAGCGGACAGACCAGCCTTTCAGCCGGCGATCGGCAAAGCAGGATTAATTGTCTATCTTATAAGTAGAGTTTAGTGCCTCGGGCAGCGGATTGGCCAGCGTGACGCCGTCGAGGATGCGCGCGGTCTCGTCGCGCAGATGGAGCATCAGGTGGTGCAGCCGGCATTCCTCCTCGGCCACGCAATTGTCGCACTTCTCATAGGCGAAGCGGCTGGCGCAGGGCACCAGCGCGAGCGAGCCATGGGTCTTGCGGACGAGATCGCCGATGCGGACCTGCTCCGGCCGCAAAGCGAGCATGTAGCCGCCGTCGCGCCCGCGCTGCGAATTGACCAGCCCCTCGCGGTTCATCTCGGAGAGGATGACCGTCAGGAACTTGGCCGGGATATTCTGCTTCTCGACGATCTCGGCCAGCGGCACCGGCCCCTCGCCGTAGCGATCGGCCAGATGCTGAAGCGCGCGGATGGTATAGCGGGTCTTCTGCGAGAGCATGGGGGCGCTCTATGCGCGAGCGGCCGACAGGACACAATCGGGTGATGGCCGGCGCATCGCGAAACGCGCCTGCGCCGGCACCGCCCGGCCGATCGCTCAGCTCATATGGACGGCCTTGGTGATCATATGTCCTTCGACGCCCTCGGGGCCGTCTTCCGATCCGAAACCGCTTTCCTTGATCCCGCCGAACGGCGCGTCGGGCCAGGAGGTGCGGACATTGTTGATCACGACCATGCCGGACTCGACCGAGTCCGCGAGTAGGTTTTGCCGGCGGCCATTCTCGGTGAAGCAATAGGCGGCGAGGCCATAGGGCAAGCGGTTGGCATGGCCGATCGCATCCTCGACGCTGCCGAAGCGGGCGAGCAAGGCTAGCGGACCGAAGGGCTCGTCGTTCATCGCCGCCGCCTCGATCGGCACGTCGCCAAGCACGGTGGGCTGGAAGAAGAAGCCATCCCCCTCGCCGCGCTCGCCACCGGCGAGCAGCTTGGCGCCGACGCTGCGGGCATTCTCCACCAGCGCCTCGATCGTGCCCGGGCGGCGCGGATTGGCGGTCGGACCCATATTGGTGCCGGTCTCACGGCCATCGCCCATCTTGATCCGACCAGTGCGCTCGGCAAAGCCGGCGGCGAAGCGATCATAGATGCCTTCCTGCACATAAAAGCGCGTCGGCGAAACGCAGACCTGGCCGGCATTGCGGAACTTGTGCGCGACCAGCGTGTCGAGCGTCTTCTCGAGGTCGCAATCGTCGAACACCAGCACCGGCGAGTGGCCGCCCAGTTCCATCGTCATCCGCATCACCGTGTCGGATGCGAGCTTCATCAGATGCTTGCCGATCGGCACCGAGCCGGTGAAGCTGAGCTTGCGGGTGACCGGCGAGGCGAGCAGCGTGCGCGAGACGGTGTCCGGCACGCCGAACACGATCTGGCAGACGTCGCCGGGCAGGCCGGCGTCCTGGAAGCACTTCATCACCGCGATCGCGCTGGCCGGCGTCTCCTCGCTCGGCTTCAGGATCACCGAGCAGCCGGCGGCGAGCGCCGGCGAGATCTTGCGGACCGGATTGATCACCGGGAAGTTCCAGGCGCAGAAGGCCGCGACAGGGCCGACCGGCTGCTTGAGCACCAGCGAGCGCAGGCCCGGCACGCGCGGCAGTACCTTGCCATAGTTGCGCAGCGCCTCACCGGCATGGAATTCGAGCAGCGCGGCGGAATAGAGCGCCTCGCCACGCGCCTCGGCCAGCGGCTTGCCCTGTTCTAGCGTGGCGATCTCGGCCAGTTCCTCGGCGCGTTCACGCAGCAATGCGGCGGTGCGCAGCAGCACTGCGGCGCGCTGTTCCGGCGGCGTCGCGCGCCAGGTCGCGAAGCCGCGCTCGGCTGTCTCCAGCGCATCAGCCAGGTCCTGGCCAGTCGCCAGCGGCAGTTCGCCGATCGTCTCGCCGGTCGCGGGGTTGAGCACCGGCTGGGTCTCGCGTCCCGCCGGGCCGCGCCACTCGCCACCGATATAGAGGTTCAGATCGGGGAGCATCGCAGCGGTCATCTCAAAGCCTTTCGTCAACGCCCGGGAATCGAGTCCGGTATGCCCCCATCCGCTTTACCGGCGGCCTTGTCGAGAGCGGCGCAACCTGGCCCTGCCCCGCGTCAGCGCAGCGCGCGGACCTCGTCGTCCTTGCCCGTCATCTCCCAGCGGATCAGCGAGATCGGGATCGAGCCGGCGGCGCGGAAGCGATCGTGGAAGGCCTTGATGTCGAACCGGTCGCCTTCCTGCATCGCGACATCGGCAAGCAGCTTCTCCAGCTCGACCTTGCCCATGTAATAGCCGATGCCATAGCCGGGCTGGCGCAGGTACAGCTCGATATCGAACTGGGCGACGGCATCGCCGGGCGCCATCCATTTGGGCGTGCGCGAGACCAGCGAGGCATTGGCCTGTTGCCAGGTCCATTCGTTCGCCTGCATCTTCAGCTCGGGAAGGATGCGCGCGGCGCGCTTGGCACCCAGGACATAGTCGATCTCGCGCGCCTTGGGCCGATCCTCGAGCATGCCCGACTGGATCAGGAACTCCTCGAGATAAAAGGCCCAGCCTTCGTTGCGCAGTCCGTTGACGAAGAACAGCCGCGGCTGGCCGCGCACCGGCCGCGTGTCGCGCGCCGCCTGCAGCGCATCGAAGGCATGGCCGGGCAGGTTGTGCGCGCGCAGCGGCCGGCCGTCGCGGAACTCGGCCTGGAAGAAGAAGTGAAGATGCTGGGGCGGATCGAACAGCCCCGGCCTGGACGGATCCTTCTCGAACGGGAACTGGTACGGCCCCTCCTCCGGATCATGCTTCACATAGTCGGGGATCGTCACCCATTCCCCATCGCGCAGGAACTTGAGGAGATCCTCGTCCTCGATCTTGCGCTTGGCATCGAATTCGGCGCGGGTCTGCACCGGCTCCGGCATCGGAATCGCGCGGTTGCGATGCTCCTCGATCTTCAGGAAGGCGAGCTGCCGCTGATATTCGCGCTCGCCGATCACCCGGATCTGCTCGGGCGTATAGGGCAGCAGCAGGACATGCTTGAGGTACCAGGCGTAATTCTCCGCGCCGACGCCGCCATAAGCGGGCAACCGGGCCTCGATGCTTTCCAGCCAGGCCTTGAAATCGGCGGCCGCAGCCTGGGCACGCTTCGCCGGCGCGACGAGCGAAGGCTGGAGCTTCGCCGCCTGGGCGGCCAGCTCGCCATAGACGTTCACTTCGACCTGCTTCTGGACGATCGCCAGCCGGGCGAGGTCGCCGCGCGCATCGGTGAGGTTGGCGCGGGCCTGGCGCAGCGCCTCGGGCACCGCGTTGAGCTTCGCCGCCAGCGCCTCGGCCTTGTCCTTGGCGATCGGCAACCTGGGAATGGCAATGGCGCCATGCATCTTCGGGCCGAAGCCGAGATTGGTGGTGCTGTAGAAGGCCGGGTCGCGCTTCCAGGGCTGCATCACCCGATGCTGGAACTCGAGCCCGCGCATTTCGGCGAGGACGACCATGTAATCGACGCGCTGGGGGATCGGCCATGCGCTGTCGTCGATCGCGGCCAGCCGCGCCTCGAAGCGCTGGAGCTCGGCATAGTGGCGGGCCATCGTCGCCGGCGAATAGTCCGGTACCCCCTTCACCATCGGCGGTGGCACAAAGGCGCGGAACTCGTTGTAGAGGGCGACGAGCGCCGCATAGCCTTGCGCGGCGGGGGCCGTTGCCTGCGCGGCGGCGGGCGCCGCCAGCGGGATCGGAAGCGCCGGCAACGCCAGCAAGGCAGCGGCAAGACCCAGACGCTTCTTCATCCCATTTCTCCCTCAATTGAAACCTGTCGTCACCCCGGCCTTGAGCCGGGGT
>JAEXLC010000016.1 GCA_023445495.1 Pseudomonadota bacterium | reverse complement strand
GTCCTGCACCGTCTCGGCCTCGGCGTCGCGCGACGCGCGGCCGCGCACGAAGGTGGTGTTCAGCATGACCAGGAAGATCGCGAGGACGAGCAACAACACGCCCAGCAGGATCCATCCGAGAAAGGGCGAAATCCCGCTCAGATGGCCGGCCAGCCAGCGCATCCATTCCGGGACTTCCGGAGGCTTGGCCGTCGTCATCTCGAACTGGATATCGGATCGCGCCCGCAGCGCCTCATGCGCCCTGGCGACGGACGATGCAGCCGGTCCCTCTACGCTCACGCCGAATCCCCCACCGCGACAGTGCTACCGTAAGCACCGGTCGCAGGAAAGCCCGGCGCCACTGGACTTCGGCACCGTTTTTGACCAGCTTCCCGCCGACGTCGAAGCACTTCGATGAAAGAGGGGAACATGGCTCAATCTGAATTTGGCGCAGCGCGCTTCGAGATCGGCGCGGTCATTTCGCGCGCGTTCGAAACGATCGGATCGAATATCGTGCTGTTCTGCGGACTGGCGCTCGTGCTGGCCGGTATCCCGCAATTCGCACTCGGCTTCTGGCAGGCGACCAATATCGGCCTGAGCGGCAATCTGGTCGATGGCAGCTATTACTTCAGCTCGGCCTATTGGACCCCGATCCTGATCGGAATCCTGGTCAGCATCGTGACCAACGCCATCCTGCAGGCCGCACTCACCCGCGCGACGGTGCTGAGCCTGTCGGGAGAAACGCCGCAGTTCGGGCAGTGCCTCGCGGTCGGCATCAGCCTCATCCTGCCGATGATCGCGATCGGCATTCTCACCGGCCTCGGCCTGATCGTCGGCTTCGCGCTGCTGATCGTGCCCGGCATCATCCTCTGGCTGGTCTGGAGCGTTGTCACGCCGGCCTATGTCCAGGAGAAGATCGGCATCTTCGAGGCGTTCGGCCGCAGCGCCGAGCTGACCAGCGGTTCGCGCTGGCGGATTTTCCTGACGATGGTGATCGTCGGGCTGCTGATCTGGGTGCTGAGCATCCCGGTAAGCTTCCTCAATGCCGCGATGTCGGCCACCGGCAACCTGTTCCTCGCGGCGCTGGTCGGCGCGGCGGTGAACGCGCTCTACAGCATGCTGACGGTCGCGGTGCAGGCGAGCGTCTATGTCGAGCTGCGCCAGCTCAAGGAAGGCATCGCGCCTTCCGATCTCGAGTCGATCTTCTCCTGACCCGTTCGGCGCCGGTGCGGGGCCATCCCGCGCCGGCGCCAGGCCTCAGAACCGCAGGCTCAGCGTGGCGCGGCCGCCATGCTCGTGCACCTTCGCGCCCTGCACGCCGCTATAGCCGAGGCGCAGGCTCAGCTTGTCGCTGACATTGACGATCAGGTTCAGGTTCGCCGCGGCCGAAAAGCGATCGATCTCCGCCGAGCGGATGTCGAACGCCAGGCCGGGTGCTGCCGCCAGCGCGATCGCCGGATCGGGTGCGCGGTCGCCGAACGCCGTGCGCAGGCCGATATTGCCGCCCAGCCGCACGCTGCCCTTGTCGCCGCCGGCCAGCGCGGTCTCGCCGCGCAGGCCGAGCTCGCCGATGCCGAGCACGCTCTTCTGCTTGCGCACCAGCAACGCCACCGGGCCGCTGCTCTCGGCGAACTGGCCGAAGGTCACCCGCGTCGCGCTGCCCGCCAGATAGGGTTCGACAAAGGCGTTCTTGCCCGCATCGATCCGGTAGCTGAGCTCGGCGAAGCTCTGCAGCATCACGCCGCGCGCCTTACCGCGCTCGCTGGTGGCCAGGCCGGGTACCGCGATCGCGCGCCGCGCCTTCAGGTCGAGCAGCGACAGCGATGCGCCGGCGCGGATCCGCCAGTTGTTCGTCGCAACGCCGGCATAGAGGCCGCCGCCGGTGCGATCGATCGTCGCCCGGCTGCCGCGCGCGTCGGCGGGCAGGGTGATGCGGGTATAATGGCCCATCACGCCGGCGCGCCACGATCCGGTGTCGGTCTCCGCGCCATTGTCGATGCCCATCATCATGCCGGTGCGGTCGACGTCATAGCCGGCGGCATTGCCGTCGCCGTCGACGCCGCCCCAGCCGCCGATCACCTGGCCCCAGCTGCCGGTGCCGGCGAGCCCGGTATCGGCGGCCTCGGCCAGCCGGCCGAGCACTGCCTCGCGCACCACGCGCTCATCCTCGAGCGAAGCGCGCGTCGCACTGGCATAGATCTCGCCGGATAGCTGGTCGAGCGCGGCCGGGATCGCCGCGGGCGAGAGGCTGTAGAGCGCGCTGAGCGCCGTCGGATCATAGCCGCCGGTCACGACCGCGGCATCGAGCCGGCCGATCGCGCTCGCCTGGTTGTAGGTCAGCGCAACGCCAGTGCCGAGCACGGCGGAAAGCTGGTTCGCGGCGAGGAGCAGCTGCACCTCGTTGGCGGTGTAGATAATCTTCGGCCGGTAGGCGAGGCCGAAGCTGGCCAGGTTGGTCACCGCGAAGGTGCCGCTGACCCCGGCATCGGCATGGAGCAGCACATAGGTGCTGTTGATTGCATAGCTGCCGCCCAGGTTGAGCACCTGCAGCGTGCCGCCAAGCTGGGCGCTGCCGGTCGCCTGCACCTTGTCGGCGCCGCTGGCCTGGACCTCGGCTGCGAACAGCGAGCCGGCCTGGAACAGCACATTGCCCGCCACATTGAGCGTGCCGACGCTATTGCCCGGCGCCAGCGTGCCGCCGCTCTGCACGATGATCCCGCCCACGGTGCCGGTGCCGTTCAGCGTGGCGCCGTTCGAGACGGTGACGAGCGAGCGGCTGAGCAGCCCGTTCACCGCCAGCGTGCCGGCCAGCACGTTGGTCGCACCGCTATAGGTCGCGCTGCTGCCGCTCAGGGTCAGCGTGCCCGTGCCGGTCTTCTCGAAAAGCCCCGCGCCGGACAGGCTGCCGGCATAGGTGCCGGCGCCGGCCTGGGCGAATTCGAGCGCGCTATCGATCCGGATCGCCCCCTGGAGCGAGGCCGTATCGCCGCGCAGGCGGCCGGCCGAGACGATCGTGCCGCCGCCATAGCTGTTGGCGCCGGTCAGGGTGGTGGTGCCGCTGCCCGACTGGACGAAGCTGCCGGTGCCCGAGATCACATTGGCGAGCGTTACAGCGTCGCTGCGGCTGATCGCGAGCACGCCATTGTTGGTGATCGCGCCGGCGAGCGAGCCGGTGGTGCCGCCATTGCCGATCTGCAGCGTGCCGCCCGAGATCGTCGTGCCGCCGGTCTGGGTCGCGGCGCCGGTTAGGACCAGCGCGCCGGTACCGGTCTTGGCGAGGCCGCCCGTGCCGGCGATCGTGCCGCCGAAGGACGAGTTGCCGTTGCCCGCGCCGATGCTGAGCGTGCCGCTGCCCAGGGCGATCGCACCCGATCCGGTCAGCGTGCCGATCGATCCGCCGAAGCCGGCCAGGTTGAAGCTGCCCGTAGCGGCCTGCTGCAGCGCTGCGATCGTCGCCGCGCCGCTCAGGCCGATCGTGCTGTTGTTGACGATGCCGGTGCCGATCGTGCCCGCCAGTGTGGCGGTGCCGTTGTTCAGCAGGCCGCCGGCGAGGGTGCCGGTGCTGGTCAGGGTGCCCGCGTTGGTGACGGCCCCGGCGACCGTGCCGGCATTGCTGAATGTCGCATTGTTCTGGACCGCCCCGGCCAGCGAACCGCCTGCGGCCAGCACCAGCGTGCCGGCGGAGATGGTGGTGAGGCCGGTATAGCTGTTCGCGCCGCCCAGGCTCAGCGTGCCGGTGCCGGTCTTGGTCAGCCCGCCGGTGCCGGAGATGGTGGCGTTGATCGCGGCGCCGATGCCGGTCGAAACGTCGATCACCGAGAAGCCGCCGGTCGTCGCCAGTCCGGCGGACGCCGTCGCGCCGGCGATCGTGTAGCCGTTGGTGGTGAAGCGCAGTTCCTGGAAGGCCTGGCTGCCCTGGACCGTGACGGTGCCGCCGGCCGCGCCGCCGAATACCGCCACCTGGCCGTGCCAGCTGTCGTTGACGCCATAGCCGGTCGGCGCGGTCCAGTTTGTGCTGGTGCCGCTCCACATGCCCGCGCCGCCATTGCCGCCGCTCGCACTGGAGCTGCCGGTCAGGTCGCCGCCATCCCAATATTGGATCGCCTGCGGGCTGCTGGCGAACAGGATGTTCACCTGGCCGCCGATGTTGGTGAGCAGCGTGCTGGTGTAGCCGCCCGGCAGCGCGCCGAAGAGCAGCCCATTGTCGGTCAGCGTGCCGCCATAGTTGAACAGCCGGTAATAGCCTTCGCCGAACCCGGTCAGCGCCGCGACGTTGAGCGTGCCGTCGAGCGTCAGGTTGCCGCCGACATTGACCAGGTCGTTATTGGCGCCGCCAACGGTGCCGGCTTCGCCCAGCTCGAAGTTGAGGATCGTGCCGGCGCCAAGCGTCAGGTTGCCGGCGATGTTGAGCGTGCCGGGGCTGTTGCCCGGGTTCAGCGTGCCGCCGCCCAGGGTCAGGTTGCCATGGAAGGTGCCGCTGCCGCCCAGCGTGCCACCGTTGAGCGTCAGGCTGGCGGTATTGCCCGTCACGTCGCCGAAGTTGCCGTTGAGCACCAGCTTGCCGGCATCAACGGTGACGGTGCCGGTGAAGTCGCTGCCCGCCACGTTCGAGCCGGCTAGGGTGACCGCGGCGCCGCCGGCGGTGTTCACGCCGATATGCCCGTTGCCGGTGATCACGCCGGCATAGCTGTAGTTGGTGCCGTTGATGAAGTTGAGCGTCGCGCTGGTGCCCGCCAGGGCGAGGTTGCCGGTGCCCAGCGTGCCGCCGGCCAGGTTCACCGTGGCGCCCGCACCGATCTGGGTGGCGGCATAGCTGTTGGCGCCGTTCAGCGTGAAGCTGGCAGCGCCGCCGCCCGACACTGCGAAGTTGAGATTGCCGCCGGTGATCGGCCCGCCCAGCACGGTGCTCGATCCCGCCACGCCCTCCAGCGTCGCGGTGCCCGAGACGATGCCGATGGCATTCGCCAGCGTCACCGCGCCCGCCTGGACGTTGCGCAGTGCAGTGCTGTTGAATAGCGAGACGGCGCCGCTGCCCAGCGACTGGCCGTTGTTGAAGCCGATCGTGCCGCCGAAAACCTGGGTGCCGCCGCCATAGGCGTTGGCGCCGGTCAGCGTCACCACGCCCAGGCCGCTCTTGCTCAGGTTGCCGGTGCCGGTGATGCTGTTGGCGAAGACGCGGTTGGCGGAGCCGGTGAAGTCGAGCGTGGCGTTGTTCGACACCGCGCCGCCGCCGATCGCGCCGCCGTCCGCCAGCGAGAGCGTGCCGCCGCCGCTGATCGACGTCGTGCCGCCATAGTTGCTCGCGCCGCTCAGCGTCAGCTTGCCGGTGCCGGTCTTGCTCAGCCCGCCGCTGCCGCCGATCGCGCCGAGGAAGCTCCAGTCGGTATTGCCGCCGGCCACGGTCAGGCGGCCGCTGCCGAGCTGGATCGTGCCGGAGCCGGCCAGGCCGCCGACCTGCGTGTCGAACCCGGCTAGGTCGAAGGTCGATCCGGTGGCGCCCTGGTAATAGGTGATGCCGGTAACCGTTCCGGTCAGCGTGGTGCTCGTGCCGGAGGCCAGATTGGTGACGCTGCCGTTGAGCTGGCCCGCGAGCTGCACCGTCCCGCTATTGCCGAGATTGCCGTTGATGATGCCCGTACTGGTGAACGCGGCGAGGTTGTCGACGGCGCCGTTGATCGTGCCGGTGCCGTGGTTGGTCGCGGTGCCGGTGACCGCGCGCAGCTCGCCCATCGTGCCGTAATTGTCGAGCGTCCCGCTATTCTCGGTCGGCCCGGTGATCGTACCCGTGTCGGCGTTGGTCGCGCTGCCGAGATTGCGGAAGATCTGGCTTGTGGCGATCGTGCCGGCATTGTCGAGCGTGGCGAGGTTGTCGAGCTGGTCCGCGCTCAGGCTGCCGGTGCCGCTGATCTGGAGCGTGCCGTCGTCGATCCGGGCCAGGCTGTTGAGCCCGGCGCTGGTGCCGAGGGTGACGGTGCCACCCAGGGTCAGCGTGCCGGTGCCCATTTTGCTGAAGGTGGATGCGCCGCCGTTCGGGCCGGTGATCGTGCCGCTGAAGATGGTCGAGCTGTCGTCATGGCCGGTCTCGAGCTGGCCGCCGCCGAGCAGAATCGCGCCCGCGCCGGCGATCGATCCGGAGCTGGTGTCGAACCCGGCGAGGTCGAGCGTCGCGCCCGATTGGATGTTGAGCGCGGATTTCTCGGCGATCGCGTTGTCGGCGCCCAGCCGCAACGTGCCCGCCGCGATGTCGGTCGCCCCTTCATAAGTGTTGGCGGCGGAGAGGATCAGCGTACCCGTGCCGGTCTTGTCGAGGCCCGCGGTGCCCTGGATCACCACGCCGAAATCGGCGGTGACGCCGCTCGCGACGTCGATGATCGAGAAGCCGCCAGTCGTGCCCAATGCCGCGCTCGCAGCGGCGGGGCGCAGCGCATAGCCGTCGGTGACGAAGCGCAGTTCCTCGAAATTCTGGGCGCCGAAGACCGTGACCGTGCCGCCCGCCGCGCCGCCGAACACGCCGACCTGGCCCTGCCAGGCGTCGTTGATCGCGTAGCCGGTCGGGCCGGTCCAGTTGGTGTTCGCGCCCTTCCAGTTGCCCGTGCCGCCCGCCACGCCAGTGGTCGAGCCCATGTCAGAGCCGTCCCAATACTGGATGGCCTGCGCCCCGCCCAGGCGGATGTTCACCTGCCCGCCGATATTGGTCAGGAGCTGCGGCGCCAGCCCACCGGCGATCGTGCCGATGTCCAGCCCCTGGTCGTCCAGGTTGCCGCCATAGTTGAACAGCCGGTAATAGCCGGGCCCATAGCCCGCGCCCGAGGCGAGGACGTTGAGTGTGCCGTCGAGCCGCAGGTCGCCGCCGACGGTGACGAGGTCGTTGCTCGCCCCGCCGACCGTGCCCGGCGCCCCCAGCTCGAAGTTGAGGATCGTGCCTGCGCCCAGCGTCAGATTGCCGGCGATCGCCAGCGTGCCCGGGCTGTTGCCGGGGTTGAGCGCGGCATTGTCGATGTCGACGCTGCCATGGAAGCTGCCGCTGCCACCCAGCGTGCCCCCGGCGACGCTGAGCGTGGCGCTATTGCCAGCCATGTCGCCCAGCGCGCCATTCAGCACCAGCGTGCCCCGCAGCAGGTTGACCGTCCCGGTGAAATTCTCCGCCGTGCTGTTCGAGCCGGTCAGCGTCACTTTGGCCGAAGCATCCGGGTTGATCGTGACCAGCCCGCCGCCGACAATCCTGCCGCCGAAGCTATAGTCGCTGCTGTTCTCGAACCGGACCTCCGCCGGCGTGCCCGGATCCGAGGGCGCCGCGTCGAAGACCAGGTCGCCGCTGCCCAGCGTCCCGCCCGCCAGCAGTAGCTCGACATTCGCGCCGATCCGCGTGGCGGCATAGCTGTTCGTGCCGGTCAGCGTGAAGCTGCTCGCGGCACCCGGGCTGCTGCCCGCGGTGAAGCTGACATTGCCACCGTCGATCGTGCCGGTAAGCGCGACATTGCCGCCATCGGCGTCGATCGTCACCGTCCCGCCCGCCGCGATCTGCAGCGCATTGCCCACCGTCAGCAGCCCGCAGCCGCAGCTCAGCAGCGTCGTGCCGTCGGCGAGCCGGATCGTGCCGGTGCCCGCCGCGAAGTCGCTGCCCAGCCCGAGCGTGCCCGCGGTCACGTTGATCCCGCCGCTGCCGGTGCCTTCCTCGGGCAAGTCGACGAGCAGCAGCGTCCCCGAGCCGGTCTTGGTCAGCTCGCCCTGGAAATCGACACCGCCGAGCGCTTCGAGCGTGTAGGCGCCGGTGTCGATCGTGCCGCCGCCCGAGAGGATCGCCATGCTGCCGGCATAGCTGTCCTCGAGCAGCTTCACCTGCGCGCCGTTGTCGATCTCGACCAGCTCGCTGGCGCCCAGCGCGAACTGGGTGATCGCCAGCGTGCCGCCCTGCACCGAGATGGTGCCCAGGAACGGCCCGAAGCTGCCGTTGAGGTTGTCGCCGCTCAGCGTCAGCGTGTTCGCGCCGAGCTTGGTGATCCGCCCGTCGCCGGCGATCTCCTGCGCGGCGGTGATGTCGTCCGAGCGGTCGAACACCAGCTGGCCCATGTTGAAGATCGTGCCGGCGCCCAGCGCGCCGCTGGTGCCGCCATCGCCCACCTGCAGGATGCCGTCGGGATTGAGGATCACCGTGCCGCCGGCATTGCTGTTGTTGCCGGTCAGGATCAGCGTGCCGCTGCCGAACTGGCCGATCAGGCCGTCGCCCGAAACCGCCGTGGCCAGCGTGACCGTGTCCGACCGGTCGAACGCCAGCATCGCCAGGTCCTCGACCGTGACGCTGCCGGTGCCGAGCGATCCGGTGGTGCCGTCTTCGCCGACGACCAGCGTCGCCAGCGTCCCCACCACGGTATCGCCATAGCTGTTGTCGGCGGTCAGGGTGATGGTGCCGCCGCCGATGCTGTCGGCGAAGCGGATGTTGCCGCCGGTCAGCGGGCCGTCGAGATAGGTCTGGTTGCCGCCGCTGTCGATCGTCGCCGTGCCGGTGACGCTGATGCCGTTGGCCAGCGCGATTCCGCCGCAGATGCAGCCGCCGACATTGAGCAGGGTGGTGCCGCTGGCCAGTGCGATCGTGCCGGTGCCGGCGGCGAAGTCGCTGCCCAGCGCGAGCGTGCCGGCGACGACGTTGATGCCCCCGGCGCCGGTGCCCGTCTCGTCGAGGTCGGAGAGCAGCAGCGTTCCCGTACCGGTCTTGGTGAGGATGCCCTGGAAATCGGCGCCGTTCACCACTTCGAACTGGTAGGCGCCGGTGTCGATCGTGCCGCCGCCGGACAGGATCGTCACCTTGTCGGTGCCGGCATCCTCCAGCGCGGCGAGCGTCGCGCCATTGTCGATCGAGACCAAGGCCGTTGCGCCGAGCCCGAACTCGGTGACCGCCAGCGTGCCGCCAAGCAGGTTGGTCGCGCCGGTATAGTCGCTGTTGCTGGCATTCAGCGTCAGCGTGTTCGCGCCAAGCTTGGTGATGCTGCCGGTGCCGGTGATGTCGTCCGAGACGGCGAGATCGTCCGAACGGTTGAAGACCAGCGCGCCGTCATTGCTGATCGTGCCCGCGCCAAGCGTGCCGGCGGTGCCGCCATCGCCCACCTGCAGGATGCCCTGGCTGATCGTGGTGCCGCCGGAATAGCTGTTTGCGCCGGTCAGGATCAGCGTGCCGCCGCCCGCCTGGGTCAGCGATCCGCTGCCGTCGATGTCGTTCGAGACAGTGATGCTGTCCGAGCGGTCGAAGACCAGCCTGCCATCCACCGTGACGAAGTCGGTGCCGAGCGTGCCCGTGGTGCCGCCGTCGCCCACCCGCAGGGTCATCAGCGAAGCGATCCCGGTGACGCCGTAGCTGTTGGTGCCGGTCAGCGTGAAGGTGCCGGTGCCGAAATCCTCCGAGAAGAGCAGATGGCCGCCGCTGATCGTACCGCTCAGCACAGTGTCGTTGCCAAAGGAACCGATCGCCGCGGTGCCGCCCAGCGCGATCCGGATATCGTTGCCGATCGTCAGGGCACAGCCGCACGGCGCGGCGTTGAACAGGCTCGTATTGTCCGCGAGCTCGATCGCGCCGGTGCCCGCCGCGCCGTCCGCGGCGAGCCCGAGAACGCCGCTGCTGACCAGGGTCGTCCCGCTATAGGTGTTGGTGGCGGCAAGGGTCAGCGTGCCGGTGCCGATCTTCTCGAAGCCATAGCTGCTTCCGTCCTCCGAGATCACGCCGCTCTGCGTGGCTGAGTCGGTGCCCAGCACTTCGAGCTGCGTGGTGTTCGAGCTGAGCTGGATATCCGCCGTGTTGTCGGTGCCGTTGGTGTAGCTGATCACCGATCCGGTGGTGGTGATCGTGTTGCCCGATCCGCCCGCCGCGCCGGTCTCGCCGATCACCAGCCGGCCGGCTAGGGTGATGCCGCCGGTCAGGTTGTTGTTGCCGTACAGCGTCAGCGTGCTGGCGCTGTCCACGCTCAGCGCCAGATCGGAGGTGATGGCGCCGCCGCCGCTGCCGAAGGTGACAGAGGTGCCGGGATCGATCACCAGCGCACCGCTGCCGAAAGCCCGTACCGTGCCGGTGCCGGTGATCCCGCGGCTCAGGTTCACCGTCTGGTTGCCTAGGTCGAGAATGCCATTATTGGTGAGCACGATGCTGCCCGTGCCGATCGCATTGGCGCTGCCCATCGTCAGCGTGCCGCCGCGGATTTCGGTGCCGCCGGCATAACTGTTGTTGCCGCTCAGCGTCAGGTTGCCGATGCTGCTCTTGATCAGCTTGCCGACACCGGAAATGTCGTTCGACAGCGTCTGGTTGTTGCCCTGCACGAATTCCAGGCTGGTCCCGGCGATCTCGATGCCGCCGACCAGGCCCCAGCCGCTGGCGAGCGCGATCTGGTTGACCCCGCCCAGCCGCATCGCAAGCGCGCGCGTAACGCCGTTGCCATTGAGGCCGCCGCTGATCGTGGCATGAAGGACAATGGCCACATCGCTGCCGACCAGGCCGATGCCGCCGGCGCCGTTCTGGCCGACCGCGCAGCAGCCGGAGGCCGAGAAGGTACCGCGCACGCCGCCATTGCCGCCGGTGATCGCGCCACTGATTGAGGCGGTGGCGCCGGTGCCGGTGAGCACCAGGCCATGGCCGCCATCACCGCCGCCGCCGCCATAGAAATAGCCGCCGCCGCCATCGCCGCCATTGCCGCCGGTGATCGCATAGTTGAAGAATATCGTGCCGGTGCCGGTCGCCACCGCGCCATAGCCGCCCGCACCACCGCCGCCGCCGTCGCCATCGCTCGAAGTGCCGCCCGCGCCGCCTTTGCCGCCGCTCACGGCCGAGCCCGGCGCACCGGAAAGATAGGCGC
>JAEXLC010000014.1 GCA_023445495.1 Pseudomonadota bacterium | reverse complement strand
CGCCGGGGAACTGCTTGGGCTTGTGCTCTGGCCGCCCTCGCTTTGCCCGCCGCCGCGCAGGCCCAGCATGCCGACAAGGCCGCGATGGCCGCGCAGGTGGAAGCGGCGCACAAGCTCGACTGGATGCATGGGAAGTGGCGCGGCGAGGCGCGGATGAAGATGCCGGGCGCGCCCGAGCAGGTGGTCGTCCATACCGAGCGGGTCGGCACGCTGCTCGACGGCACGATCACGGTGATCGAGGGCAAGGCGTTCAACCCGGACGGCAGCGTGCCGTTCAACGCCTTCGCCGTGATCGCCTATGATCCGCAGACCAAAGCCTATCTGATGAACAGCCATACCGGCGGGCGCTCGGGCAACTTCCCGCTTGCGATCAGCGAGAGCGGCAAGGGCTATGTGTGGGAAGTGCCGGCGGGGCCGAAGGCGAAGATACAGTATAAGGCAAGCTTCGACGGCACGACCTGGACCGAGACCGGCGACTTCGTTGCCGAGGGGCAGCCGGGCCGGCCCTTCTTCAAGATGGTGCTCAAGCGCGTCGGCGACAGCGACTGGCCGATGGCGGGAAGCATGACACGGGATTGATTTTACTGCGCTCCTGACTCTAGGGGCGCCTCGGGGGGTGGCAGCCGCAAGGGACGTTGCGGGTGTTGCCATGAGCCCCTAAAGTGACGCCGGTTCGTCACAAAGGGGTAATAGGGCGTGGCGGACCACCGCTCGCCCGCGGGGCGTCCAGGAGCTACTGATGGGTTCGATTACCAAGACGCCGAAGAATGTCGCCGTCCGCGGCGCCGTGCATCGCCATGAGCACATGACCAAGGAGGGCCTGCTCGAGCGCGCCTTCACCTTCGCGTTCCGTGGGCTGGTCTATCCGCAGATCTGGGAAGATCCGGTGATCGACATGGAAGCGCTGCAGCTCCAGCCGGACCACCATATGGTGACCATCGCTTCGGGCGGCTGCAACGTCTTCTCGTACCTGACGGCGAACCCGGCCAAGATCACCGCGGTCGACCTGAACCCGGCGCATATCGCGCTGAACAATCTCAAGAAGCAGGCGGCGCTCAACCTGCCCGATTATGCGGCGTTCCACCGCTTCTTCGGCCAGGCCAACAAGGCCGAGAATGTCGAGGCCTATCGCCAGTATATCGCGCCGCATCTCGATGCGCCGTACCGCGATTACTGGGAGCGCCGCGGCCTGAACGGCACCCGCCGCATCGATGCGTTCAAGCATGGCTTCTACAAATACGGCCTGCTCGGCCGGCTGATCGGCTTCGTCCACTGGCTGGCGAACCGCTACGGCATCGATCCGCGCGAGATCCTGGCGGCGAAGAACATCGAGGAGCAGCGCCAGATCTTCGAGACGCGCTTCGCGCCGTTCTTCGAGAAGAAGTTCCTGCGCTGGCTGGTCGACCAGCCCGCCGCGCTGTTCGGCTTCGGCATCCCGCCGGCGCAGTACGACCTGCTCAAGATCGACGACCAGGCGGGCATCACCGGCGCGCTGCGCAGCCGCCTCAAGAAGCTCGCCTGCGACTTCGACCTGAAGGACAATTTCTACGCCTGGCAGGCCTTTGGCCGCGGCTATGGCGAGGGTCCGGACGCCCCGCTGCCGCCGTATCTCGAGGCGAAGAACTGGGACGTGGTGCGCGAGCGCGCCAACCGCGTCGAGATCCGCCACACCAATTATGCCGACTATCTCGAGACGATGCCGGCCCAGTCGCTCGACCGCTATATCCTGCTCGATGCGCAGGACTGGATGACCGACGAGCAACTGACCCGGATCTGGGGCGAGATCACCCGCACCGCCAAGCCGGGCGCGCGCGTGCTCTATCGCACCGCGGCGATCCCCGATGTGGTGAAGGGCCATATTCCCGACGAGCTGATGAACCAGTGGGAATATGAGGACCAGGCCAAGCTCGACGACTGGACGCGCCGCGACCGCTCGTCGGTCTATGGCGCGACGCACGTCTGGACGCTGAAGCCGCACGCATGAGCGCCGCCACGGGGGACGCCGACCAGAAGGGGCTGATGGACGCGACCTATGCGCTCCATCGCCACTTCTACGACTTCACGCGCAAATTCTACCTGCTGGGGCGCGACGCGCTGATCCGCGGGCTGAATCCGCCCAGGGGCGGCACGGTGCTGGAGGTCGGCTGCGGCACGGCGCGCAACCTGATCGTCGCGGCGAAGCGCTTTCCCGAGGCGCGCTTCTTCGGCTTCGACATCAGCGAGGCGATGCTGGAGACGGCACGCGCCTCGGTCGAGAAGAACGGGCTGAGCGGCAAGATCACGCTGGCGCAGGGCGATGCCGGCGCGTTCGACGTGCAGACGCTGTTCGGCGTCGACAAGCTCGACCGGGTGTTCATGAGCTACACGCTCTCGATGATCCCGCCCTGGGTGGAGGCGATCGAGCTGGGCGCCAAGGCGCTGGCGCCGGGCGGCAGCCTGCACATCGTCGATTTCGGCCAGTACGAGAAGCTGCCCAAGTTCGCCAGGCGGCTGCACTTCAAGTCACTGAACGACTTCCATGTCTATCCGCGCGACACGCTGCCCGCGGTGCTCAAGCGGGTGGCGGAGGAACAGGGGCTGCGGCTCGACTTCCGCTCGACCCTGCGCGGCTATGTGTGGAGCGCGACGCTGACGCGGGACTGAGCTTGGCGCGGCGCATCCTGCTGTACGGCGCGCTGCTGGCGGCGGGGACATTGCTGCTCCAGTGGCTCGACTACCAGCGGCTGGTGCGCTCGCACATCGGCGACATCTATGTGTTCCTGATCGCGGGCGGCTTCCTGGCGCTGGGCGTCTGGCTCGGCGTGCGCGGGTTCGCGCGGCCGGCCCCGCGCGGGTTCGACGGCAACCCGCGGGCAGTGGCGGCGCTGGGGCTGTCGCCGCGCGAGCTGGAGGTGCTGGACCAGCTGCTCGCCGGGCGATCGAACCAGGAGATCGCCGACGCGCTGGGCGTGTCGCTCAACACGGTGAAGACGCATGTCGCGCGGCTGCTCGACAAGCTGGGCGCGAAGCGGCGCGGCGATGCGGTGGCGCGGGCGCGGGAACTGGGGATCGTTCGCTAATCCCCCTTCCGCTTGCGGGAGGGGTCAGGGGAGGGGCTGTCCACCAAGACCATTCCCGCGTTCGTTACCCCCCCCCCCCCGCCCCCCCCCGCAAGCGGAAGGGGAGCGAGTTGGGCCCCGTTTCACGCAAATCATCCTTTCGGGGGATTGCCGCACCGGCTTGCGGCGCGGCTGATCGGGGCGCAACCTGACCCGAGGGGAGAAACCAAATGCTGCGCACCATCCTGAGCTACGGCGTGATCGGCGGACTGATCGCCGGGGGCATACTCTCGATCATCGTCACCAATTTCGAAGGCGCCACCGGCCAATACGGCATGGCGATCGGCTATCTGGTGATGCTGATCGGGCTGAGCACGATCTTCCTGGCGATCAAGCGCCAGCGCGACGTGGCGGGCGGCGGGGTGATCCGCTTCCTGCCGGCGCTGGGCATGGGGCTGGCGATCAGCCTGGTCGCGGGCGTGGTCTATGCGATCTGCTGGGACGTGGCGCTGCACATCATCGGCATCGACGCGTTCATCGACAAGTTCGCCGGGACGATGACCGAGGGCAAGCACGGCGCGGAACTGGCCAAGGCGCAGGCGGAGATGGAAGGCTTCCGCACCGCCTATCACAACCCGTTCTTCCGGCTGCCGATGACGTTCGTCGAGATCTTCCCGGTGGGCGTGATCGTGTCGCTGCTCTCGGCGGGACTGCTCTGCAACAGCCGCTTCCTGCCGATGGCGCGGGCGGAGGGCGCCCAGGCCTAGCCGTCACCCTGAACTTGTTTCAGGGTCCAATTCTCCAAGGGCGATACCGCCTGGTGTGGGTTGGATGCTGAAACAAGTTCAGCATGCCGATGGAAATCAGGCCGCGCGGCGCAGTTCCAGCCGGCCCCAGATCTCGACCAGCGCATCGACAAGCTCGTGCATCATGCCCTCGTCATGCGCGGGGCCGGGGGTGAAGCGCAGACGCTCGGTACCCCGGGGCACGGTGGGGTAGTTGATCGGCTGAACGTACACGCCATACTCGGCGAGCAGGATGTCGCTGATCTTCTTGGCCTTGACCGGATCGCCGACCATCAGCGGCACGATGTGCGTGGTCGAGGGCATGACGGGAAGCCCGGCCTCGGCCATCATCGCCTTGAGCTTCGCTGCCGCCGCCTGCTGGCCGTCGCGCTCTTCCGACGAGCCCTTGAGGTGGCGCACGCTCGCCAGCGCGCCGGCGACGAGCACGGGCGAGAGCGAGGTGGTGAAGATGAAGCCCGGCGCATAGCTGCGGATCACGTCGATGATCATCTGGTCGGCCGCGATATAGCCGCCCATC
The DNA here is from genome assembly GCA_023445495.1 of Pseudomonadota bacterium. Lineage (GTDB taxonomy): Bacteria > Pseudomonadota > Alphaproteobacteria > Sphingomonadales > Sphingomonadaceae > Sphingomonas. The sequence goes on along the minus strand of JAEXLC010000014.1, from coordinate 1,227 downwards.
ACGCCGAACGCCTTGCCGAGCGTGCCCTCGATGATCGTCAGCCGGTCGGCCAGGCCCTCGCGGTCCGAGATGCCGCCGCCGCGCGGACCGTACATGCCGACGGCATGGACCTCGTCGAGATAGGTCAGCGCGTTGTACTTGTCGGCGAGGTCGCAGATCTCGGCGATCGGCGCGATATCGGCGTCCATCGAATAGACGCTCTCGAAGGCGATCAGCTTGGGGACGTTGGGATCGTCGCCCGCGAGCAGTTCCTCGAGGTGGGCGAGATCATTGTGGCGGAAGACGCGCTTCTCGCAGCCCGAATTGCGGATGCCGGCGATCATCGAGGCGTGGTTGAGCTCGTCCGAATAGACGATGCAGCCCGGCAGCACCTTGGCGAGGGTCGAGAGCGTCGCTTCGTTCGAGACATAGCCCGAGGTGAAGAGCAGCGCGTTCCGCTTGCCGTGGAGATCGGCGAGCTCGGCCTCCAGATCGATATGGTAATGGGTGTTGCCGCCGATGTTGCGCGTGCCGCCCGAGCCGGCACCGACATCGTGGAGGGCTTCCTCCATCGCGGCGATCACCTTGGGATGCTGGCCCATCGCCAGATAATCGTTCGAGCACCAGACGGTGATCGGCTTCGGGCCGTTATGGCCGGCGAAGCAGCGCGCATTGGGGAACATGCCCTTGTTGCGCAGGATATCGATGAAGACGCGGTAGCGGCCCTCGGCGTGCAGCCGGTCGATCGCGGACGTGAAAACCCGGGAATAATCGACGGGCGCGGGGCTGTCTGCGCTGTGCATTTCGTTTTCCTACCGCCAAAGTCCGGCGATTTCCAGTTGGACATAATGCCTAATCGGACCGGAATTTAGTGCCTTTGATCCAAAGCAAAATCCGGTTTGGACGGAATTGATATGCGTTGGTTCGGAAGTCGATCCCGCTGTGGTACATAGATCGCATCGCGGGCGAGTCGGCACCCAAGCATAGCCCGCGGCTGAGAGACTAGGGCTCCCGCTTGCGAATGGAGCACCCGCAATGAGCTCGAGAGACATAGAATATTACCGGAAGCGCGAGCGCGAGGAGCGCGAGCATGCCGCGCGCGCCGACGACACCACCGCACGGCGCGTGCACCAGGAAATGGCCGAACGCTATTCCGCCCGGCTGCGCGACATGGTCGCGACGGTGCCGGTGGCGCAGGCCTGAGGGCGGGTTTCGGCTTCCTTGGTGTTCCCCGGCGAAAGCCGGGGG
>JAEXLC010000044.1 GCA_023445495.1 Pseudomonadota bacterium | reverse complement strand
GCCTTGCCCCGCAAAAAGACGAAGCGGGATCCCGGCGCAAGGCGGGGATGACGACGGGGAAAATGACGTTCCCAACCTACGCCGCCGCCCGCTCCCCATGCATCGGATGTAGCGCATTGAGGAACTGGCGCGCGCTGGCATCCCAGGTGAAGGTCCGGCCATAGGCGGCGCAGGCCGCGCGGTCCCGGGTCAGCGCAATGCCGATCGCCCGGGTCAGGTCGGCGTCCATCGCGCCGGTCTCGGGCGTCAGCACATCGATCGGCCCGGTGACCGGATAGCCGGCAACCGGCACGCCGCAGGCCAGCGCCTCGATCATCACCAGCCCGAACGTGTCGGTCTTGCTCGGGAAGACGAAGACGTCCGCGGCGGCATAGGCGGATGCGAGCTCCGCCCCGAACATCGGCCCCAGGAACTTCGCCTCGGGGAAACGGGCCTGGAGCGAGGCGCGCGCCGGTCCGTCGCCCACCACCACCTTGGTGCCCGGGTGCGAAGTCTTGAGGAACGCCTCGATATTCTTCTCGATCGCGACACGGCCGACATAGAGCTGCACCGGCCCGTCCAGGTCCCGCATCGCCGGATGCGGGGCGATGCCCGGATGGAAGTTGCTCAGGTCCACGCCGCGGCCCCAATGCTTCACATGGGACAGACCATGGTCGATCAGCGACTGGCGGATCGAGGGCGTGGAAGCGAGGATCGCCTGGCTCGGCGCGTGGAACCACTTGATGTAGCGCCAGATCCATTCGGCCGGCACGCCCGAACGCGCCGAGACATAGTCCGGGAACTGGGTGTGATAGGCCGTGGTGAACGGCATGTCGTGGCGGATGCACCAGCGCCGCGCCGCCACGCAGAGCGGCCCCTCGGTCGCCAGGTGGATCGCCGTCGGGTTGAATTCCTCCAGCATCGCGCCGACGCTGGCCACCCGGGCGAGCGCCAGCCGGATCTCAGGGTAGGTCGGGCATGGCAGCGAATAGAAGAGATCGGGGGAGATCACCTTCACCAGGTGCCCCTGTTTCTCCAGCACGTCGCGCACCGACTGCAGGGTGCGCACGACTCCGTTCACCTGGGGCTCCCAGGCGTCTGTCACTATGGCTATCCGCACGGGTCCGACCTCCGTAGCCGTCACGCAGCCGCCAGTCTGACCCCGGACGCTAGTTCGCTTTCGCGCTTCGCCATCTCTTCGGCCCAATGGAGAATTTCCATCGTACCGTCGTAATGCTCCACGAGCGCGGTGCAACCCTCCACCCAATCGCCGTCGTTGTAATAGGCGATGCCTTCGATGTCGCGCATCTCGGCCGTGTGGATATGTCCGGCGATCACGCCGTCGACTCCCCGCGCACCGGCTTCGTGCGCGACGATCTCTTCGAACTTGGAAATGAACTCGACTGCGTTCTTCACCTTGGCCTTGGCGTATTTGCTCAGCGACCAATAAGGGAGATCGAGCAGGCGGCGAACGCGGTTCACCAGCCGGTTCAGGCCCATCATCATCTCATAGGCGGCGTCGCCCAGATGGGCGAGCCAGCGGTGCGACATGGTGATCGCATCGAACTCGTCGCCGTGCAGCACGAGCAGGCGACGGCCATCGGCGGTGGTGTGGATCGCCTGGCGGCGGATGTGCACGCCGCCGAAGTTCAGGCCCGAGAATTGGCGGAACATCTCGTCATGGTTGCCCGGGATATAGACGATCTCGGTGCCGCGCTTGGCGCGCTTGAGGAAGCGCCAGACGATGTCGTTGTGCGAATCGGGCCAGTAGAAGCGCTTCTTGAGTGCCCAGCCGTCGATGATGTCGCCGACCAGGTACATCACGTCGCAATCGACATGGTCCAGGAAGTCGATGAGCATGTCGGCATTGCAGCCGCGCGTGCCGAGATGGACGTCGCTGATCCAGACGGCGCGGTAGCGCTTGCGCTCGGTGACCGCCTTTTCGGGGATCGACGGAGTCGACGCGTGGAAGTCCGCGAGATGCTGCGCGTCGAACGGAAGCCTCGTGATCGTGGCCATTTAACCAGCCCTGCAAATGCCCTTGCCTGGCGCCGGTAAATGGCCGCGGAATATTACATTTCGAATCGTTTCGACTTCACGCGGATGTCACAGAACTATGCATAATGGGCCGCTTCCGCCCACCGAATCAGGCGGTTATCGGAATGTGCCTCGGATGCGCGGCCACGCGGTCGATCCAGGCGCGGACACTCGGATAGGGTTGCAGGCTGAACCCGCCATCCTCCGCGACATGGGTATAGGCGAACAGCGCGATGTCGGCGAGCGTCAGCCGGTCGATCACGAACCAGTCGCGCGTCTCCAGATGCTCGTCCATCAGCGCCAGCGCCGCTTCGCCCGCCGCCTGCTTGCCCGGCAGATTGGCGCGCTGCACGTCGCTCAGCTGGTCGAAGCCCACCCACTTCGCCCAGAAACGCAGGGTCGCGACATTGGGCTCGTGATTATACTGCTCCCAGAACAGCCAGCGCAGCATGTCCGCCCGCTCGAACCGGTCGTGCGGGATCAGGTCGCTGCCGTCGGCGAGGTAGAAGCAGGCCGCATTGCTCTCGGGCAGGAAGTCGTCGCCGATCTGCAGCGTCGGGATCCGGCCATTGGCGTTGACCTGGGCGAGGAATTCCGGCGTCCGCGTCTCGCCCTGCATGATGTCATATTCGCGCCGCTCGAGCGGCAGGCCAAGGTGCGCGGCGGTCAGCCGGATCTTGTAGCAATTGCCCGAGGCGGCATATTCGTGAAGCACCAGCGCAGCCATCATTCCCTCCCGTTTGTCCATGCGCCTTTCGAGCGCTCCCGCACCCCGGGTCCAACAAATTGCGCGCGCCCAATCATAAGTCCAGCTGATCGATCGACACGGCGCTCCCGCCAATCCGCCTACGCATTGGCCCCTAGGCCCTCTCCGCCCTCTATAAACCGAAATGGGGACAATGGAGACGCCGCGTGCACCGCCTGGAGAGCATCAGACAGGAACATCGCGAACTGCTTCGCCTCACCGAAGCCGTGATGGAGGCCGCCGGCGAGATCGAGCCCAGCTTCGACAAGATCGCCGCCGCCCGCCACGCACTTGGCCAGGCCGGCAGCCGCCATGTCATCGGCAAGCTGTCGACGATCACCCAGGCACTGCAGGCCAGCCCTGACCCCGCGCACCGCGCGCTCGGCCGCCGCTTCACCGACGAGCTGATGACGCTGCGCCAGAGCGCCAGCGAACATTATGGCCTGTGGACCATGGCCCGGGTGAAGGAAGATCCCCGCGAGTTCCGCATGGCGGTGCGCAGCCAGTATCGCGCGCTCAAGGCGCGGGTCGACTGGGAGGAAGCCGAAGTCTTCCCCGTCGTCGCGAAGCTGCTCGGCGCGCCGGCCAACCCGGCGCAGCGCGCCGCAGGAATCAGATAAGCCCGTTCTCCGTGCGCCAGCGCACCGTGCGGCGGTGCCACAGCCAGATCGCCAGCCCCAGCCCGGCGACGAACAGCCAGCCCCAGAGGTGCGACCACCAGGGGATCATGCTGGTCGCCCGCATGTCGCGGCCATTGGCCTTGTCGAGCGCGGCAAAGCCCAGGTCGTTGAGCGGCGCCGCCACCACACCCCAGTCCGAGTTGAAATAGAGCACATGGCCATATTCGGCGGTGTACCAGAAGGGCATGCCCAGGAACGTCGTCTCGCGTACCGAATAGCCGAGCCGGGGCGCGCTCATATTGGCGTGCGAGGCGGCCCCCTGCGCGACGCCATATTGCGCCCGCTTGATCGCGATATACTGCTCCACCTTGCTCGGCACGCGCTCGATATGGACGCCGTAATCGTCGATCGCCGAGATCATGTCGCCCAGCTCGGGCGGCACCTTCACCTCGGCCAGCGCGTCCACTGTCGGCCGGCTCGCGGCCACCCAGTAACGGTCCGACAATATCAGCGCGTAGAGCAACAGGATCGCCAATACCCCCGCGACCAGCGAGAACGCCCATTCCTTCCGAACAAATGCCATAGGTCCCTCCCCCAAGGTGCCTGAATTCAAATGCGCGCAAACTCCACTTCGCGATGTGTCCCCGCACCCCACTTCGTCATCCCCGCGAAGGCGGGGATCCATTCTGGCTGAGCGTTGTGAGTCTCACTGTCACCAGCGCCAATGGATCCCCGCCTGCACGGGGATGACGGTGGAGGCAATTAGCTCCCCGAACGCGCCTTGCGCCCGCCCGCCGGGGCGCCCGGCTTGTCATCGTCATCGTCGGACGGCGCCACGATGTTTCTCGTGCCCAGGTCGGCCGCCCCCGCGACCAGCCCGTCGAGCGTGCCGCCGTCAAAGCCGAGTTCGCGCATCAGTCCGTCGATCACCGGCGCCTGCGCGCGGTAGCGCAAGGCCGCCGCCACCGCCGAATTGGCGAGGTTGCGGTCACCGCCCTCGCCACCCGCATCGGCCACGCCCGCCGCGCCACCACGCCCGGTGATGCCGTCGACCTGGACGATCTTGATCGAATCGATCGCCTCGAGCGGCTTGGACGCTTCGCGGATCACTTCCGGCAGCACCTTGAGCAGCGCCAGCTTGGTCTGGAGCGACATGGTCTCGGACGAGAGCAGGTTCGCCGCCTCGTTGATCGCGCGCTGGCCGGCCGCTTCGACTTCGAAGCGCACCCGGTCCGCCTCGGCCTTGAGCTTGGCGGCTTCCGCCTCGCCCTCGGCCTGGAGCCGCGCGGCCTCGGCGCGGTCCGACGCTGCCTGCTTCTCGGCATCGGCCTGCACCTTGATGCCGATCGCGGCGCGCTCCGCTTCACGGGCGGCGTCGATCAGCTCGATCCGCTTCTGGCGCTCGGCAACCTCGGCCTCGCGCGCGGTGCCGACGCGTTCCTCGGCGACCACCGCCTCGGCACGCGCCTTGTCCGCCTCGGCCTTGGCCTGGCTTTCCTCGCGGCTCTTGTTCTGCACCGCGATCTGCTGCTCCTGCCGGGCAAGCTCGAGCGCCTGCTGCTGCGCGATCTTGGCCTGCTGCACGGTGCGATCGGCCTCGATCTGCTGGCTGTCGACCAGCTTCTTGGCCTCGATCCGCGCCTGATCGGCTTCCTGCTGGCGCAGCGCCTGCTCGCGCGCGACTTCCGCGGCCTGCTCGGCGCGGCGCATCTCGACTTCGCGCTCCTGCTCCAGCCGGGCGAACTCGGTGTCGCGGCTGATCAGGAAGGACTGGCGCTGCGCTTCGAGATTCTTGCTCTCGATCTGCACGCGGGTGTCCTGCTCGATGTCGTTGCGCGCCTTCTTGCGCAGCTCGATCTGCTCGGTGAGCTTGGTCAGGCCCTCGGCGTCGAAGGCGTTGTTGGCGTTGAAATGCTCGATCGAAGTCTGGTCGAGGCCGGTGAGCGACACCGATTCCAGCTCCAGACCGTTCATCGCGAGATCGACCGACGAGACCTGCTGCACCTTCTGGACGAAATCGGCGCGCTGCTCGTGCAACTGCGCCATCGTCATGCCGGCAGCCACCGAGCGCAGCGCATCGACGAACTTGCCCTCGACCAGCTCCTTGAGCGCATCGGGGTTCATCGTGCGCATGCCGAGCGTCTGCGCGGCGATCGCGATCGCCTGGGCATCGGGGCGGACGCGGACGTAGAATTCCGCCTTCACGTCGATGCGCAGCCGATCGAGCGTGATCAGCGCGTCCATGTTCTTGCGCTCCACCGCGAGGCGCACGGTGTTCATGTTCACCGGCATCGTCTCATGGAACACCGGCAGCACCAGCGCGCCGCCATTGATCACCACCTTCTCGCCGCCAAAGCCCGTGCGGACGAAGCCGATCTCCTTCGAGGCGCGCTTGTAGAGTCGCGCCAGCGTGAGGCCGAGGATCAGCAGCGCGAACAGCGCGATGCCGGCATAGATCAGATACGGGATCATCGAAGTGGCTCCTGCGGGCACGATCGCGTTCATGGGGTCACCCATCCAGACGTGGTAAGTGGAAATCGCCGCGCGATATCGCGCGGAAGCATTCGCCTTCGCGGCGGACGAGCAACACACGCTCGCCTTCCTCGAAGACCTGGCCGGCATTGTCGGGCTCAACCATGATGTAATGGACCTGGCCGTGATGGTCCTCGGCACGGGCGCGCGCCGGCGAGCCGGTGCTGGCCCGGCCGGTGACGATCTGCGCGCTGGTGCCGACCAGCACGTCGAGCGGCACGGCGGTGGTGAAGTCGCGCGGCAGGATCGGCGCGAGCAGGCGCGCGGCAAGGCCGGTGAGCGGCAAGGCCGCCACCCCGACCAGCGGCACCGCGGCGACGGTCGACAGCGGTTCGCCGGTCCAGTCGCGCAGCAGCTGCTGCAGCGCCAGCCCGCCGATCCCGAAGATCGCCAGGAAGACCACGATCAGCATCAGCAGCGGCAGCCGCCCGATGCCCAGCCAGGACAGGAAATCGAAGTGGAGATCGCCTTCGACGTGCAGGTCCGAATCCACGTCGTGGCCGAAGCCGATCACCTGCACCAGGCCGATGAGCAGCATCAGCAATACCGCGACGACGAACGCGAAATTCCCCTCCGCGAGAAGAAACGCAAGCACCCTGGATCCCCCGATTCGAACGGGGATGCTAATTGGCGGAAACTCGTTTCCCTAACGAAATCGGCACCGTTCCAGCGGGCTGGGGTGTGCTGCGACCAGGATTCCCCTCCCTTGCAGGTAGGGGAGTCAGATGCCCCTACCCCACCGTCAGCACGATCTTCCCGACATGATCCCCCGCTTCCATCCGGGCATGCGCGCCGGCCGCGTCGGCCAGCGGGAAGGTCTTGTCGATCACCGGCTTGAGCTTGCCCTCCGCCACGAACGGCCACACCGCGCGGTGGATCTCGTCGGCGAGCAGGCTCTTGAACTCCACCGAGCGCGGGCGGAGCGTCGATCCGGTCAGCGTCAGCCGCCTGCGCATGATCTCGAAGAGCGGGATCGTCGCCTGCAGCCCGCCCTGCACCGCGATCGACACGTGCCGCCCGTCCTCGGCCAGGCACTGGAGGTTGCGCGGCACATAGTCGCCGCCGACCATATCGAGCACGATGTTCACGCCCTTGCCGCCGGTGATCTCCTTCACCCGGGCGACGAAATCCTCGGTCCGGTAGTTGATCGCGAAGTCGGCACCGATCTCCCGCGCTGCCGCGCACTTCTCGTCCGATCCCGCCGTGACGATGATCGTCAGCCCGAACAGATTGGCGAGGTGGATCGCCATCGTGCCGATGCCGCTGGTGCCGCCGTGCACCAGGATCCAGTCGCCATCCACGGCATAGGCGCGCTCGAACACGTTGCTCCACACGGTGAACAGCGTCTCGGGGATCGCCGCGGCCTCGACCATCGAGATCGCCGGCGGCACCGGCAGGCACTGGCCGATCGGTGCCACCGCATATTCGGCATAGGCCCCGCCCGCGATCAGCGCGCAGACCGGGGTGCCGATCACTTCGCCCGGAACGCCCTCGCCCAGCGCGACGATCTTGCCGGCGATCTCCATGCCCAGGATCGAGGGAGCGCCCGGCGGCGGCGGGTACATCCCCTTGCGCTGCATCACCTCGGGCCGGTTCACGCCGGCGGCGGCGACCTTGACCAGCACTTCGCCCGGCCCCGGCTGCGGCACGGGGCGCGACACCGGCACCAGCACCTCGGGCCCGCCGGGCGCCTCGGGATCGATTGCCAGCATCGTTTCCGGAAGAGCCATGGCCATGTCGCTTTCAAACCCAGGAGAAACCCGTGGCCTTATTGACATCGGCCCTGCCAGGGTCAACGCTGCCTCCCATGGACGCCGACGAAAATCTTCCGCGTCGCAAGGACGACCTCGTCGCCCAGCTCGGACGCCAGGACCTCGATCCCCTTTCGGTTGAGGAACTTAGCGAGCGCATTGCGATGCTCGAGGCCGAGATAGATCGGACTCGAACCAAAATTTCATCTGCGATTAACCATCGCGCAAGCGCAAACGCTCTATTTAAGAAATGAGCGTGACGGCACCGGAGATGGGGCAAGACGCCATTCTACTCCGGTGTAGGGCCGCCGCGCTTGATGCGAGGCCCGAGGCTCCCGACATAGGGGGCAACAGGGGCCGCGTATCCTTTTCGGCCCACAGGAGTTGTAGCTGAATGCCTAGTTTCGCCTCCGCCCTGGAATCGACCCTCCACAAGGCTCTGGAGGCTGCGTCCTCCCGGCGCCATGAATATGCCACCCTCGAGCATCTGCTGCTCGCGCTTGTCGACGACGAGCATGCCAGCAAGGTGATGAGCGCGTGCGGCGTCGATCTGGGTGAACTCAAGAATACCGTAGCGCACTATCTCGACACCGAGCTCGAGGCGCTCAAGGTCGATCAGGCGACCGATCCGTCGCCGACCAGCGGCTTCCAGCGCGTCGTCCAGCGCGCCATCCTCCACGTCCAGTCCTCGGGCCGCGACGAAGTCACCGGCGCGAACGTGCTGGTGGCGCTGTTCAGCGAGCGCGAGAGCTACGCGGTCTATTTCCTGCAGCAGCAGGACATGAGCCGCCTCGACGCGGTGAGCTATATCTCGCACGGCGTCGGCAAGGGCGGCACTGGCAGCACCGAGGCAACCACGCCCAAGGGCGCAGCCGAGGAAGACAAGTCGGCCAAGCAGGAAACCAAGTCCGGCAAGGGCGAGAGCGCGCTCAAGCAGTTCACCGTCGATCTCAACGAGAAGGCGAAGAACGGCAAGGTCGATCCGCTGATCGGCCGCGGCCCCGAAGTCGATCGCACGATCCAGATCCTGTGCCGCCGCTCGAAGAACAACCCGCTCTATGTGGGCGATCCGGGCGTAGGCAAGACCGCGATCGCGGAAGGCCTGGCCCGCAAGATCGTCGAGGGCGAAGTGCCCGACGTGCTCAAGGAAGCGGTGATCTACTCGCTCGACATGGGCGCGCTGCTCGCCGGCACCCGCTATCGCGGTGACTTCGAGGAGCGCCTGAAGCAGGTCGTCAACGAGCTGGAGAAGCTGCCGCACGCGGTGCTCTTCATCGACGAGATCCACACCGTGATCGGTGCCGGCGCGACCAGCGGCGGCGCGATGGACGCGTCGAACCTCCTGAAGCCGGCACTGTCGGGCGGCTCGATCCGCTGCATCGGCTCGACCACCTACAAGGAGTTCCGCAACCACTTCGAGAAGGACCGGGCGCTGCTCCGTCGCTTCCAGAAGATCGACGTGAACGAGCCGACGGTCGAGGATACGATCAAGATCCTCGCCGGCCTGCGCTCGGCGTTCGAGGACCATCACCACCTCAAGTACACCCCCGACGCGATCAAGTCGGCGGTGGAGCTTTCGGCGCGCTACATCAACGACCGCAAGCTGCCGGACAAGGCGATCGACGTAATCGACGAAGCCGGCGCGATGCAGATGCTGGTGCCGCCCTCGAAGCGCAAGAAGACGATCACCGCCAAGGAAATCGAGGCCGTGATCGCCACCATGGCGCGCATTCCGCCGAAGAGCGTGTCGACCGACGACACCAAGACGCTGGCGAACCTGGAAACCGACCTGAAGCGGGTCGTGTTCGGCCAGGACAAGGCGATCGAAGTGCTGTCCTCGGCGATCAAGCTCAGCCGCGCGGGCCTGCGCGATCCGGACAAGCCGATCGGCAACTATCTGTTCTCGGGCCCGACCGGCGTCGGCAAGACCGAGGTGGCGAAGCAGCTTTCCGAGCTGCTCGGCATCCCGCTCCAGCGCTTCGACATGTCCGAATATATGGAGCGCCACAGCGTCTCGCGTCTGATCGGTGCTCCTCCGGGCTATGTCGGCTATGACCAGGGCGGCCTGCTCACCGACGCGGTCGATCAGCAGCCGCATTCGGTGCTCCTGCTCGACGAGATCGAGAAGGCGCATCCGGACCTGTTCAACATCCTCCTGCAGGTGATGGACAACGGCAAGCTGACCGACCACCACGGCAAGACGGTCGATTTCCGCAACGTGATCCTCATCATGACCACGAATGCGGGCGCGTCCGACATGGCCAAGGAGTCGATCGGCTTCGGCGAGATGAGCCGCGACGACGTTCAGGAAGAAGCGGTGAAGAAGCTCTTCACCCCCGAATTCCGCAACCGTCTCGATGCGATCGTGCCGTTCGACTATCTGCCGCCGGCAGTGGTCACCCGGGTCGTCGACAAGTTCATCCTCCAGCTCGAGCTGCAGCTGGCGGACCGCGGCGTCCACATCCAGCTCGACGAGGCAGCGAAGAGCTGGCTCACCGAGCGCGGCTACGACAAGCTCTATGGCGCGCGCCCGATGGGTCGCCTGATCCAGGAGAAGATCAAGCAGCCGCTGGCCGAGGAACTGCTGTTCGGCAAGCTCGTCCATGGCGGCGAGGTCAATGTGAAGCTGAAGGACGGCGCGCTGTCCTTCCAGATCACCCAGGCCGCGCCCAAGCCGAAAAAGGGCAAGAAGGAAGCCGCCAAGGCGTCCAAGTAAGCCACAGGCCAGACCAACAGGCGGGCCGGGAGGAAACTCCCGGCCCGTTTCCTTTGGCTTCACATAGCCGCAGGTTATGCGCCCTGCGCAGCATTATAATAATGCACGCCTGTGCAATTTTCCCCGGATGTCGTAAGCGGCGCTCGCGTTTTCGGGTCGCAGCCATGGTTTTCCAGGGAGAATCCGAATGCGACCGAAGATAACGAAGATATTGGGTGCGGGCACGGCACTGGCGGGGCTGCTCGCCGCCGGCCTGGTCATCGCCCAGACCAGCGAGACCGCGCCCGAGGCGCGCTATGTGATGGATATCGGCACCACCGCCGGGATGATGGGCCAGGGCGACAGCCGCGAGATGGTGCTGCGCCTCGGCTCGCGCCTGCCCGCCACCGGCGGCGCCCCCAAGGCCGATCACTTCCTGCCCGAGGGCATGCGGATGGGCGCTTCGGTGCCGCTCGTCACGCCCGAGCCGAACCGCCCGGCCAAGGAAGACTATAAGTTCGAGCGGCCCAAGGGCCGCATGCTGATCTATTGGGGCTGCGGCGCGCATGTCGGCCCGGGCCAGCCGGTGATCATCGACTTCGCCAAGATCGCCAAGGGCCAGATGCCGCCCGACCTGTTCGCGGCAGGCATTCCCGCCGAACTCGGCCCGCGTCCGGGCAACAGCCGTACCTATGGCGACTGGCCGAACGGCAAGACCAATGCGCAGGTGCGCGGCAATTCCTCGCTGATCGGGCAGCATCGAATCGCGGGCAATTACAGCCCCGAGATCAGCTTCGCGCTGAACCAGGATTTCATGAGCGCCCCGCGCGTGAAGACCGGCCAGGCGGCCGATGGCTCGATCCCGCTCAACTGGGGCCAGGTGCCTTCGGCGACCGGCTATTATGCCTGGGCGATGGGCACCGGCGAGCGCGGCAAGGATGGCGACATGGTGTGGTGGGCTTCGTCCGCCACGCGCCAGTTCGGCGGCGACCTGTGGAGCTGGCTGTCGCCGGCCACGGTCAACCGGCTGATCGGCCAGAAGGTGGTGATGCCGCCCAGCCAGACGAGCTGCACCATCCCGACCGAAGTGAAGGCCGCTGCCGGCGAGATGATGATGGGCTTCCTCTACGCCTATGGCCCGGAAGCGAACTTCGCCTTCCCGGAACGGCCTAAAGATCCCAAGATCGCCTGGCATCCGAAATGGACCGCCAAGGCGCGCTATCGCTCGGTCGCCAATTTCATGACCGGCATGCCCGACATGAGCGAAGCGATGCGCGGCCAGATGCCGGCAAACCAGGATGGCCAGCCCGAGCAGCCGAAACCCAAGCCGTGCAAGCCCAAGCTGGGCGGCCTGCTCAAGCGCGCCGCTGGCCTTGGCGGCGGCTGCTGAACCCTGTTCGGTTCCCTGGAGAGCGGGGGCGGCAGTGTATCGCCGTCCCCGCCACGCGGCTTCGACAAATAGCGCGGGACTAAGGAGAATCCCGTAAATCTTTACGGGTTGTTCGTCATGTTGGGCGTAGGCCGTCCGCATGCCGGGGGTGCGCCTTTTCCACCTTGTTCTCCTGTGCGGTGTGTTTGCCCTTCTGCTGAGCATCGCGCCGTCCGCACGCGCGCAGGCGGCGTCAACGGGCGACCTGCAAGTCTGTTTGCTGCGCGATACCGGCGGGACGAACCCCGCCGAGCTGGTCCGCCATCCCGAGCGCTTCGATTGCACCACCAAGCAGTACAAGCTCGGCCCGGGCGATTACTGGGCGCTGTCCCAGCCGATCGACGCCGTCTCCACACCCGAGCGGCAGCTGGTCATCAACTTCGCCAGCCTCTGGCAGCAGCGGCTCTCCGCCCAGCTCTTCTATGCGGACGGGCATGTCCATCATTACCAGACCGATGCCCGCGGCATCACCCCGCTGATCCAGCTCGGCGCGCTCGCCGCCTTGCCGGTCCCGCCGTCCAACGCCCCCCTCACCCGCGTGCTCTGGCATGTCGAGGGCGCCGCCAATGTCCGCGGCGTGCTGCTCGGCGCGGAGATCAGCGACGCGCATCGGATCGCCACGACCAACCTCGCCATGGCCGCGCTCTACACCGGGTTCGCCGGGATGTGCCTGGCGCTGATCGTCTATAATTTCGCGCTGTGGTGCGCGATGCGCTACCGCTTCCAGCTCCATTATTGCGCGCTGCTCGCGGTGCTGGTCGGCTATGGCCTGTCGTCCTCGGGCGCGATGGCCTGGTTCTGGCCGGACATGGTCAACAACGACCGGCTGCGCTTCAACTATCTGTTCCTCGGCCTGGCCGGCGGCGCCGCGGCGCTGTTCACGCTCAGCTTCTTCGAGATGAAGATCCGCTCGCGCCGGCTGGACATCTATACCCGCCTGGTCGCCACCGCCGTGCCGCTGTCGGGCGTCGTCGTGTTCCTGTTCGGCGCGATCGACCTGCGCCTGGCCGACATGTTCTACACGCTCACCATCCTCGGCCTGATCTCGATCGTGGTGCCCACCCTGTGGCATGCCTGGGTGCACCGCTCGCATTTCCTGTGGCTGTTCGCCCTCGCCTGGAGTGCACCGGTGGTGCTCGCGATGATGCGGGTCCTCGCCAATCTCCATGTGCTGCCGTGGAGCTTCTGGCTCGACAATTCGACGATCGTTTCGATGATGTTCGAAGCGCTCGTCTCCGCGCTGGCCGTCGCCTACCGCATCAAGTTCCTGCGCGACGAGCGCGACGAGGCGATCACCCGCGAAGTGCTCGCTCGCCGCCTGGCCGACACCGATCCGCTCACCGGCCTGCTCAACCGCCGCGCCTTTCTCGACCAGGCGCTGGGCCGCCCGGGCGAGCAGCAATTGCTGATCGTCGACATCGATCACTTCAAGCGCGTCAACGAGACGCTCGGCCATGACGGCGGCGACGAGGTGCTCCGCCTGTTCGCCCGCACGCTGCGCTCCGCCACGCCGGCGGACTCGCTGGTCGCGCGGCTGGGCGGCGAGGAATTCGCGCTGCTGTCGCACAGCGGCACCCCGATCGAGCCCGATCAGCTGCTCAACAAGCTCCGCCAGACGCGCATGCCCTTCGACCTCAAGGTCACCGCGAGCATCGGCGCCTGCACCGGCCCGCTCGCCGACGACAAGAACTGGAAATCGCTCTATCGCTGCGCCGACATCGCGCTGTTCGAAGCCAAGTCGGCCGGCCGCGACCGCGCCCGGGCCCGCCGCGAAGCTGCCTGACTCTTGCGCCGCTAAGCCGCCTGATTCGCTTGCCCGAATGCGTCGCCGGGCGTATGCGGTAACCATGTCGGGACGAGCCAGGAAGATCGCTTTCGGGGTGCTAGCTGCGCTGGCGCTGCTCGCCGTCGCTTCCCCCAATCGCCGCGCCGACATCGCCCTCCACATGCACCGCGTGGACGATCTCGCCCCACAGCGGATCGAAGCCGTCGTCGATATCGGGATCTTCGCGATTTCCGTGCTCGTTACGTGGAGCAAGCGGCTTACGACTTGACCCCCACAAAGGCTTGCTTACACCAGTGTCAATGACTGACCCCGAACAGATCTGGCGTACCGCGTATCGTCACCCGGGTGCATGGGACACCCACTTCCCGCCCCAATCCATGGTCGAGCTGTTCGAGGCGAGCGCCCGCGCCCACCCCCAGGCGCCGCTGCTCGATTTCATGGGCCGGCACTACAGCTATGGCGAGACGCTCGACGGCGTGAATCGCGTCGCCTGCGGGCTCAAGGCGCTGGGCTATGGCCCGGGCGACCGCATCGGGCTCTTCCTGCCCAACGTCCCCCATTATGTCGCCGCCTATTACGGCATCCTCAAGCTCGGCGCGACGGTGGTGAACTTCTCGCCGCTCTACACGGTCGAGGAACTGAGCCATCAGGTCGCCGATTCGGGCACCAGGCTGCTTTTCACCATCTCCGCCTCGGCGCTGCTGCCGACCGCGCTCAAGGTGCTCGAGCAGAGCGCGCTCGAGCGGCTGGTGGTCGGATCGGTCGCCGGCGCCCTGCCTCCGGCCAAGTCCTTCTTCTACCGCCTGTTCAAGGGCTCGGAAGTCACCGAGCGCCCGCAGGACGCGCGGATCATCGCCTTCTCGAAGCTGATCGCCAATGACGGCGCCTGCGACGCGCCCAGCATCGATCCCGAGAAGGACGTCGCGCTGATCCAATATACCGGCGGCACCACCGGCACGCCCAAGGGCGCGGTGCTCACCCACCAGAACCTGTCGGCCAATGCCCGCCAGGTCGCACGGCTCGATCCGGAAATGGCCACCGCCAAGGACAGGATCCTCGGCGTCCTCCCCTTCTTCCACGTCTTCGCCAATACCTGCGTGCTCAACCGCACCGTGGTGACCGGCGGCGAGATCGTGATGCTGCCGCGCTTCAACGCCAAGCAGGCGCTGGCCGAGCTGCGCCGCACCCGCCCCCGCTCGCTGCCCGGCGTGCCGACCATGTACCAGGCGCTGCTCGACGCGCCCGGCATGAAGCCCGACGACTTCAAGAGCCTGCGCTTCTGCATCTCGGGCGGCGCGCCGCTGCCCGCCCAGCTCAAGGAAGAATGGGAGCGCGTCACCGGCGCCCGGGTAATCGAAGGCTATGGCCTGTCGGAAAGCTCGGGCGTGGTCTCGACCAATCCCTATACCGAGCTCAACAAGCCCGGCACGATCGGCCAGCCGATCCAGGGCACCCGCGTCCGCCTGGTCGACAAGGAAGACCCGACGCGTCCCCCGCCCGAGGGCGAGCCCGGCGAGATCGTCGTCCACGGCCCGCAGATCATGCAGGGCTATTGGAACCGTCCGGAGGCCGATGCCGAAGTGTTCGTCAGCGTCGATGGCGAGCCGCACTGGCTGCGCACCGGCGATGTCGGGCTGATCGACGAGGATGGCTATATCCAGATCGTCGACCGGCTGAAGGACATGATCGCCGTCGGCGGGTTCAAGGTGTTCCCCAGCCAGATCGAGGCGGTGCTCTACCAGAACCCCGCCGTGAAGGAGGCGCTCGTGATCGGCCTGCCCGATCCCTATCATGGCGAGATGCCGCACGCCTATGTCACCCTGGACGAGGACGCCACGCCGATCACCGGCGCCGCGCTCGCCCAGTGGGTCAATGCCCGTGTCGGCAAGCATGAGCGGGTCGCCGAAGTGGTGGTGCGCGAAAGCCTGCCCAAGACGATGGTCGGCAAGCTCAGCCGCAAGGACCTGCTGAACGAAGTCCGCGCGGAGCAGCAGGGGTGAGGGCGCCGCTTGCCGTGCTGGCGCTCGCCCTCACGGCGGCGGCCCCGGCCCCGGAGCAGCGGATCGCGGTCGCGCTTTCCAGCTTCAAGTTCACCCCGTCCACGATCGCGCTGGTCCACGGCCAGGCCTATGTGCTGCACCTGACCAGCAGCGGCGGGCACAATTTCGCGGCCAAAGACTTCTTCGCAGCCGCCACCATCGCGCCGGCGGACCGGGCCAAGATCAAGGACGGCAAGATCGAGCTCGACAGCGAGGACGCGGTCGATGTGCACTTCACCGCGCCCAGGGCCGGCACCTACCCGATCAAATGCACCCACCTGCTCCATGCGAGCTTCGGGATGACGGGCAAGTTCGTGGTGAGCTGATTCAAATCCTCCCCGAGCTTGTCTCGGGGAGGATTTTTAAGCCTCAATCCCCCGCCACCACATTCTTCCCGAACATCACCGCCTTCAGGTTCATGAACTCGTGCAGCCCCCAGGGGCCAAGCTCGCGGCCATGGCCGGAGAGCTTCACCCCGCCGAACGGCGCCTCGGGCGTGGACGCGAGCAGCGAATTCACCGCGGTCATTCCGGCAGCGATATCGCGGGCGAAGCGCTCGATCTCGTCCTCGTCCGCCGTCCACACCGACGAGCCGAGACCGTACGGCACGTCATTGGCCAGTGCGATCGCCGCATCGATATCGGCAACCTTGTAGACCGCCGCGACCGGCCCGAAGACTTCCTCCTTCGCCACGTCGCTCTCGGGATCCATATCGGTCAGCACCCCGGCGGTCATCCAGGCGCCCTCGCGCTCGATCTTCTCGCCGCCGAAGCGCAGCGTCGCGCCCTCGGCCACCGCGCGCCCGACCTGCTCCAGCACCGTGTCGCGCTGCGCCACGCTGGAAAGCGGCCCCATGCCGGTGTCCTTCTCCATCGGATCGCCGATCTTCAGCGCCTTCATCCCCGCCTCGAACTTGTCGAGGAACGCGTCATAGACATCGGCATGCACGATCATCCGCTTGGCGCAGATGCAGCTCTGCCCGGCATTCTGGGTACGTGCCGTCACTGCGGTCTTCGCCGCGAGATCGAGATCGGCCGAAGGCATCACGATCAGCGGATCGGAACCACCCAGCTCGAGCACCACTTTCTTGAGCGCCCGTCCCGCCGCCTGCGCCACCTGCATGCCGGCGCCTTCGCTGCCGGTCAGCGTCACCGCGACCACCCGCTTGTCGGCGATGATCGCCGCCACCTTGTCGGACTTGATCGCCAGGTTCTGGAACAGCCCGTCCGGCGCGCCGGCCGCGCCCATCATCTGCTGGATCAGCGCCGCGCAGCCCTGCACGTTCGAGGCATGCTTCAGCAGCCCGACATTGCCGGCCATGATCGTCGGCGCGAGGAAGCGGATCACCTGCCAATAGGGGAAGTTCCACGGCATCACCGCCAGCACCGGGCCCATCGGCAGCCAGCGTGCCACGGCATGGCCGCCGCCGGCGGTCTGCACCGTGGTCGGCTCCAGATAGCCCGGCCCCGCCTTGGCATAATGGCGGAAGCCGCTGATGCACTTCTCCACCTCGGCGATCGCGCTCGCCAGCGTCTTGCCCATCTCGCGGGTCGCGGTTTCGGCGAGGTGCTGCTTGTTGGCTTCCCAGGCATCCGCGATCCTGCCCAGCAATTCGGTGCGCTGCTCCAGCGACGAATCGCGCCATGAACGGAACCCCGCCTCGGCCCGGGCCAGCGCCGTCTCGATCCCGTCCGCATCCAGTTCCGGATAGGTTTCGATCGTCGCTCCGGTGGCGGGATTGATGCTGGTGAACATGGGGGAAATCTCCTTCAGCCGAGGTAACGCCGAGCTAGGGTGGAGGATGCCCGGTTGCAATCATACCGAGGCAGGTTGCCATTCGCCCCCGGCCCGGCGCATAGCGAGGCCATGGCAGAAGAAGCAGATGTTGCTGCGCTCTCGTTCGAGGAAGCGCTGAAGGAACTGGAGCGTATCGTTGCGCGGCTTGAAAGCGGCGAAGCCCAGCTCCAGGAAGCGATCGACCTGTATGAGCGCGGCGACCGGCTGCGCCGGCAATGCGCCGCGCGGCTCGATGCCGCCCAGGCGCGGATCGAAGCGATCCGCACCGATGCGGAAGGCCGCGCCGCCGCCACCGCACCGTTCAACGCCGGCTGACCCAGGTGGCGCACGCCTCCCTCGCGCTTCAGGGTGCGCTCAAGCAGGTCTCGGCGGAGATGGACCGCCAGTTCGACCTGCTGCTCGCCGTGCCCGGCGATCCGCGCAAGGGACTCTATGAGGCGATGCGCCACGCCGCGATCGGCGGTGGCAAGCGGCTGCGCCCGCTGCTCGTCTCGGCCACGGCCCAGCTGTTCGGCGTCGATCGCACCTGCATCGCCCGCACCGCGCTCGCGCTCGAATGCATCCATGTCTATTCGCTGATCCACGACGATCTGCCCGCGATGGACGATGACGACATGCGCCGCGGCAAGCCGACGGTGCACAAGGCGTTCGACGAAGCGACCGCGATCCTGGCGGGCGACTGCCTCCACGCGCTCGCCTTCGAAGTGATCGCCGACGAGAAGACCCATCCCGATCCGTTCGTCCGCATCGAGCTGTCGGGCACGCTTGCCATCGCCGCCGGCCCGGCCGGCATGGCGGGCGGCCAGATGATGGATCTCGAAGCCGAGAAATCGAGCTTCGACCTCGCCACCGTCACGCGGCTCCAGGCGATGAAGACCGGCGCGTTGATCAGCTGCGCGGTGGAAAGCGGCGCGATCCTCGGCCGGGTAGCAATCGAGGGCCGCACCGGCCTGCGCGGCTATGCCCGCGACGTCGGCCTCGCCTTCCAGATCGCCGACGACATCCTCGATGCCGAGGGCGACGAAGCGCTGGTCGGCAAGAAGCTCCACAAGGATGGCGAGGCGGGCAAGGAGACCTTCCTGTCGCTGCTCGGGCTGGAACGCGCCCGGGAGCAGGCCCGGATGCTCGTCGATCAGGCGATCGCCCATCTCAAGCCCTATGGCACCGAAGCCGACCTGCTGCGCGACATCGCGCGCTACACGCTGGAACGGGATCGCTGAGAGACTCCCCGTCGCCCCGATAGCAGCCGTCATCCCGGCGAAAGCCGGGATCTTATGCGGCTCCTTCCCCCGCCTCCCCCTATTATCCGTCATCCCCGCGAAGGCGGGGATCCAGAGCCAAGGGCGGAGCGCGTCGGGCTCGCATTGGCATCTCCGGAAGGCGCGCGCCCGATTGCATCGTTATCCCGACCTACCCTGGATCCCCGCCTGCGCGGGGATGACGATGGCTTGGGACCGCTGAAGATACATAACGCTGCCTCAAGCTCCGCACAGCTCCCCGGCGAAGGCCGGGGCCCAGTATCGGAGCACTTAGTCAGGCGCGCGCGCCTCT